>DASSXP010000338.1:0-4168 GCA_035703755.1 Rhodanobacteraceae bacterium | reverse complement strand
CCCGCCGCTTGTCCGGTTCTTGCCGAAGGCCGGTCTCCGGGCTCGCGGGTCGAAGGACGCACCTTCGGGGTTTCGCGCCTTCCCGTGCATCGAGCACAGTGGCTGTTGCGAAACCTTGAACCTCGCCTACCGTTGCGGGGGCAGCTCCGGAATTGCGGCCTGGACCGCGCACCGGATTCCCGTTTCAACCACCCGCCAAACCGGTGGTCACCTCAGGACAGCGCGCATCATAGCCGATCCGGCATGGCAGTGCCAAATGGACGTCTGAACGCGATCACGTCGCGGCGCGTTCGGCATCCCAAACCGCATCGATGGCCGTACGCAAGCGCCGGTAACCTTCGACCAAACGCGGTCCGGGGCGGCCAAGAAACGCTTCGCTGACGGCGAGGATGCGATCATTCGCCACCGCCGGCACGGCGTCCCAGCCCGGCCGCGAGCGGACCACCTCGGGGCGGTACTTCTCCTGCTTCACGCCGCACCAACTCATGACGATGAGATCGGGCATCGCGGCCCGTGCCGTGTCGTGCTCCATCGGCAGGCTCTTGGCATCGATGTTGGCCCATGGGTTGCAGCCGCCGGCCAGCCGGATCATGTCGGTGACCCAGGAGTGCTGCGCCGGCGCGATCACCGGCTTTGGCCACCACTCGACCAGCACCCGTGGTCGCAGTCCGCGTGGTTCGACCGCGGGCATCGCGGCGCGCAGCTCGGCCACCAGGCGCACGCCGCGTGCCGGCACCTCCAGCAAGTCGGCTATGCGCTCGATATTTGCGTACAACTCCACCAATGACGTCGGATCGGACACCAGCGTCTTGAGGCCGGCGGCTTGCAGGCGAGCGACCACCTTCTCGTGGCCGGGCACGGTGTTGGAAGTCAGCACCACGTCCGGCGCCAGCTGCCGCACGATGTCGGCGTCGAGATCCAGATCACGGCCCGCCTTGGGCAACGCGGCGACCACCGCCGGCGGGTAGTCCGAATCGGCATCCACCCCGACCAGCCGGTCGGCACAGCCCAGCGCGCAGACGATTTCGGTGTTGGACGGAGTGTGGGAGAAAACGCGCATGGTCGGGCCGAGGTCAAAGTCTGCCACACGGTAAACCACCAACGGCGTGTGGCGCCAGCGGCGCGATGACTGCGACAGGTGAATCGTCGCGTGATGGGCGCACGAAATCGTCTATGGTTGCGCCACAGAGGCCTTCGGGCTCGCCGCCGGGTTGCCCAACGGTGCTGCCGGATCGAGTCCGGCGGCCGCCAATGCCGCCGTGCCCTGCGCTTGCAATGCCATCAAACGTTCGCGGGCACCTTCGGCCGCCGCGTGGCCGCCGCTTTGCTCGGCCCAGCGGATGTAGGTCGGCAGGATGTTCGCGTCCGGCGTGCTCCGCGGCGCATATCCCGCCAGCGCGAAGCGCGCCAGGTCGGCATCGTTCGCCGCCAGCGCAATCAGCAGCGGCGCCAGGCGTCGCTCCACGTCCTGGTCCTGCTTCGCTGCCGGCAGACTTGCGGCCTTGTGCAGCAGGTCTTGTGCTTGCCGTGGCTGTTGCGCCGCGGCCGCCACCAGTGCCTGCAATTGCGCTTGGCGGACGGCGTACCACGGGTCACTGCCATAACTTGCGTGACGTGCATCAAAAGCTGCCAGGAGTTGCGGCAACGCATGGGGATCGGCAACGTAGCTCGCCAGTGCCGTGTACAGCATCTGGTTGAAATAATCCTCGTGCCCAAGTGTATCCATGTCGACCAGCGCCGCCCCGTCGCGCAAGGTTTTCAGCGCGGCGGCAAAGTCGGCTTGCTGCATCTCGGCCAGCGCCGCCATCTGCCGGGCAACCAGACGATCACTGCCACTGTCCAGTTGCCGGCCCAGCTGATCGTCTTCCCGCGCCGCCGCCAGCGCCGCGCGATCCAGACCGAGGTCGAGCAAGGTGGCGGCCACCAGTGCGCCCAGCGTGTAACGCATCTGCATATCTCCTGCCGCCGTCGCATCGCGGTAGGCACGACCAGCCAGCGTCAAGGCTTCCGCGTCCCGCCCTTGGGAATACAGGGCTTGTCCGACATAGAACTTGCTGACCAGAACCCCGCGCCGATCGCCCATCGACTCGCGCAAGGCAAGCACCTTTTGCGCCACCGCCAGCGCGGTGGTGAGGTCGCCGTCACCGTTGGCGATCTCGCTCTGGACGTCGTACAGCACGGCATGCGCATCCAGCAGTTGCGGGTGGGCGACGGCAAGCGATTCGGCCGCGGCCAGTTCCTGCCGGGCGGCCTCGTGCTGGCCCAGCTTGTACACGGCATCGGCCAGCATGGCCCGGGCCTCGATTTCGACTTCGGCATCCTGCGCCGCTTTCGCCATCCTGGCGACTTCGCGCAAACCCACCGTGGCGGCGTCCGGCGTGCCATCGTCTCGCTGCGAGCGCGCCTGCCACAACAAGGCCAGCATGCGCGCACGCGTGTCGTGTTGTCGTTCAGCTGATTGCGCCAGCGCGGCAAGGGTCTGTTTGCCATCCGCCACCTTGTCGGTAAAGAGCTGTGCGATGCCGAGGTTCAGCCGGCCATTGAGAAATTGCGGCGCGCCTTCCGCCACCAGTTGAAAGTATTCGCGTGCCTTGCTCCAGTTGCCCTGCCCTGCCTGATCCATGCCGCGCGCATAGGCTTCGGACAGGAACGGGTCGTGCGGCAGCGAGGCCAGCGTCTCGCGCCCGGACAGATGCAGCGCGCGACGGATGCGCAATACCGCATTGGCGGCCAGCACCCCCGGCTTCGGGCCAGTAACGGCAAATGTCAGCGCGGGCTGGTCCGCTTGCTGCACATGCAGGTCCAGTTCGAACATGTCTGCCGCCAGTTTGCGCAAGCGCCCGCCGATCACAGCCCCAGCGCCTGTGACGTAACGCAGTTGTTGTACGCGGTTGCGGCCTTGCTGCGGCTGGTACTTCCATGCCCGTGCCGATCGCAGTGGGTCAACCACATCGATGCCGCCCGCCTGCCCGAGCAAGCCGGCAATCAGGCCCGGCAAGCCGTTGATGGTCCAGTCCATCGCCGCATCGCCGGTCTGGTTCTCAAATGGCGCGATGGCGAGCCGGGGCAACGCGGCCTCATCGGGGGCATAGGCCTTGTCCAGCCACAAGCCCGCCAACGCCAGCAGCGTTACGGCCGCGGTGAGCCACCAACCGGCACGCCGACGTGACACCGGCCGTGGCAGTAGGGGACTCGACGGGGCTGCGCCATCCACTCCCTGCAGTGGTGCCACCCAACACAGGCTGCGGCCATGCAAGGTGCGAATGATTTGCTGCTGCGCCCCGTCATCGTCGACCGCGCGGCGTGCCTTGTACAGCACCTGGCGCAAGGTGTTGTCACTGACCGGTCGTTTGCCCCACAAGCGCTCGGTCACTTCGCTGCGTTCAAGCTCGCGCTGATGATTTTCCGCCAGCAGCACCAGCAGGTCGAACGCGCGTTCCTCGACGTCCACCGTCGCACCATCACGCAACAGGCGCCGTTGCGCCGGATACAACTCGAAGGCACCAAATCGCCAGCCAATCGGCGTCGAATCGGATTCGTCCACTGTCTGCATGTGTGCCCCAGTGCTGTTGAACGCCACTTTACACCAATTCACGCGACGTCCTGACAGCCTCCCAAACACTTGATTCCACATGGAAATAACACGTGGTAACGAACGCTGACGCGCGCTGACGTGACAGTGCGTGCGCGGGCTGCGCAGTATCGCGGCAACGACTGACGAGCGGGTGACGGTGGCCAGCAAGCGACGCCCACAAACACGACGAGGTGCACCTCGCCTGGCGCGCCCTGTCTACCGCCGCGCCGAACCCGACGCCCGCCGACCATAGGTTGAGTCTGATCCCCGCAGCACGTTGATGCCGCGTGTGACACCACAACCCGTCACTGTCATTCCGACCATCGCCAACCGGACTACATCATGAAGCGAGCAACTTGCGCCCTTTCTTCGCGGTCATGGACCCGCGCCTTCGCCGCCCAACCACGTCGCCTGACCGGTATGGTGCAATGCATTGTCGCAGGGATCGCCGGCTTGCTTGCCGGCTCCGCCATGGCGGCCAGCACCTGGACGGTCACGACCACCCAGGACGATGCCGCACCGGGCGTCGCCTGCAATGCCAACAATAGCTGCTACACCTTGCGTGACGCGGTGTTCAGCGCCAACCCCGGCGAC
>DASSXP010000154.1:0-6729 GCA_035703755.1 Rhodanobacteraceae bacterium | reverse complement strand
TCCACCCTACGCGAGTGAGGTCGCAAGCGTAGGGTGGATAAGCGAGCTTGCGAGCGCATCCACCGAATTGAGGCGAGGGTTCCAGCGCGCGGCGGCACGGCATGCTCGTTTCGCCGCGCTTGATATGGTGGATGCGCTGCGCTTATCCACCCTACGCGAGTGAGGTGGCAAGCGTAGGGTGGATAAGCGAGCTTGCGAGCGCATCCACCGCCTCACTACGCCTTGGTGCCGAAATAGCGGTCGCCGGCGTCGCCAAGGCCGGGCACGATGTAGCCCTTGTCGTTGAGTCGCGCATCGATGGCGGCGGTGAAGATCGGCACGTCCGGATGCTGGTTTTGCAGGTTGGCAATGCCCTCGGGGCAGGCCACCAGGCAGACGAAGCGCAAGGTGCGCGGCGCGGCGGCCTTGACCCGCGTCAGCGCCGCCACCGCCGAATTGCCGGTGGCCAGCATCGGATCGACCACGATGGTGTCGCGCTGGCCCATCTCGCGCGGCAGTCGCAGGTAATACTCGACCGGGTGCAGGGTGGCCTCGTCGCGGTACAAGCCGACGTGGCCCACGCGTGCGCCCGGCATCACTTCCAGCATGCCGTCGAGCAGACCAATGCCGGCGCGCAACACGGCGATGAACGCCACTTTTTTGCCGTCGATCATGTGTCCGGTGGTGTGGGTGACCGGCGTCTCGATGGGCACCTCGTGCAGCGGCAGGTCACGCAACACCTCGTAGGCCATCAGCGTCGACAGCTCGCGCAGCAGGCGGCGGAAGTCCGCGGTGCCGGTGGTTTTCTTGCGCAGCAGGGAAAGCTTGTGTTGCACCAGCGGGTGGGTGATGACCTGGACGGCGGCGGGCATGGCGTTCTCGTGCAAGTTCAGGGTGTGCCGAAGCGCGCGATCACGCTGGCGAAATCGACCGAGGCCGTTGCCGCGCCGAGTCGCTCGGTGCTGAGCGCGGCGGCACGCCCGGCGTGTACCAGCATGGCGCGGAATGGCCGTCCGGCGAAGCGCAGCAGCGCCGCCGCCAGCGCGCCGTTGAAAGCGTCGCCGGCGCCGGTGGTGTCGATCACCTCGACGCGTTCGGCCGGCAAGCGGTAGTGCGCCTCGGCATCGCCGCGCAGGGCGCCGTCGGCGTGCGACACGAAGCAACCCGCGCCGCCGAGCGTGATCACCACGGTGGGCACGCCGAGCTTCCGGCACAGCGCGTGCAGGCTGGCGTCGTCGGTCTCGGCGATACGGTCGGCCGCGATGTGTTCGCCATGCAGCTTCGCCAGCAGCAGCGCGAACTCGGTCTCGTTTGGCGTCAGGAGTTCGCAGTCGGCGAGCAGGGCAGTGCTGGCGTCGGCATGCACCGGCGCCGGATTCAGGATCCGAGTCAAGCCGTTCTCGCCAGCCAGTTTGAGCGCGGCGTGGATGGCATCGAGGTTGTTCTCCATCTGCACCAGCAGCACCCGTGCCGCTGACCATTCCGGGGCTGTCGCCAGCCGCGTGCTGTCGAGCCGCTCGTTGGCGGCCAGATACACCACGATCTCATTGCGCCCGGCCGCATCCACCAGTATGCACGTGGATGCGGTGGGGGCGTCATCGCAAAGCTGCCAGCGACACGGCACGCCGAAGTCGGCGGCGGTGCGTTGTGCGCCCTCGCCCAGTGCATCCTTGCCCAGTGCGCCAAAAAACAGCGTCGCCGCGCCTTGGCGATGGCAGGCCACCGCCTGATTGAAACCCTTGCCGCCCGGTCCCGTCTGGAAGGCATGGCCGCGCCGTGTTTCACCCGGCGCGGGGAACTGATCGACGCGCCAGACGTGATCCTGGTTGTAGCTGCCGACGACGAGGACCTCCGCCGTCATGTCAGTGCCCGGGCGCTGGCTGGTCGATGGCATCCATGCGCGTCAGGGCTTCCGGTTGGTGCTGGTGCCGGAACAGGATCGCAAACAGCACCGCGATCAACAGCGAATAGCCGGCGAAGCTGAGCCAGATACCGTGCCAATCCAGCACGCCCTCGGCGCTGGTGAAGAAATGGTCGATCACGATGCCGCTGATGGAGGAACCCAACACCGCGCCGATGCCGTTGGTCATCAGCATGAACAGCCCTTGCGCGCTGGCGCGAATCTTGGAATCGGCCTGACTCTCCACGAACAGCGAGCCGGAGATGTTGAAGAAGTCGAAGGCCATGCCGTAGATGATGTTGGACAGGATGATCATCCACAGCAGCGCGCCCGGGTTGCCGTAGGCAAACAGGCCGAAGCGCAGCACCCACGCGAACATGCTCATCAGCATCACCGTCTTGATGCCGTAGCGCTTGAGGAAGAACGGGATGGCGAGGATCAGCAGCGTCTCCGACATCTGCGAAATCGACATCGTGATGGCCGGGAAGCGGATCGCCAGCGCATCCTTGAACTGGTCCATCTTGGCGAAGTCGTGCAGGAAGGTGTCGCCGTAGGCGTTGGTCAATTGCAGCGAGGCGCCGAGGAACATCGCAAAGATGAAGAACACCGCCATCTTGTAATTCTTGAGCAGCGCGAACGAGCGCAAGCCGAGCGCGTCGATCAGCGAATCGTGGCCCTTGTCGCGCGGCGGGCACGCCGGCAGCGTGAAGGCGTACAGGCCGAGCACCACGGCGGCGACACCGGCGACCTGGAATTGCAGCGCGGAAACCTCCAGGTGCAGCAGGCTCACCGTCCACATCGCGACGATGAAACCGACCGTGCCCCAGACCCGGATCGGCGGATAGGTCTTGACGATGTCGAGACCCTCGCCCTTGAGCGCGTTGTAGGCCACCGTGATCGCCAGCGCGATGGTCGGCATGTAGAAGCACATGTTGACCAGCATCACCCAGAACAATACGTGCGGATCGTTGATGGTCGGCACGATGAACAGCATCACCGCGCCGCCGAGATGCAGCAGGCCGTACAAGCGTTCCGCATTGATCCACTTGTCGGCGACGATGCCCATCAAGGACGGCATGAACAAGGACGCGATGCCCATGGTCGAGAAGATCGCCCCGAACTCGGTGCCCGACCACTGCTTGTTCTGGAACCAGTACGCGCCGATCGTGATCAGCCACGCTCCCCACACGAAGAACTGCAGGAAGTTCATCACCACCAGCCGTACTTTCAGCCCCATCGCCGCTCCCCTCTTGCTGTTTGTCTTGTCGAGTCGTGGCAGCGTAGGGCAGCCACCGGAGCGGCGCAAGTTCCAGGGTGCTTCAAGCCAACGAGGCGGAGTGTCCCATCGTGCGCCAACTTGCGTCGTGCCGAAGTACTACTTATGATCTTGGTATTACGTGGATTGAGTATTACATCATGCAAACATCCAACGTTACGCAAAAGGGCCAGGTAACGGTACCGGCAAAGCTGCGCCGCGAACTTGGCATCAAGCCTGGCGGACGGGTTCGTTTCGTGCGCAGCGGCAAGGGCGTGCTCATCGAGGCGGTGCGCGAGCCGGAGATCGATTCGGTATTCGGAGTGCTGGTCGTCCCCAGGCAACACCGGGGTGCCAAGTTCGTCAAAGCAATCGATGCAGCCAGGCATAGAGAGACCGGGCCGCGGCGGTGATTGCCGTCGATACCAATGTCCTGCTGCGCGCCCTGCTCGATGATCCCCAGGCTCCGGAACAATGCGCAACCGCGCGGGAACTGATCGTGGCAGCCGGATCGGTCGCCATCAGCGCGGTGGTGTTCCTGGAGTCGATGTGGACCTTGTCGCGCAGCTTCGCCTTCCCGCGCCGACAGGTGGCGGAAACCGGGATGCGCTTGCTGGAGCATCCACGCTACCGGATCGAATCCCGAGATCTGTTCGTCGGCGCAATGCGTCATTACCTCGATCGCGGCATTGATTTCGGCGACGCCGTCGCCCTGGAACAGGCCAGGCAGGATGGTCTGGTCTTGCACACCTTCGACCGAAAACTTGCCCGCTGCCCGGGTGCACAGTTGGCGACCAAGCCATCGCCGCCACGAGGTTGATGCTTCAGTGATGGGTCACCCGCAACCTCCATCGAACACATTCGGCGCAGGTTCTGATCAGCGCAAGTCGCAGCTTGTCAAGGGTCGTTGAAATCCGATCCGTACGGATTGCCGTGGATGTCGATGTCGCCCATCATCGGCAGTCCGTTGGCGGGATTGATGTCGTTGTGCATCCAGTCGTTGTCGTGCATCCAGCCATCATCGGACGTGGTGAAGCTGCCGTGATCGTCATCGTCGAACGAAAACGCGCTGCTGGTGAACGGGTGTAAGCGTCCGGTCAACCCATCTTCCATCGGTTTCGCCGAGCCGCTGCAATAGCCGCCTTTTCTGCGGAGGCGATGGCGATGGTGGACAGGGCGGGCGCGTGGCGTGAGCGCGTGACGGAGTGGCGGGCGAGCGGGGTAGGTGACCGTCATGCTGAATGACATGTGCGGAGCCTCCAATTCGATCTCGGCGTTGACGGCCTTGTAACGGGCGAAGCGGGTGCCGACGAATGGCGATACGAACTGGGTGCGACGGTACTTTTTGGACAGTTGCTTGTTGTAACGGTTGAACATCGAGGACTGCATGTCGCCCTTGGGCAAAGTCAGTTGCACCACTTGCAAGACATCGTCGCGGTCGAAGATCAGCAGCACTTTCTGCAGGTCGGGCAGGCCCAGCCCGTCGCCCCGGCTCTCCAGCATGCGGCCGTTGGTGATGGCACTGGTGCCCGTTTCCTTGAAGTGGCCTTGTGCGATCGCGCCGGCTGCGGCTTCTTTGTAGGTGGTCTTGCCGGGTGTCAGCCCGAACGGTCGCGCCCAGTTGGCGGCGGATGCGGTGCCAGCGAGAAGGCTGGACAGGGTGATGAAAAGAATGGCGATGGCTTTCATTTGATTGTCCCCTTCGGAAGTTGGCGTCGAGGGGCGTATTGAAAACCGGAAAGTGCAAATTGATGTGTGCGGCAATATTGTCGGCGCAAGGAGCGCCGACGATGTCAGCGGCAGGCGCGTGTTTTTTCACCTCTACTCAGCGCAGCAGCACCCACAGGCCGAGCAAGGCGAACAGCACGGCGGCGGCGAGGCGGGTGGCTTTGAGCGGCAGGCGGTTGGCGAAGCGCGCGCCGAGCCAGACCACCGGGGCGTTGGCGGCGAGCATGCCGACGGTGGTGCCGGCGACGACTTGCCACAGTGGGTGGTATTGCGCCGCCAGCACCACGGTGGCGACTTGGGTCTTGTCGCCCATTTCGGCGAGGAAGAACGCGATCACGGTGGCGATCAGCACGCCATGGCTGCTGGCGGGCGCGGCCTCGTCGTCGTCGAGTTTGTCCGGCACCAGGGTCCAGGCGGCGACGGCGAGGAAGGACAGGCCGACGATCCAGCGCAGTACGTTCGGGGTCAGCCATTGCGCGATCAGCGCGCCGACGCTGGCGGCGAGCGCGTGGTTGGCGAGGGTGGCGACGAGGATGCCGGCGACGATCGGCCACGGCTTGCGGTATTTGGCCGCCAGCACCAGTGACAACAGCTGGGTCTTGTCACCGATTTCGGCCAGTGCCACGGCGCCGGTGGCGATGAGGAAGGTTTGCACGGGAGCTCCAGGGGCCGGGACTGCAAGGCGCGATGATTCATGCGCGTCGCCCCGGCCGGGTGGACGTGCACAAACCAAGCGGTCTTGCCGGATGCGAACATCGCGCGCGCCATGATCGGTGGATCAAGTGTGTTGACGCGCACCCCGCAATGGTTCATTGCGGTCGGCTACTCCCCGATGGAGTGCGCGCAGCTTACTGGCGGGAGTGTGGGCGTGCAAGCCGGGAGGGGTTATTGACATGGTAATGCGAATCATTATCATCCAAGTCAACCCCGCCAACGAGAGTGCGCCATGTTGCAGTCCACTTTGCCTGCGGTTGAGTCCGCATTTCCGACCGCCCAATCGACCACCAGCCGGCCGCACGCCGTGGCGCCGCGCCGCCGCATCGACAGTGCCCGTTTGCTGGAAGGTGCGCGTGAGTTGGTGATCCAGCATGGCGACGGCGAGTATCACTTGCGCCTGACCCGCAACGACAAGTTGATTCTGACCAAGTGATGGTCGGCGCTGCCACGCCGTCGCCACGACAGTGACGTGACCCCTGATGGATACCGAGCATGCTGCTGACCGTTGATGCCTCATGCCCCACGCTGCGTTCCGGTTCCGCGTCGACGGCGCTGCCCCGCTTGATGGACGCTCTGGGCTATTTGCCGCGACTCGGCAGTGTGGTGTGTCAGGCACGCCCGCATGCGGTGCTGCCGACCGCGATGCTGGAGCGCTGGCTGCAAGGCGTCGGCGCGTCCATGCCGGTCGCCAGTCATCCGTGGCTGCACGGCTTGCTGCGCGTCACCACTCTGCGGGCGGTGTCGCGGATCGACAGCTATGGGCCGCACGAATGTCTGGAACTGGCGGCACGCAATGGCGAGGTGCAGCTGCGCATCTGGCTGCTGCCGGACAGCGATTTCTACGCCTGGGACAGTTTGCTCAGGCGACATGCGATCCCGGCCGTTGCCGAGCCGCTGGTCGAGCCGACGTGCCTGGAGCGGCTGGCGCGGCGGCTGTCACGGCAACGACAACCGCGTTGGCACGGCGGCGTGGTGCAGTTCCGCCTGCAACGGTTGGCCGGGCTGCATCTGCTGGACGTGGTGCCGGCAACGGTTTCTGCGCTGGGATGTGAACGCGCCGCGCGCTTGCTCGACCACGCCTGATCCGGGTTGCCTTAAGGCAACGCGGATAAAGTCACGCAATCGCCATGGCGTTCAGACGGCTCGCCAG
>DASSXP010000111.1:0-9790 GCA_035703755.1 Rhodanobacteraceae bacterium | reverse complement strand
ATCTGGCAATTGCTCAAGCCCGGTGGCCAGGCGGCCGTGGTGCTGCCCGATGGGCTATTGACCAATGCCAGCCTGCAAGGCGTGCGCGACTGGTTGCTGGAGCGCTTCAAGGTGCTGGCGGTAGTCAGCCTGCCGCAGTTCGCCTTTGCCCATTTCGGCGCCGGGGTGAAGTCCAGCGTGGTGTTTCTGGAAAAACGCGCGTTGAATGCCGAAGCCAGTGACGACGAGGCCATCTTTATGGCCATGGCCGAGAACATTGGCTACGACGCCACCGGGCGCAGCACCTACCAGATCGAGGTGCTCAGCGAGACGCCGGAACACTCGCGCACCGAGCGCCAGCGCTGCGACCTGCTGGACTGGGAAGTAGCCTTCGACTGGACGCCGGGCGAAGGCAAGAAGCCGGGGCACTGGAGCGAACGCCAGCGCAAGGTGATGCCGGGTAGCGGGCTGCTGGGGCAGTTCGACGCATTCCAGCGGAATCCAGACCCTTTTTTCGTCTAACCCCCGTTCCCGCAGGGCAAGCGATTTGCTTTGCGGTGAGGCGGGGGGATGCAGTAGTACGAATCGATCCCCAGTACCAGGAGCTGGATCGGCGCAAGCGTGCGTACTACGCCAGTCCATGTTTTGCGATGGTGCCGCTGGGTACGCTGGCAACCTTCGTTCAGTACGGTATTTCGGAGCGCGCAAATACTGCTGGCTTGGGCGTACCGATGATTCGCATGAACAACCTGCAAGCGAATGGATGGGATCTTTCCGACCTGAAGCATATCGAGCTCGGCGATGCAGACCTGGAGCGGTATCGGCTGTTGAAAGGCGATCTGCTGTTCAACCGCACCAATTCGAAGGAACTGGTCGGCAAATGCGAGGCCTTCAACGAAGACGGCGACTGGGTTTTCGCCTCGTACCTGATCCGCGTTCGTCTGGACACGGAACAAGCGATTCCACAGTTCGTCGCGGAGTTTCTGAACTCGCCGGCCGGCCGAATCCAGATCGACCAAGTCAGCCGGCAAGTGGCAGGCATGTCAAACGTCAATGCCGAGGAACTGCGTGACTTGTTGATTCCGCTGCCCGGCATCCCGGAGCAGAAGCGGTTACTGGCCGAACTCGACGCCGCCCGCGCCGGGCGGGATCGGGCGTTGGCGGAGGCGGACGCCATTGCGCCCCATTTGGAGATTGAGATCGGGGAGCTGCTCGGACTTCGTTTCTTCGTGACTGATGCGCGCAATACGTACGCAATCAAAGCGAATGCGGTGCGCTTTTCGCGACTCGATGCCGAATTCCATCACCCTCGCTATGCACAAGCAATCGATACCCTGCACAGCGCAAATGGCGACGTCGTGGCGCTCGATCAAATTCTGCTGGACATCGCGGGTGGCGCAACACCAAAAGCCAAGGACGAATCGCTGTACACGACAAGCGGCGTCAAATTCCTGCGCATCCTGAACGTCAAGCCCAATCGGCTGGACTATTCGGATCTCAATCACATACAGGATGAGGTCAACGATGGTCTGTTGCGACGTTCGCAATTGGATGAAAACGATGTGCTGATGACGATCACCGGACGCGTCGGCACAGCAGCGGTTGTATCCGCCGATAACTTGCCTGCAAATATCAACCAGCACATCGTGCGGATGCGTATCGATTCAAAACGTTGCCTGCCGAAATATCTGGCGGCCTACTTGAATACCCGTATCGGCACGCTACTCTCGAATCGCCCTGTGAGCGGTGGAACACGTGTCGCGCTTGATTATGGCTCTATTCGCCAGATCCCTGTCGTGTTGCCTGACCGTGCAGTACAGGAAAAGGTGGTGTGCGCAGTCGACGATGCGCGCGCTAAAGAGGCTACCTTGCGCACCCACGCCGAAACCGTCTGGCAACAAGCCCGCGAACGTTTCGAGCAACAACTCCTGCAAGGGACGGCGCCATGATCCTCTCCGGCATCCTGCATACCTCGTTGGGCGGCTTCACCGTGATCCGTGGCGTGGCTCCGCTGGGCGATCTAGCGCGCTGCTCACGCCACGACCCGGGTTATCAGCGCGACTCAAGAACGACTTGATGTCATCGCTGGAGCGGCATTTCGGCTTGAATGGCAACCGTGGGGCGCCGCAATAAGGGCACGCTTGCCGCTGCAGTGGGCACTGTGTAGGCACCGCTGGAAGCGGGATCACGGAAACGGACTATCGCTGCGGCGCCGAACGCCAGCACCGCCGGCGGCAGGCGCTCGCCCTTGACCCTGGTTGCTTGCGAAGGGAGTTCTGGTGGCTACGGGTGGACTCGAACCACCGACCCCGGCATTATGAGTGCCGTGCTCTAACCGGCTGAGCTACGTAGCCAGAACGTGAAGCGTTTCCGCGTTGCGCGCCGCGTCACCAGAGGTTGGCGGGGCGGACGGGAACGGGATTTTACTTGGGTGTCGCCGGTCTGATCAATGGGGTGTGCAGACTGCGAGCCGGGCAGTATAGCAGGCTTGAGGGTTTTGTCTGCCATGGTTTGGCGCGGACAGGCTGGGTTCGACAGCGACGTTCAGTTGGCGGCTGCCCGCATCATGCGGTGTTGCGTGGGTACGGCACCGTGGGCGTTGGCGAGCTGCGCGATGCGAGTGGTCACGACGCGGAAGCCAAGGCGTGTGTACAGGGCCTGGGCGCGCGGGTTGTCGGCAGCGACGTCGAGTACCAGGCGCGGCAGGCTGCGGCGACGCGCTTCGGTGGCGAACCAGGACATCAGCGCGCTGCCGATGCCCTGGCCACGGGCGGTTGGCGCAACAGCGACGTGGCCGATGTAGAACTCGCTTTCTGCGGGTGGCCGGATGATGTGTTCGGTGCGCAGGCCACGCAGGACCGGGCCAGCCGCGCGCCAGCCGTAGTGGCCGATGATCTGGCGTGCGGCAGCGAGGGTGAACCCACGCATGTCGCTGCGGGCGAAGCCACTGCCGACGGCCAGCAAGCGACCGTCCCGTTCGGCAACGACATGGTTGCGCCAGCCGAATTCGCCGTGGCCATCGACGAAAGCGCGGCGCAGAAAGGTCTGGGCGTCGGCGCGCGCGTCGGCAAAGACGTAGTCGAACGCGGTCGGGCCGGAGCTGTGGATCAGCGGCACGGCGCGATCCGCGTCATCCGCGCGCGCGGCGCGTATCGTCAGTGCGCCGGGTTTTGTGCCGATGGACGCCGTCATGCCGCGGCTCAACGCCGCAGCAGCAGTTTCAGCATGCGCTGGAAGCGCGCGCCGTAGGGTGGATTGAGCAGCCCGGTGCCGTTGATGCGGGCTTGACGGAATACCGGCTTCAGTTTGGAGAAGGTGCGGAAACCGTGTTCGCCGTGGTAGGCGCCCATGCCCGAGGCGCCGATGCCGCCGAACGGCAGATGGTGCTGGGCAATGTGATACAGCGTGTCGTTGATGCTGACGCCGCCAGCGTGGCTGCGCTGGAGTACGCGGCGCACGCTGGCCCGGTCGCTCTCGAACAGGTACAGCGACAGCGGATGCGGCCGGGCGGCGATGTAGGCGAGGGCGTCATCCAGCGTGTCGTAGGGAACCAGTGGCAGCAGCGGTCCGAAAATCTCTTGCTGCATGACGGTGGCGCGATCCGGCACCAAAGTCAGCAGTGTCGGCGGCAGCAGGCGGGCCGCGGCATCGTGATTTGGCGTCAGTGGGTGCGCCACGGCGCCCATGGCCACGGCCTCGTCGCGCCACGCCAGCAGGCGGTCATGCTGACGCGGGGTGATCACGCTGGCGTACTGGCGAGCGCCGAGGATGTCAGGGTAGAGGCGGGTGAACACGGCGCGTGCGGTGTCAATGAAGGCTTGCTCCTGTCCACGCGGCAACAGCACGTAGTCGGGGGCGATGCAGGTTTGCCCGGCGTTGACGCATTTGCCGTAGACGATGCGTTCCACCGCTTTGTCGAAGCGGGCGCCGGGGCCGATGATGGCCGGGCTCTTGCCGCCCAGCTCCAGCGTCACCGGGGTCAGATGCTCGGCCGCCGCGCGCATCACATGGTGGCCCACGGCGGTGGAGCCGGTGAACAGCAGGTGGCCGAATGGCAGTGCGGAAAAGGCTTGCGCGACTGTGGCGTCGCCGTTGATCACGGCGACATCGCCGGCGGGGAAGTGTTTCTCCATGAGTTCGGCGAACAGGCTGGAAAACGCCGGGGTGTATTCGCTCATCTTGATCAGCACGCGGTTGCCGGCGGCGAGCGCGTCGACCAGCGGACCCACGGCGAGATACAGCGGATAGTTCCACGGCACGATGATGCCGACCACACCGACCGGTTGTGGCACGAGCTCGGTGCGTGCCGGCAGAAACCAGAATCCGGCCATGGATCGGCGCGGTCGCATCCAGCGTTTGCCGTGGCCGAGCGCATGGTCAACGGCACTGAGCGACGGGAACAGTTCCAGCAACTGGGTTTCGGCGGTCGGGCGGCAGCCGAAGTCGGTGTTGATGGCCGCGGCCATCGCGGCCTCGTTTTCCGTCAGCAGGCGCCGCAGCGTGCGCAAGCGGGCGGCGCGCGCCGGCCAGTCGGGGAATGGCTCGGCGCGGTGGCCGCGCTGGGCGCGGCTGAAGGCGGTATCCAGCGCGCTGCCGCTGGCAGCGTCCGCTGCGTGTGGGGGGGAAGCGATGGCGGGCATGGCATTCATCAATAGTTGAACTGGAACTCCACACCGTACATCCGCGGCGGTGAGATGTGCGCGAATGGGGTGCCCAGCACGCTGGCGCTGATATTGTCGATGCCGAGCACGCGGCGGTTGTCGGCGATGTTGTTGACGAACGCGGCCACCCCCCAGCGCGCGTCAGCCGAGGTCCAGCCGAGGCGCGCGTCGCTGCGGGTGTAGGAGCCGTTGACCGCGAAGTTGGGGCTGATCTGGCAAGTGCCCTGCAATGCGGAGTCGTTGTTGCAGCGGCCGGCGCCGCGATAGGCGTGATCGAGGGTGAAGGCCATCCGCCCGCTACCGACTTGCCACGCGTACTGGAGGCCGAGCGCGTAAGACAGTTTCGGGATGCCGGTGGGCTGGCCGGAAATATCGGCGCCGGAGGGTGTCAGCTTGTGGCCGTAGGTGGAGTCGATCCAGGCCACGTTGCCGTGGAGGGTCAAGCCGTCCAGCGGCCGCCATTCGGCTCCGAGTTCGGCGCCGTTGGCCTTCTGGTCGCTGGAGTCGGCGACGTAGCGCGGGACGCCGGAGCCTTCGGTGTTGGGGTCGAGGCGCAGCGATTGCAGATTGCTGTAGCGGTAGTGGTAGAGCGAGGCGTTCAGCAGCAGATGCTGGTCCGGGAACACGCTCTTGATGCCGGCTTCGACGTTCCACACTTTTTCCGGCTCGAATTCGGAGCCGACCTGCACGCTGTCATAGCCGCCGGCTTTGTAACCCTTGGCCACCGACACGTAGCCCATCAGATTGTCGTTGAAGTGGCTGTCCAGAACCACGCGCGGGCTGAAATCGGTCCAGCTGTCGTTGTGGTCGACATTGAGACCGACGGCATCGGTGAAGACGATGTTCTGGCGGAATACCGCCGGGTCCACCCCGGCCTGGGCCCAGAATCCGATCTGCTCCAGCAAGTCGACGATCTGGTCGAGTTCCGCCGCGACGCGCGGCTTGTTGTACCAGCGGAAGCGTTTGTGGTCGCGGGTCAGGCGGGCGCCGGTGGTCAGGTTGATGCGGTCGGTGAGATGCCAGATGACGTCGCCATAGAGCGCGGTCGAGGAATATTTCAGATGATTGCGGATACCTTCGCCCCAGGGGTTGCCTTCCAGCTGGAACGGCACGCCGTTGGCCATGAACACCTGATCGAGATAATGAAACAAGGTGCCATCCGGGGTGCCGGTGGGCACGCCGATGTTCAAGAACATCGAGTCGATGCTGTTGGTGAAGAGATTGGTCTGGCTTTCCTGGCGAGCGTCTTCCTTGTACCAGCTGACGCCGCCGACCCAGTCAGCCATGCCGCTGCTGCCGGACAGTTTGAACTCCTGGTACAGGCTGCGATTGGACTCGATGTTGGCGGTGTCGAGATAGCTGGAAATATGGTTGGTGCCGTCGTAGTCGCCGCGGTTGTAGGTGCTGAACTTGCGGTAGCTGGTGATCGAGCTGAGGGTGCCCCAGTCCATGTAGTGATAGAGGTGTGCCGAGAGGTTGTCGTAGCGGCGCGACTCGCGGCCCTCGATGGCGTCGTTGTAAAGCGGTGCCTGGAGTGGGTCCAGGTAGGCGTTCGGATCGGGCGGGTAGGGCGCGCGCTGGCTCGGATCGGAGGACAGCGCGATCAGGCTGATCGCCGATTGCGGCGGTTGTTTCAGGCGCTCGTGTTCCCAGGTCACCACCAGTTGCGTGCTGTCGGTGGCGTCCAGTCGCCACGACAGGCGTGAACCCCAGTCGTCGTTCTTGCCGTAGTGGCGGCCGCTGGCGTTGTCGCGCAGCCAGCCCTGGCTCTGGTTGTCGACGACGTTGAGGCGCAGCGCCATGTTCTTTTCCAGCGGCGCGTTGAGCAGCACGTCGGCGTGACGCTCGCCGTAGTTGCCGAGCCGCATCCGCGCGCGCGCCTCGACTTTGTCGGATGGCTCGTTGGTGATGATCGAAATGGCCCCGGCGGCGGCGTTGCGGCCGAACAGGGTGCCCTGCGGTCCTTTCAGCACCTCGATGCGCTTGACGTCGTTGAAGGCCAGCAGGGCAGCGCCGGAGCGCGCGCTGTACACGCCGTCGACGTACACGCCCACCGCCGGATCGGTGCCAATGCCGAAGCCGCTGCCACCGATGCCGCGCAATTCGTAGCTCGGCTGGGTCGGTTGGCTGGCGCCGATGACGAGGCCAGGGATGAACATGTCCATCTGGCTCAAGTCGGTGGCCGCGTGCGCCTCAATGCGCTGGTCATCGACGATTTGCAGTGCGATCGGGACATCCTGCGCTTGTTGCGCGCGGCTCTGTGCGGTCACTTGCACGCCGCCGAGCTGGGTCACATCGGCCGGCTTGGGTGGCGTTTTTTGCGTGCTGTCCGGCGTGCTGCCGGTGCGGGTCGCTTGTTGCTGGTCGCCCGGCGCCGGGCCCGGCGCCGTTGCGGCCAGCGCGGGGGCACTGAGGCCGATGACGCCGCCGGCCAACAGTACACACCGGATCGCCCGGGCCAGATGGTGCCATTGATTTGTTCGTGACATGCGTTGGTTCTCCCCGTGTGGCGCGTTACGGCGCCGCTTGCTGGCCATGCGTGATCGTGCAATCCCCATCGAGTGAGGCGATCCAGTCGCGGATCAACTGCACCCCTTTCTGGTCGGATACCGTGCGCCCCAGCTCCGGCATCATCACCCCCACTTCGTGTGACTCCATGCGGTGCAACAGGATCGATCCATCCGGGGCGCCCGGTACCACGTCAAACAGGCGGCCCCCGGTGGCTCGTCCAGCGGCGACCGGCGTCTTGCAATGGCCAAGGTGGCGCACGTCGGTTTCTTCCGCGGTGAGCCACAGTTCGGTGTAATTGGCTTCGCCATGCGCGTTGTGGCAGTAGGAACAGTTGGCGTCGAGATACGAGCGCGCGCGGGTCGCCAATGGCTGCGATGGGTCCTGCCAGTCGGCATCGTGTGGCACCGCCGGGAGTGCGGGTACGCCGGTCAGGTAGCCGAGCTTCGACCAGTGGGTGAGTTGGTTGTCGCGGCCATCGGCGTAGTTCCAGTCGCGGTTCAAATGCGCCGCGGTGGGTCCGATCGGCACCTGGCGATGCGCCGATTCGTTGCCGTTGGCCGATTCCACATGGTTGTGGCAGATGGCGCAATCGGTCTGCGTCGGCACGACATAGGTCAGCGGCTGGCTGTTGCCGGCGGCATCGACCAGGGTGAGGTCGCGGAAATCACCGACGATGCTGCGGGTGGCGGCGGTCTGGGCCTGATTCCACACATACGTGACGAGATCCCAGCCATGCTCGCGATGCAGCAGCAAACGGGTTTCGATCAGGTGCACGGCGTCGAGTTTCAAGCCCTTGCCGGGGGCGAACTCGCCAGCGTCGTCGTAGCTCAGTGCGACATGGTTGCGATCTTGCGAGCCATCTGCGGCGAGGCGGTAGTAAAACGTCTTGCTGATGATGGTGCCGACGGGAAAGTCGAGTGGCCCTGTGGCCGTGTATTTGGCGCTTTTGCCCTCCGGCATCCACAGCGTGCGCAGTTTGAACGAATAGTCGGCGAACAGTTTGCTGTTGACGCCGTAAGGCACCACGCCCTGGTTAAGGGTCAGGTAGCCATCGCGAATGCTGACGACGTCCCAGTCGGCCAGATTGTCGGGGGTGTCGGTGGCGTGGAAGGCGACCGGCGCGGCGGTTTGCTGGCAGGCCGCCAGCAACACCATGACGCCGAGCAATGCCAGTGCGCGCAGGCAGAAACCGGGATTCATGCGTGGTTACCGTCCGCGGTGGCGGTGGCCAGATCCAGCTTCACCGGCGGCAGCGATTCCAGCGTGCAGCGGAAGCGTGCCGCGTTGGTGTTGGGGTTGTCGTACTTGTTCGGGCCATCGGCATCGAGCACGCCAACCTTGGGGTTGGGGATGCAGATGCGGTCGGCGGGTGGTGGCAAGCCGTCGGCGCCCAGGTCCTTGGGATCGTAGAAGCCATCCCACAGCACGTCCGGGAAGCGTCCGCCGATGCCGAACATCTTCAGCTTCAGCGCCTTGAACTCCAGCGTGTCGGGTGCGTCGCCGCCGCCGACAAATTGGTTGTCGTGGATGTAAATCGCTTTCGGGTATGGGTTGTAGTCCGGGTTCACGCCGACATCGTTGTTGTAGTTGGTGGAGTAGTAGCTGGAGACGATGATGTTGGCGGTCTGGTTGTTGCTGATGCGGTTGTTGAATATCTCGACGAAGTCGTTGGAGTTGATGACCACCCCGGAGCCGGCCGGAATGCTCGCCACCGGGGTGCCACGGGCGCCGAAGTTGTCGAGGTTGTTGGCGTTGATCACGTTGTCGAACACGCGGGTGCGCGCGCCGACCATTTCGATGTTCGGCATGTTGAAGACGAGGATGCCGCCGGTGTTGCCGGAGGCGTCGTTCTTGTACACGTCGGCGTCGCGCGAGTTCTCGATCTCGATGCCGGCCACGTTGTCGAACACCTTGTTGCCGCGGACCACGACGTTCTGTGACTGGCCGACGTAAATGCCCGAATCGGAGGCGCCGCTGGCGACCGAATCTTCGAGCAGCAGGTTGGTGACGCGGATCGGGTAGATGCCGTAGGCGCCATTGTCGGAGTCCGGGCCACGGGTCCAGGCGGTGCGGACACGGCGGATGACGACGTTTTTGCCTTGCTTGATCTTGAGACCGTCGCCCATCGTGTCCTCGATGGAGAGGTCTTCGATGGTGAAGTCGTTGGCGTTGACCAGCAAGCCTTGCGGGCCGCTGATCATGCCCTTGAACGACAGGATGGTCTTGTCCATGCCAGCGCCGCGAATGGTGACGCCGCTGGCGCGCAAGCTCAGGCCGCGACGGAAATGGTAGGTGCCGGCGGGGATCGTAATCACGTCGCCGCTTTTCGCGTGCGTCAACTGCTCTTGCAATTTCTGTGCGAAATTTTGCTCGGCACTGGTGGCAGCGGTGGTGGGTGCGGAGCCCGAGTCCGTGCTGCCGCAGGCCGCAAGCAGCAGGGCGGCAGAAATGACACAGGTCAAGGCAATTGGTTGGCGCATGGCAGATAGTCCCCTTTCGTGACGGCCGCGCGGAACCGGCCGCGCGTCACCTTGCCCGTTACTTTCCGGCAAGGCGGCTTGTTCAGCTAGGGTTTATTTGCCCTGAAGGGGTGGCAAAGCGGCCAACGTGTGCCCGTTCCCGGGCTTGCCGAGCCGCCT
>DASSXP010000107.1:0-4886 GCA_035703755.1 Rhodanobacteraceae bacterium | reverse complement strand
GCCAAGGCCACCGGTGAAGGTATTGCTGAGGTACTGCAGGTCTTCCGGACTCCAATCCAGCAGCCCCCTGGCCACTACCGGCGGGTGGAAGTCATCGCCGCCGCCGGCGCGGTTCAGCGCCTTGGCCAGCCAGATGTATGGTGCCGCGGTGCTGTCCTTGCCCAGCGCGATGCGCGGCATGTCGTATGGCGCGTAGGGCTGCTCGTTCGTGATCCGCCGGCCGAAGTCGTTCTTGTTCGCCGACAACTGCAGCGGCACCTTGATTGCTTCCGGAATCAGCCCGGTCGGCCCGTTGTCCAGCGGGATCGGTGAGAACGATCCCAGCAGACCGACGCCGAGGTCGTTGACCAGGTTTCCACGCTTCGCCGGGTCATCATCCATCGCAGCCTGCACAAGGCGCCCGCCCGCGAATGTCATGAAGCCGAACTCGTAGGGCATTGGCAGCGCGAAGTAATTGCCACGCCCAGGTAGCGCGATCAACAGCGAGCGCTGCTTCTTCCAGTCCGGAATCGCGTCCCAGTCGCTCACTCCATCATCACCCTTGCGCGACATCAGCACCGCGGTCTGCGCCGCCTGCAGCGCGGCCAGCGAACCGAGGAACGCGGCCACCTTCGGGTTGCGCATCAGCTTCACGCCACGGCGCACGCCCTGTGCACTGGCGTTGTAGAACAGGTACAGCGAGTTCAGCACGCCCGCCCACTGCCCCTTGCGGTTGAAGTTCACCGTGAGGTCTTTCGCGTAGGCAGCGGCACGATCGACGCTCATGCCACGCTTGCGCAGCGCGACGTAGCTGGCCAGGCGCAAGGCGTTCTCCACCGCATCGTTCGCGTGTTCGACCACGTGCACGATCGGCGCCAGCCGCTCCAGCGACTTGCCGGCCGCAGCCAACGGGCGAAGGTCGCCGAGCAATTCCATGCCGGACTTGAAGCTGTCCTCCAGATGACGCGTGGTGTCCTCGATGTCGTTGAAGTGCACGATGCCGGTCTTGCCGCCAGCAGCTGCGAATTCGCGTGCCCAGTCGTCCATCGACTTCTGCGCGTTCGGCACGCTGGCATCTCCCGGTGCGCTGCGCGCATCGCGCCAGCTCGCCCGCATCGCCGGCAGGTACAGCTTGGCGGCATCGGCGGCGACGCGCGGGCCATGCTCGGCCATCAGGCCGGTCATGCCCATGGTCATGTCGCGGATCGCGTTGATCGGCGTGAAGGCCGGGTTGTAGCGGGTGCTCACCGCCGAAATCCAGCGGTTGAACTTGCCCAGCGTATTGACCAGCCACGCCGCCTGCTCGGCACCCAGGTTCAGCACGGCGTCGCGGATGCGCGGGTCGACGAGGCGCACGTGATACGGCGTACCCTCATGCACGACCGTCAGCACATCCTTGTCGTTGCTGGGTTTGTGCGTGGCCAGATACGCTTCGCCTGTGGAATCGCTGTACTTCCACTCAAGGTCGACCGGCTCGACCTGCCAGACGTCAGGGTTCGGGTGCTCGGCAGCCAACTTCAGCACCGCACGACCGACCCGAGCCTTCTCGGCTTGGATGATGGCGCGCTGGGCGTCGCCGACGATCTCGGCCAGGATGTTCGGCGGCGCCGTGTTGCCATCGCCGCGGCCCAGCGCACGCTTGATCGGCTTGCCCTTGATGTCGACGCCGCGGCCGGCGCCACGCGGGCCGGTATCGGCGTCGCCTTCCTTGCCACGCAACGGGACATAGTGCTGCCACTGTGTGCGCAGGCTCGCCGCCAGTGCCGGCGTGATCTGGCCGGAGTTCTCCAGCGTGGCCAAGGTCTGGTCGCGGATGTGATCGACGCGCGCCGCCAGCGCCTGCAGCTTCGGCTGGTTGTCCGGCGTGATGCGCTGGCCGGAGTACACGCCATCGGCGCGGCCGGCCAGGATGTCCTGCGCCTGCTGGGTCGACAGGCCGGAACCTCCGTCGGGCATGGCCGGGTTGATCGAGGCAATGCGCGCGTTACGCTCCGGCGCGTGCCTGGCGTAGAGGTAGTCCATCAGGAGCTTCGGCGAGATGCCCTGCTGCTTCATCGACTTCATCAGCGGCTTCACCGCCGTGCGATCGAGCGCGTCGAGGCGATCAGCGGCGCGGCCGTGCATCAGGTTTTCCAACCGGTAGGCGTCGGCGTCATCGGCGATGCTGCGTCCGGTGGCGCCCATGATGGCCTGTTCAGCCCGGCGCACCGGGTCCATCTTGTCCGACAGCGCGGCCATCGCCTTCTGCACGCCGCCACGCCAGCCGGAGTACTCGTTCGGGTTACCAGTCCATCCCAGCGCGCCCTGGCCGTATCCTTGGGCCGCAAGCTGGCTCAAGACGGACTGGCGAGCGATCGCTGCTTGTTGACGCGCCTTGGCCGTTTGGCTGTCGTCGCTACCAAGCAGGTCGCGCGAAAACACAGGAGCCCCATCAATCGTCGAGGCTCGCCACGGCTTCACACCATCCGCATCGACGCGCGAGCGCCCTGCATGGGCTTCCGGATTCGCGGCACGCCGCAGCATGTCGCGCGCCGTGCGCCGGATCGCGTCCGTGTTCGACTCCAGCACGTCCAGCGGCACACCAAGCCGATTCAGTCCGCGCTTCACTGCGTCGACCATCCGCGTCACGACGTCATGGCCAGGCGCGTTCTCGGCCAGATACGCCATGGCCTCTTCATGCAACGCCTTGGCCGGCGTCCCGACCTTCTCGGCGTGCTGCCATGCCTTCACGATGTCGGCGTCACCGGCGGCCAGCGCGCGGTTCACGCGGTTGCGCAGCGCTTGGCGTTCCTCGGGTTTGGTGAGGCGGTCATAGCCGTAGTGCAGGCCGGCCTCATGCACGACGATACCGGGCACGTCGGCGAGGTCGCGCACCTGGTCGGTCAGCACGTAAGCCTTGCCGTCGGCGTACAGGCCTTTCACGCCGGCCAGTTCGTCGGCGGACTTGGCCAAGCCGCGCGCGACCGCTTCGTCCGTGGTCACGAAATGCAGGATGCCGGCACGCTCCAGTTTCGTGATGAAGCGGCTGCCCCAACCTTTGCGGGCGGCGTCGCGAACCTGATCGGTGGAGTGGTTGGCGTGCGCACCGGTCGAGGCATCGCGGCTGAAAAACACACTGTCGGTCAACCGCCCGCCATAGCTGGCAACCGAGTTGATCGAGCGTCCGTCGATCTGCGCGATATCCAGCGGGCGCAACCCAGCCTGATTGAACATCGCGTTGACGTTCCGTGCACCGGACATAGATGCGGTGTCGTGCGTTACCGGGATGACTGCCGCCGCGCCGGCCTCGGTGGCCAGGCGCATGACGTGGGCCGCGCCGGTCGATACGTCGCCGGTGCGCAGGTGGGACATTTCCGCGTCGGACAAGGGAATGAAGCCGAGGTCGCGATGATGGTTGTCCAGCAGGATCACGCCATCCTGCTCGCCGTACTTCCGCACAAGGCCGGCCATGTCATGCGGGTGGCGTGCCTGCACCCTGTCGCCAGTTGCCACCTTGCGCAACTGGCGCTCCACGACAGGCACTGTGCTACGTCGCGCGGCCGGCGTCACATGCTGTTCCGAGTTGCCGTCAACCTCTCCCGTGAACCCTTCATCGGGGTGGTAGTACGTGGCCGTGCGCGAGTTCGGCCCGACGACGATCATGCCGTGAGCTTCGATGCCCGAGCCACGCATCAACTCACGCAATTGATTGGTGATGTTGCGATCCGCGTTGCTTTGGCCTATGGCGCCTGACGGGTGGTTGTGGCCGAACCATGCCTGTTTGGCCCCGGGAATCTGCGCAATGGCGCCCATGACAGTGCCAGGCTCCACGGACGAGCTGTTGATCGTCCCCATTGAGTGCCGCAACACTGCCAGCGGCTTGCCGTTCGCGTCGGCCACCACGGCCAGCATTTGTTCTTGGGGTGACTTGCGCAGCGGCGCGATGATGTGGGCTGCGTCTTGCCAGTCGCGGATACGCTCGATGCCGGCTTGGAATACGCCGGTCGCTACGACCTTGGCACGAGCGAGCAGTGTGGCGGCGGCGCGCTCGGGAACGGGATGACCTTCGACCGTGAACAGGTCGAGTTGTCCGCCTTGTACGGCATCGGCGGCTCGCCGTCGAGCATGAGCGGCGCCTGGATCGGCAACGCCGTCACGTTCGGTGCGGGAAAGTAGCGGATGGGTGTCTCCATAGGAGGTAGCTTCCTCCCGAATGTCGCCCAGGTCAACCTGTTCGGGCCGCGCCCCATCGAACAGGCCGCCGTCGCCAACATCTTCCCGGCCGCCGGCAAGCCCGTTGCGCTGCGCGTCCTTGGTGCGCTCGGCTGCACCTAGATGGTCGCGGGCGGTCGGTCCGCCGAACAGGTCACCGGTGGCGGCCGTCGACTTTGGTACGGCGCGCTCGGGCTCGTGCGGTGCGCCGAACATGTCGTCCACGCCAGTGCCGCGGTTGTAGCGCGAGAACATCGACGCGGTCATGTCGTCAGCCGGCCCAGCAATGTCGGTGGGCGCGCTGTCATCAGGCCGCGGCGGCAATTCGCCCAAGCCAAGCTCCGAACGTACTTCGCCCATCAGGCGCGGATTGCTGGCCCAGTTGTCCCATTCGGCACGCTCGGCCTTGAGTTCTTCCACGCGGCGCTGCACGGCAGCCGGATCCTTGACGTTGACGCCAAGCGCCTTGGCTTGTTCTGGCCGCTTGGCAGCGCCGGATACCGCGGCGATCTGTTCGCCAAGCTCACGTTGCTTCGTCGAGGCGACACGCGCCATGTCCACCGCTTCGCGGATGGCGGAGTCATCGAATCCGAAGATGTCGCCTTGGCCAGGGGCCTTGTCGCCGGCCATGACCTTGACGGCGCGCATGGTGTTGGCGGCAACCGCGATCGGCTTGCCGTCCTGCACCAGCTTCATGCCCAGCGCCTGCAACCGAT
>DASSXP010000323.1:0-12583 GCA_035703755.1 Rhodanobacteraceae bacterium | reverse complement strand
CACGGGAACGGGCGCCGCGAGCGCAAGCGGCCGCATGGCCTGTTGCGCATGCCGTGCGGAGGCCACCAGTGAGCGCACGCCTGATTACCCTTGAAGGCGGTGAGGGCGCCGGCAAGAGCACCTTGCTGGCCGGTTTGCAGCAGCTCATCGTGGCGCATGGTATCCAGCCGGTGCTGACCCGCGAACCCGGCGGCACCGGGCTGGGCGAAGCAGTGCGGGCACTGGTGCTCAACCCCGCGCACCCGCAACTGTGCGCGGAATCGGAACTGCTGCTGATGTTCGCCTCCCGCGCGCAGCTGGTGCGCGAGGTGATCCGGCCGGCGCTGGCGGCGGGGCGCTGGGTGCTGTGCGACCGCTTCACCGACGCCAGCTATGCCTATCAGGGCGGCGGCCGCGGTCAGCCCGTGGAGCGCATCGCCGAGCTGGAGCGCTGGGCTGCCGACGGTCTCAAGCCCGACCTGACCTTGCTGCTTGATCTTGACGTCGACGCCGGCCGCGCCCGCGCCGCCGGACGTGGCGAGGCGGACCGCATCGAAGTCGAAGCCGATGGCTTTTTCGAACGCGTGCGCGCCACCTATCGCGCCCGCGCCGCCGCCGAGCCGAGCCGTTTTCGCCTGTTGGACGCCAGCGCCGCGCCGGCGGCCGTGCTGGCACAGGCTGCCCAGGCACTGGCCCCCTTGTTCGAGGCTGAGGCATGAGCGCGGCGCCACCGTGGCACGACGAGGCCTGGCAACAATTGCGCCAGCGCCTTGACGGCGGCCGTTTCCCGCACGCCCTGCTGATCGTCGGCGAAGCCGGCCTCGGCAAGCGCCAACTGGCCGAACGTCTGGCAACCCGGCTGCTTTGCCGCGAGCCGCTGAACGGTGACGCCTGCGGGCGCTGTCGTGCCTGCCAGTTGCTGGCCGCCGGCAGCCACCCCGATCGTGTCCGCGTCAGCTTCGAGGCCAACCGTGAGGGCAAGCTGCGCAGCGAGATCGTGATCGAGCAGATTCGCCAGTTGAACGCACGGCTGGCCATGACCAGTCAGCTCGACGGCTGGCAGGTGGCCAGCATCGACCCCGCCGATGCGATGAACAACGCCACCGCCAACGCCTTGCTGAAAACCCTGGAAGAGCCCTCCGCGGACTCCGTGCTGCTGCTGGTTTCCGACCGCCCGGCACGCTTGCCGCAGACGGTCCGCAGCCGCTGTCAGCGGATCGAGCTGCATGCGCCGCCGCGAGCGCAGGCGCTGGCCTGGTTGCAGCAGGCCGGTGTCGAGCAGGCCGAGGCCGCGCTCGATGCCGCCGGCGGCAACCCGGGGCTGGCGCAACGCTGGCTGCAAGACGGCTCGCTGGAACTGCGCCGCGAGGTGGCGCGCGATCTGGCCGCGCTGGCGCAAGGCCGCGCCGCCGCGTGGGCAATCAGCCAGCGCTGGGCCGAGAACGTCCCCGAGCAACGTCTGTGGTTTGCCGCCCAGTTGGCGGCGCGCGATCTTGCCTATCGCCAGCGGGAAGGGCGCAGTGCCTTGTCGCAGGCGCTGGATGGCGAAGCCCTGACCGACTGGTTCGCCCGTGCCAATCGCGCCCGCGATTCCCTGCGTGGCCATCTGCGGCCGCAACTGGTACTGCTGGAACTGCTGTCCGCATGGCGCTGAGCGCCACAGCCGGCAGCGATGCGCTGGCCACCGCAATCAATGCCGATGCCCGCGTGCTGGTGGTGGCACCGCACCCCGACGACGAATCGCTGGCGGCGGGCGGTCTGTTGCACCGCGCCGTGACGGCGGGCGCGGCCGTACGCGTGCTGTTGCTGACCGATGGCGACAACAATCCGTGGCCGCAACGCTGGCTGGAACGGCGTTGGCGCATCGATGCCGCGGCGCGGAGGCGCTGGGGCCAACGCCGTCGCCAAGAGGCGACCCACGCGCTGACCGCGCTTGGCGTGCCACCCGCCGCGCTGCATGCGCTGGGCTGGCCCGATCTCGGTGTCACCGAGCAATTGCTTGATCACGGCGCGGCCGCCCGCGCCGCGCTGGTGGCCGGCATCGATGCGTTCGCGCCCAACCTGCTGGTGGCGCCGTCGCTGGCAGACAGTCACCCCGACCACAGTGCCGCCGCGATTCTGCTGGAACAAGCCTTGCGGCACACCGACGCGGCGCCGTGGGTAATCAGCTATCGCATCCACGGCCACCGCGCCGGTGCGCGCCTGCCGCTGGCGCTGACGCCGGCCGAGATCGAGGTCAAACAGCGTGCCGTGCTGGCCTACGCCAGCCAGCTCAGCCTGAGCCGTGGCCGCCTGCTTGCCATGGTGGGCGCCGAAGAAGCCTATGCAACGCCCGTGGGCATCGAAGCCTGCCCGTGGCACTTTTCGCCATTGACAGCGGCGACTGTCGGCTTGCTGGTTGTCGACGGGGAGCGCGCCTGGCGTCAGGCCTGGTTGCCACCGGCACAGTTACTGGCACAGGCCGCCGCCCGCACGGACGCTGCCCGGCCGCTGTACATCAAACCGTATTCGCGTCTGCAGAGCCCCTGGATCTTCGATCGCTACGGCTGGTGGCGGCTGCGTTGACGCCACGGGCCGCCACCGCAGTGCGACACCACGCGTCTGTGGGCAACAAGTTTTCTGCCGCGTGCAGCGTTTTGTCGATTGCGGCGCGCAATTTGCCAGCGCAGTGCTTAGAATCCGAACCGTACCCGCCCGAGTAGCCACCATGCCCAATCCCGCCGATGTCGCCCGTCAGGGCATTCTGTCCCTCAGCATCAAGGATCAGGCTGCGCTCTATCGCGCCTACATGGCCTTCGCCAAAGGCGGTGGCCTGTTCGTACCCACCGCCAAACGCTATGACCTCGGCGATGAAGTGTTCCTGCTGATCACCCTGCCCGAAGGCGCCGAGCGCCTGCCGGTGGCCGGCAAAGTGGTGTGGATCACCCCGCCCGGCGCGCAAGGCAACCGCACCGCCGGCATCGGCATCCAGTTCAATGACAGCCCGGACGGCGAAACCGCCCGCACCAAGATCGAATCCATCCTCGCCGGCATCCTCGCCTCCGACCGCCCCACCCAAACCATGTAGGCGCGGCCCACGGCCGCGACCAATCCGCCCCCACGCCGACACCACCCCGCGTCCATGGCATGACCGTGGCGGCACAGCCGCCATGGCCAGTTCACGGCAACGCGCCGCGCTGGGGCACAATGGGTCGCACACGACACCGCCCCGCTCGCCGTGATTCCCTGTCGGCGCGGGCGCCAGCATCTGCCGGGAAGCCCGATGACCCGCTCCGAATCCAGCAACACCGACCTCGCCTACGCCGACACCCTGTGGAAATCAGCGGACACACTGCGCGGCCAGATCGACGCCGCCGAATACAAGCACGTCGTGCTCGGCTTGCTGTTCCTGAAATACATCGCCGACGCGTTCGCGGCGCGCCGCGATGAGTTGAAAGCCGAACTCGAAGCCGACGGCATCACTGGCGCCCAGCTCGAAGCTTTGCTGGAAAGCCGCGACGAATACACCGCCGAGCGGGTGTTCTGGGTGCCACCCGAGGCGCGCTGGCAAAACCTGCAGAATCAGGCCACGCGGCCGGACATCGCCACCTTGATCGACGATGCTATCCTCGCGGTGGAGCGCGACAACCCCAACCTCAAGGGCAAGCTGCCGCGCGACTACGCCCGCCGCGGCATCGCGCCGGAAAAGATGAAGGGGCTGATCGACCTGATCGCCAACATCGGCTTCAAGGGCGACCGCGCCAAGGCGCGCGACACGCTGGGCCGGGTCTACGAATACTTCCTCGGCAAGTTCGCCCAGGCCGAAGGCAAGCTGGGCGGCGAGTTCTTCACGCCGCGCTGCATCGTGCGCCTGCTGGTGGAAATGCTGGAACCGTACGACGGGCGCGTGTATGACCCCTGCTGCGGCTCGGCCGGCATGTTCGTGCAGTCCGAGCGTTTTGTCGCCGCCCACGGCGGGCAGACCACCGACATTTCCATCTTCGGTCAGGAATCCAACCCCACCACCTGGCGGCTGGCGCACATGAACCTCGCCATCCGCGGCATTGAGGCCAACCTCGGCCCGCAGCCGGCCGATTCCTTCCTGCGCAACCTGCACCCGGATTTGAAGGCCGACTACATCCTCGCCAATCCGCCGTTCAACATTTCCGACTGGTCGGCCAAGCTGCTGGAAGGCGACGTGCGCTGGCGCTTCGGCATGCCGCCGGCCGGCAACGCCAACTACGCCTGGATTCAGCACTTCATCCACCATCTGGCGCCGCCCAATGGCCACGGCGGTGGCGTGGCCGGCTTCGTCATGGCCAACGGCTCGCTGTCATCCGGCAGCGGCGGCGAAGGTGAGATACGCCAGAAGATCGTCGAAGCCGATCTGGTCGATTGCATCGTGGCCCTGCCGGCGCAGCTTTTCCTCACCACCGGCATTCCCGCCTGCCTGTGGTTCCTCACCCGCGACAAGACCGGCCGCAACTTGAAGCATGGTGGCCGCGACCGCAAGGGCGAAACCTTGTTTATCGACGCGCGCAAGCTCGGCACCATGCAGACCCGCACGTTGCGCGTGCTCACCGGTGGCGACGATGGCGAAACCCGGCTCGCCGATGGTCTGGGCGATCCGAAGCCCGACACCGACATCGGCCGCATCGTCTACGCCTACCGGAAGTGGCGCGGCGAGCCTGCGCCCGAATGGTGGGACGAGGCCGAACACGGCGCGTGGGAGTACGCGGACGTTCCCGGCTTCTGCAAGGCGACCACCATTGAAGGTATCGGCAAGCAGGGCTTCGTGCTCACGCCGGGACGCTATGTGGGTGCGGAAGAGCAGGAAGACGACGGCGAGCCCTTCGAGGAGAAATATCCGCGGTTGGTGGCGGAGTTGGAGGGGTGCTTTGCGCAAGGCGAGCGGTTGATGGGAGTGGTGCGGGGTCATCTGTCGAGAGTTGAGCCATGAGTGATTCGCGGCTCGCAGATTTTTGCGCATCTATCGACTACGGCTACACCACATCCGCATCCAACGAAGTCATCGGCCCCCGCTTCCTTCGGATCACTGACATCGTTGGTGGCCCACCGCAATGGGAACAGGTGCCGTATTGCGAGGCAGACGAAAAGACTGCGGCAAAGTTCAAGCTCAACGATGCTGACGTCGTGGTGGCGCGGACGGGCGCGACCACTGGGGTGAGTGCGTACATCCAATCGCCACCGGCTGCCGTCTTCGCGTCATACCTCGTACGGCTCGTTGCCGACACAAGCGTTGCGGATGCACGTTTCATCTCTTACTACCTGAAAGGGCCGCAATTCTGGGGCTACATGCGTGGCGTCCTCGGCGACAAATCAGCGCAACCCAACGCAAGCGCAAAAACCATCACGCAAGCCCCGGCAACGTTTCCGAAACCTGACGAACAACGCGCCATCGCCAGTGTCCTTGGCGCGCTGGACGACAAGATCGAGCAGAACCGGCGCACGACACAGGCGCTGGAAAAGCTGGCGCGGGCCATCTTCCGCGCCTGGTTCGTGGACTTCGAGCCGGTCAAGGCCAAGGCCGCCGGCGCAACAAGCTTCCCTTCCATGCCCCAGCCCGTCTTCGACGCGCTGCCCACCCGCCTCGTCGATTCCGCCATCGGCCCCGTACCGGAAGGGTGGGAGGTGAAGTCGCTCCGAGACGTATGCGACGTGAACGCCAAGTCGCTTCGCGCTGGCGAAGTCGAAGGGGAAATCGAATACGTCAACATTTCATCCGTCACACGCGGGCATTTGGATCAGATCGAACGGTTGGATTTTGCGGATGCACCGAGTCGGGCACGGCGCGTGATCCAGGATGGCGACACCATCTGGTCGTGTGTCCGTCCAAACCGGATGTCTTATCTGTACATCCACAACCCGCCCGAGAATCGTATTGTCAGCACGGGCTTTGCAGTACTGACTCCCACGGCTGTTGGTCCGAGCTTCCTGTATCAACTGACCACGCAACCTGAGTTCGTGGATTACCTCGTAGCCAATGCCACCGGGAGCGCATATCCCGCAGTTCGGGCTGACCACTTCGAGGCGGCACAGTTTGGTTGTGCGCCGAAGTCAGCTCTTGATGCGTTCGAGTCGGCAACGTCATGCATGAGGCGGTGGATTGGCGAAGCCGAGAACGAATCCCGCAAGCTCGCCCAAATGCGCGATTACCTGCTGCCCAAACTCCTGAGCGGCCAGATCCGCGTGCGCGCTGCGGAGCGGGCTGCCGCCACGGTGGCGTAGCCATGTATCCCGTCGTCCGCATCCAGTCCTCGCGCGCCGAAGCGGTCGAATATCTCGGTACCAAGGCCAAGTTCTGGTATCGCGACGGCGACACGCGGATGTTGTTCAAGGCCGAGGAGCGTGGCACCGGCGAGGATTGGGCCGAGAAGGTCAGCTGCGAACTGGCCGCCTTGCTGGGCCTGCCGCATGTGCATTACGAGATGGCGCATGATGCCGATCAGGATCGGCCCGGCGTGGTCTGCGCTTCGTGTGCACCGCCACCGCTGGCACTGGCACATGGCAACCAGTTGTTGCTGGCGCTGGATGCAAACTATCCGGATGATCAAGGTCAGCATTTCCATTGTCGTGAACATACCGTGGATGCGGTGTTCGACGTGGTGGGTTTGCTGGATGCGCCGACGTCGGAATGGTGCGGCAAGCTACCGGCATCGCTCGTCTCCGCCGTCGATGTGTTCGCGGGTTACTTGATGCTGGACGCCTGGGTGGCCAATCAGGATCGCCACCATCAGAACTGGGGCGCCATCTGGGATGGCGAGCATTTTTCACTGGCTCCCAGTTTCGATCACGGCGCGTCGCTGGCACGGAATCTGTCTGACGCCGAGCGCCTCGATCGGCTCGACTCGCATGATCGTGGTCGCCAGATTCCGCACTTTGCCCAGCGTGCACGCTCTGCCCTGTACGCGGATTTGTCGGCAAAGTCTCCGCTGTCCACGCTGGATGCCTGGCTTGCCTGGGTCGAACGGGTTCCGGACGCCGCCAAGGTGTGGCGGGAACGCTTGGCAAGCATCGAGGATGCCGCCGTTGTGGCGATTCTGGATCAGGTACATCCCAACCGCATGTCGGCTGTCTGCCGCCAATTCACGTTAAACTTGCTGGTTGAGAACCGAAGACGGATACTGGAGTCGGAGGGGCCATGAACACGACTGTATTCATTGCATGGCGCGGCGGCACTCCCGAGCGTGGTGAGTGGTCACCCGTTGCCCGATTGGAGCACGCACAGGGGGAATACCGTTTTGTTTATACGCAAGGTGCGCAAACGCTGACGGGGTTTCACCCGTTCCCTGGCATGGGCGACCTGCACACGGTGTACCGCTCGCGGAGCCTGTTTCCCATGTTGACCAATCGTTTGCTTTCCCGATCGCGCCCGGAGTATGAGGCGTGGTTGACCTGGAGCGGTTTTGACCCGCAGCGACCGCCGCCGCCGCTGGTGGTGTTGGGTGTCACCGAAGGCATTCGCCAGACCGATGCGCTGGAAGTGTTTCCCATGCCGATTGCCGATGCCCATGGTAACTACGCGACGCGCTTCTTTTTGCATGGTTTGCGGCATGCCTCGGCACAAGCCCTTGAACGCCTGGCCGAGTTGCGCACGCATGACGCTCTGCGCGTGGAGCTGGAAGAAGTCAACGAGCACGATCCACACGCTGTTGCCGTACTCGACGATGGCGTGCAACGGCTGCGCCTGGGCTATGTGCCGCGTTACCTGGCACGCGACGTGCGTGCGTTGGTGGCGCGCAATGGCATGCCAGCGATTGACCTGCGTGTGGCACGGGTGAACCATGGCGCGCCGTTGCAGATGCGTCTGCTGTGCACTTTGACAACGCCATGGCCACAGGGGTTTGCGCCCTGTGCAGGGCTCCAGTTTCAGCCAGTTGCGGAGGTGGCGCACCCGCTTGCCCATGGTGCATGAACAGGATGTGGAGCTGACGGCGCTTGGAGGGTTCCGCGAGGCCGGGTTTGTCGTCAGTTCCTGCCGTGCCAAGTGTCAGGATGGCGTGCGTGATGCAAGACGGCCACGACGCTGACAAATTCCGGGCGGACAACATAAAACACGGCGTAGGGGAACCGATGCATGATCGCACGTCGCACTTGGCCGCGAACGGAGGCGAAAAGTTCCGGGTTGGTGCTGATCAATTGTTCGACTTTGCCGATCTCGTCGATGAATGCAGCGCCCAGTTTGGGCTGTCGCGCCTCGTGCCATCGGCAAGCTTCGGCGATGTCTTGCTGTGCCGCGGCTCGAAAAATGACCGGGACGCTCATCCCTCGCGCAGGATGCGGCGTTTGACTTCTGCCCAGGGCTCACCTTCGGTCGGGTTGCTCTCGAACTCGGCCATGCGGCGATCCAGCTCGTCGGCTTGCCATGCCGGCAGCTCAATGTCAGCCGTGTCCTGGGCCACGCTTTCCCAGATGGCTTCGACGAGCTTGATGCGCTCGGAAACCGGCAGTTGGCGGACACTGTCAAGGTTGATCGCGTTCATGGCTCCCATGATACCCGTGGGTCTTGTACGTGTATATGCAGTTGATATGGCGTTGGAATCAGCCTGAAACCAAAGGTAAAGTCATCCTTGTGAGACAAGGGGGAATGAGCATGTCAGATCCAGCCAAAATCGGCCTGCAGGGAGTGATTCGGCCTCAGGCGGCTAATTGCGCGATGCTGATGAAAGAACTCACCGCCAGTTCGGATCAACCGAACCGGGCCATGGACGCCTTGTGGCTCAAGGAAGCCGAGGATCGTATGGCGGCGTATCGCTTCGGCAAGCTGGGCGCGGTCGATGCCGAGAAGGCTTTTGCCGAACTGAGCCAGCGGGTGTGACGGGCCGTATGCTGGCCCCTGCTCTGGACTGGCGACGGATTGCCCATGGTGCATGAACAGGATGTGGAGCTGACGGCGCTCGGGCAGTTTCGCGAAGCCGGGTACGACTTGCGCCATGGACCGGAGTTGGGGCCGGATGCGCCGCAGCCGGAGCGTGCCGCGTTTGCCGATGTGGTGTTGCATGGTCGCCTCGCGTCAGCCCTGCAAAACCTGAACCCCGAACTGCCGCATGACACGCTCGAAGGCGTGATGCGCACGCTTGCACACCCGCCGCAACTGACACTGATCCAGAATAACCGCTGGTTCCATGGCTTGCTGGTCGACGGCGTGCCGGTGGAATACCGCGACGTGAAATCCGGTGAAATGCGCGGTGGCCGTGCGCGCCTGGTCGATTTCGACCATCCGACGGCCAACGATTGGCTGGCGGTGCGCCAGCTCACCATCACGGGCCCGGCCGGCAAGCATATTCGCCCGGATTTGTTGCTGTTTCTGAACGGCCTGCCGGTGGTGGTGATCGAGCTGAAAGACCCGACAGACGAGAAGGCCGATCTTGGCGTCGCCATCGACCAGCTCAAGCGCTACATGCAAACCTGCCCCGACTTGTTCGTGTCCAATGTGTTGTGCGCGGTGTCGGACGGCCTGTTGACGCGTGTGGGCTCGATCACCGCCGGCCCCAGCCGCTTCATGCCGTGGCGACCGCTGGCCGATAAAGGGGGCGCGCCGACGCTGGAGGCGCTGATTCGCGGCTTGCTGGAGCCGCGGGCGTTGCTCGATTATCTGCGCGCCTGCGTCACCTTCGAGGAAGACGAGCGCGGCGACATCATCAAGAAGGTGGCCGGGTATCACCAGTTCCGCGCCGTGCGCACGGCGCGCGCCAGCGTGCTGGCGCACTTGAAGCCCGAGGGCGACGGCCGCGGCGGTGTGATCTGGCACACCCAGGGTTCGGGCAAGTCGCTGTCCATGCTGATGCTGGCCGGCGCGCTGATCCGCGAACCGGCGCTGGCCAACCCTACCGTGGTGATGATTACCGACCGCAACGATCTGGACGATCAACTGTTTGATACCTTCGCCGCCGGTCGTGCCTTGCTGCGCCAGCCGCCGGTGCAGGCCGCCAGCCGCGATCATTTGAAAGAATTGCTGGATCGCGCCGCCGGCGGCGTGGTGTTCACCACTATCCAGAAGTTTGCGGAAAGTCATGGCGTGATTTCCGAGCGCAGCAACGTGCTGGTGATGGCCGACGAAGCCCACCGCAGCCAGTACGGCTTTGTGGAAGGCGGCGCACGCTGGATGCGCGAGGCGTTGCCGAACGCCACCTTCATCGGTTTCACCGGCACGCCGCTGGAAGGCGACGACAAGAACACCATCCACGTGTTCGGCGAGTACGCCGACGTGTACGACATTCGCCAGGCGGTGGAGGACGGCGCCACCAAGCCGCTGTATTACGAATCGCGCATCGTCAAACTGCGCGTGGACGAGGAGGGCGCTCGCGTCGCCGAGGACGAGCTGGAATACGTCGTCAACGCGGAAGTGGACGGCAAGGAAGCCGAGGCCAATGTGCGCGTGCGGCTGGAATCGCTGGTGGGTGCGCCCGAGCGCATTGAGCGTGTCGCTGCATTCATCGTCGATCACTGGGAAGCGCGCCGCTCGGCCATGGAAGGCAAGGCCATGGTGGTGACCATGAGCCGCGATATCGCCGCCCGCTTGTACGAGGCCATCCGCGCGCTGCGCCCGGACTGGCACGATGCCGACGACGAGCGCGGCGCCATGAAGGTGGTGGTCACCGGCAGCGGTGACGATCCCGAGCCGCTGCGCAGCCATGTGCGCACCAAGGCGGCCCGCAAACGTCTGGCCGAGCGTTTCAAGGATCCGGCCGACGCGCTGCGGTTGGTGATCGTCTGCGACATGTGGCTGACCGGCTTCGATTGCCCGCCCGCGCACACCTTGTATCTGGACAAGCCGCTGGCCGGGCACAACCTGATGCAGGCCATTGCCCGCGTGAACCGCGTGTATGGCGACAAACCCGGCGGCCTGATCGTGGACCTGCTCGGTTTGGCCGACCAGTTGGCTGATGCGTTGGCCACCTACACCCGCGCCGGCGGTACGGGGAAAGCCGTGCGACAGGTTCAGGATGAAGCCGTGCCGGCGATGCAGACGGCGTTCGAGAAGCTGCGCGATTTCTTCCACGGCTGCGACTATGCGGCGGCGCTGGGCGCCGAACCGCACGACGTGCTGCCGATCTACCTGTGCGCCATCGACCATGTGCTGGGCGAGAACGAAGGATGGCAGCGTTTCCGTGCGCTGGTGAAGGAGCTGTCGACCGCCTTCGCGCTGGCCGTGCCACGGCCGGAGACGACGGAAATCACGCCGCACCTGGCGTTCTTCCAGCGTTGCACAGCGATGATCCGCAAGCGCTTGGCAGACGATGATGGCCGCCACGCCACCACTAGCCGGCAACGCGATGTGGATGCCGCCGTGCGCCAAGTCATCGGCGGCGCAGTCGATGCCGACGACGTGATCGACCTGTTTGCCGTGGCCGGTCTTGAAGAAGCCCGCCTGGACATTCTGGGCGACGACTTCCTGCAACGCGTGGCGGCGCTGGAACAGAAGAACCTGGCGCTGGAAACCCTGCGCAAGCTGCTGAACGACCAGATTCGCGCCACCGAGCGCAGCAACATCGTGCAGAGCCGCAAGTTCCGCGAGGCGCTGGAAGACGCCATGCTGCGCTACACCAACAAGGCCATCTCGACCGCCGAAATGATCGCGCGCCTGATCGACCTGGCAAAAAGCCTGCGCGAAGCGAAAGCGCACGGCGAGCAACTCGGCCTGAGCACGGAAGAAACCGCCTTCTACGACGCGCTGGCGGACAACGGTTCGGCGCGCGAGGCCATGCAAAGCGACACCCTCCGCCTGATGGCGCGCGAGCTGGCCGAGATGGTCAAGAAGATGCCCAGGCTCGACTGGACACAGCGCGAATCGGTGCGCGCCACCTTGCGCCGCAACGTGCGCCGGATGCTCGCCAAGTACGGCTACCCACCGGATTTGGCTGAAGGTGCCACGCAATTGGTGTTGCGGCAGGCGGAGTTGTCGACCGAATACGGTGAATAGCCGCAACCGCGAGTGCCGTCATTTCGCACGGATGCCGGCGGCCGGTGCTGGCGTTCCGGGGCCACGAAGACAAATGCCGCCCCGGGCGGAGCGGCGTTTGTCGTAATTGGCTGATGTCTGCTCAATTGGCGGTGCAGGTCGTCTGGCGGCGAAACGCTGCGGCCGTTGATGCGATGATTGCCGACAGTTTGCCGCTGGCCAGCAAGATGCCGAAGATGGCGACAAGGACGCCGGCAATCTGCATGAAACCGGGCAGGCGACCGAACAGGGCGGCAACGATCAGCGCCGAAACCGGAACGATGTTGAACAGGATTGCGGTGGCGCCGGGGCCGCGCCGGGTGATGCCCACCTGCCAGAAAATATAGGCCAGCACGGAACCGGCCAGCGCCATCCACAGGATCGCGGCCCAGGCCACGACAGGTGCATGTGCAAGTGTGCTGATCGGCGTTTCCTGCACCAGGGCGGTCAGCGCAAGGGCGATCGCCCCCACGACCATGGTCCAGGCAGAGGTTTCCAGCGGCGTCGAACCGCGGACCCAGCGTCGGCAACCGATGGTGTAGAGCGCCCAGGCGATGCTTCCGAGCAGGATCAACACGTCACCGGAAGCGAAATGCGTTCCTGAAAACGCCCCCACTGTCAGCGCCACGCCAACGAGGCTGATGACCATGCCGAGAACGGCCA
>DASSXP010000269.1:0-8194 GCA_035703755.1 Rhodanobacteraceae bacterium | reverse complement strand
TTGCGAAATTGACCCGCGAACCCCGCATGCCACCGTGATTCCAGGCTCGAAATGAGCAGAAATCAGAGGCAAACTGTCGAACTCGGGGGCGCAGCATCACGATCAGCACCACCAAGATGCCCACATACGCGCTGCCCACGGCAAGCATGGTCAAAATGGATTCGACATCCTTGGGCATCGGAAGATTGGAAATGGCCGCGCTCAAGGAAATCGGGATCGCAAGACTTGCCGCGATCGCCAGCCAAGTCACCTTGTCCGCGCGGCGGCCATCGGCATAGTGATCGCGCAGGCTGTTGCTAAATCCAAGCAGTGGAGCCCTGATGTCGATCCCCTCTGCGTCCAGGCGGGCGACTGGCCGTCGCCAAGCAAACGCGGATCGGTGTTACGGATCAAGGTATCGATGGGGGTCTTTTTGTTCTTTTCGAACGCCAGATAGTCCATCGGGATGACGCTAAGCACCCAGCCGCCGTATCGCGGCACGGCGGCTGGCGGACCGCCAGCGGCTACACTACAAAGCCAACTTTTCTTCTGGAGTGCGAGCAATGGCGCAATGGTTTTTCAGCTACAACGGTGAGCGCACCGGCCCGCTGGACGATGCGGCGGCGAAAGCCCAGGCCGCAAAGCAACCGGATGGGCATTGCTGGCGCGAGGGCATGGCGGACTGGCAGCCGATCCGTGCGGTGGCGGAACTGTCCTCCGGGCTGGCGCCGGCCACGCCGCCGCCCGTGCGCGGCCGTGGTGCCGACGAAATCGATTACCGCATCGTCGGCACCGACATGCAGTTCGTCGAAATCGAACTGGACCCCGGCGAGAGTGCGATCGCCGAAGCCGGCGCCTTGATGTACAAGGACGCTGCGGTCGAGATGGATACCATTTTCGGTGATGGCTCCGCATCCAGCGGCGGTGGTGGTCTGATGGGTACCTTGCTGTCAGCCGGCAAGCGCATCATCACTGGCGAGAGCCTGTTCACCACGGTGTTCACCCACAAGGGCAGCGGCAAAGCCCACGTCTCCTTCGCCGCGCCCTACCCCGGCACGGTGATGCCAATGAAACTGGCCGACCACGGTGGCCGCCTGATCTGCCAGAAGGATTCATTCCTCGCCGGCGCCAAGGGTGTATCGCTTGGCATTTTCTTCCAGAAGAAGATCCTCACCGGCCTGTTCGGTGGCGAGGGTTTCATCATGCAGAAGCTGGAAGGCGACGGCTGGGTGTTCGTGCACGCCGGCGGCACCGTGGTCGAGCGGGAACTGAAAGCCGGCGAGCGGCTGGATGTCGATACCGGCTGTGTGGTGGCATTCCACGACTCGGTGGATATGGACGTGCGCGCCGTTGGTGGCATCAAGAGCATGCTGTTTGGTGGTGAGGGCGTGTTTCTGGCCAGCCTGACCGGCCCTGGCAAGATCTGGTTGCAGTCGTTGCCGTTCTCGCGCATGGCCGGACGCATGCTGGCGGCCGCGCCCAAGGGCGGCGGCAAGGATCGCGGCGAAGGCTCAATCCTGGGTGGCATCGGCGATCTGATCGGCGGTGATCGCGGTTTCTGACTCCGTTGCAATGCCATCAGCCGGGTATGGTTGATGGCATTGTCCGCCCGGCGCCCGCGTCAGCCCCACCAGAAGGCGGCGGCGATGATGGCGTAAACCGCGATCAGCGCGGCGCCTTCGATCCAGTTGGATTCGCCATCGAAAGTGATGAACGCGGCCACGATCACCGCCAGCGCCACCGAAACCACCAGCATCGGCGGGAACACCAGCGTCAATGGCGAGAATCCGAGCGTCTGCGACAGAATCACCAACAAGGGTGCCAGCACCAAGGCGATTTGCAGCGGCGAATTGATCACCACCGAATAGGCGTATTCGGAGCGGCCGGCCGCGGCCAGCTGGATGCCGACCACGTTCTCGATGGCGTTGCCGGCAATCGCCACCACCACCAGACCCGCGAACATGTCGGAGATGCCCAGCGTGTGCATGGCCGGCTCCAGCGCGTGCACGAACCAGTCGGAGACAAACGCCGCCGCCAGTGCCGCCAGCGCGAGCAGACCCACCGCCAGCGCCAACGGCCAGCGCGGCGGTTCCTGTTCGATCTCCTCGCGCTTGCCGGCGGTGCGCTTCAGCGAGGCCGGCAAGGTCAGCAAAAACAGCAACAGCAGCACCACCGACACGATCATCGACAGCGTGCGTTCGTGCGGCTCGGCCGGGCTGTGCACATAGCTGGCGAGCGACGGCAGCACCAGCGCCACCACCGACAACACCATCAGCACGGTGCTGTCGCGGGCACGGCCGGAGTCGAGGTTTTGCGGGCCATGCTTGAGGCCGCCGACCACGAAGCACAAGCCCATTACCAGCAGCAGGTTGGCCAGAATCGAGCCGATCAGCGCCGCCTGCACCACCGCGACCAGGCCGGCCTTGAGGGCGAACAGTGCGATGAAGAGCTCCGGCAGGTTGCCAAGCGCCGATTGCAGCACGCCGGTGGCGCCGGGGCCGAAGCGGTCGCCCAGCTGCTCCACCGACAAGCCGACCAGCGAGGCCAGCAAGGCCACCGCCAAGGCCGAACAGGCGAACGCGAGCACGTCACCACCGCCCGTGTAGCGGGTCACGCCGGCCAGCACCGTGGCGGCCACGCAGCCGCCCAGCAACAAATAGTCGGAACGAATCAATGCCGATCCGTGGCTCAGCTTCGTCGTCGCCATGGCTTATTTCTTGCGCTTGGCGCGAACGTAGAGCACCAGGCTGTGATCCTCGATCACGTAACCGTGCTTGTCGGCGATGTCGTGTTGCAGCTTTTCGATGGCCTCACTGGTGAACTCGATCACCTCGCCGGTATCGACGTTGACCATGTGGTCGTGGTGCTTGCCGCGATCGAGCTCGTACACCGCCTGGCCGCCTTCGAAATTGTGCTTCAGCACCAAGCCGGCGGCCTCGAACTGGGTCAGCACACGGTACACGGTGGCAAGGCCGATGTCTTCCTGTTCGGCGATCAGCTCGCGGTAGATGTCCTCGGCGGTGAGGTGCCGCTCGCCGACAGTGTCCAGCAAGCGCAATACACTCATGCGCGGATGGGTGACCTTGAGGCCGGCCTTGCGTAGATCCTGGGTTTCCATTGTGCCTCCCGCTGCACGCCATGTTTTCCGGCCATAGTGTATCATCGCCGCTCGATCTTACCCGGTGAGTACGCGGTCCCCATGCGCATCCTTTCCAGCTTGTTTGCCCTGCTCCTGCTCAGCACCGTGACTGTCGGTTGCAGCATCATCTACAAACCCGACATCCAGCAGGGCAATGTGTTCGATCAGGACACACTGGATCAATTGAAGCCCGGCCTCACCAAGGAGCAGGTGCTGGCGCTGGTCGGCACGCCGTCGGTGGTCAGTCCGTTCGATCAGAACGAATGGGGCTACGTGTCTTCCTTGCAGAAGCGTGGCGGCAAGATCGACCGCAAGACCTTGCACCTTACCTTCGAAAACGATGTGCTGGCCAGCAAGGAAGGCGAGGCGTGGGTGCAGTCGCCGCGTGACATGCTGAAGCAGGTGGCGCGCTACCCGATGGTTCTGCACGACAAGAAGAAAGAAGCCGAGGAACGCCGCAAGCGCGGTGGCTGATCGGCAGGCGCCATCTCAATCTTTGTCCTGCCTGGCCCGCTGGCGGCGTGCCTGCTTCGGGTCGATAATCAGCGGTCGATACACCTCGACCCGGTCACCATCACGCAATCGCATTGCCGCATCGACGCGGCGCGAGTAGATGCCGTAGCGGGGTTCGGCGGCGTGCGCGTCCGGGCAATCCCGGTACAAACCACTGGCGGCCACGGCCTCGGCCACGGTGCTGCCTGACGGCAGCGTCAGGGCGTACTGGAACACTCGCTCCGGTATGGCGTAGACCACGGTAGCCCGGATTGACTCAGCCATAAATCCGCCTGGCCTCGGCACAAAAGTCGTCCACCAGACGGTCGGCCAGGCCCCGAAATCCGAGCCGAAAAGCCTGTCCGATCAAGCGGCTGGAGAAATCGAACTGCAAATCCAGTGCCACTTTGCAGCCGTGCTCGCCGAGCGCGATGAAGGTCCAGGTTCCATCCAGCTCCCGCAATGGGCCGCCCGCCAGCCGCATTTCCAGTCGCTGCGGCCGCTGCAAGCTGTTGTGGGTGCTGAAACTGTGTTGCAGGCCGGCAAAACGCAGGTCCAGGCGGGCGGTCAGGTTGTGCGCGTCGTGGCTTTGCACCTCGGCGCCCGCACACCAGGAAAAGCGACTGGGGTATGCTTCCACATCGTTCACCAGGTCGAACATCTGCGCCGGCGTATACGCCACCAGCGCGCTGCGCTGAATTTCGATCATCCCCGCATCATCCACTCGCGGCCCACGTTGGCCGCCACGGCGACATTTTAACGGACATGGCGAAAACAAAGGAAAAAGCCGGCGGCACTATCGCGCTCAACAAGCGTGCCCGCCACGAATATCACATCGATCGCCGCTTCGAAGCCGGCATCGCGCTGGAAGGCTGGGAGCTGAAATCGCTGCGCGCCGGACGAGTCAACTTTGGTGACAGCTACGCCATGGTCATACAGGGCGAGATTTACCTGGTTGGCGCCTCCATCGTGCCGCTGATCAGCGCCTCCACCCATGTGGTCGCGGACGACCGCCGCACCCGCAAGCTGCTGTTGCACAAAAATGAAATCGACGAGCTGATCGGCGCCGTCGAGCGCAAGGGTTACACCTTGATCGCAACCGCGTTGTACTGGAAAGGCAACAAGGTCAAGCTGGAGCTGGCGCTGGCGCGTGGCAAGCAGGCCCACGACAAGCGCGACGCCGAGAAGCAGCGCGATTGGGATCGGGAAAAACAGCGTGTGATGCGCGCCCACAACAAGTCCGCCTGAGACGGGCCGGCCGCGATTGAGCCGTCGCTGTCGAGGCGGCGGTTCCGTCGTGGCGACCGCGGCGCTATCGTATGCGCCGCCCTTTCGAGTGAAGGCCCATCATGCCGCTTGCCGCACCGTTCAATTTTTCCCGCTGGATTGACGAGCACCGCCACTTGCTCAAGCCGCCGGTCGGCAACAAGTGCATCGTGGACGGTGATTTCATCGTGATGGTGGTGGGTGGGCCGAACTCGCGCAGCGATTACCATTACGACGAAGGCCCCGAGCTGTTCCATCAGATCGAGGGCGAAATGATTCTGCGTGTGCAGGATGATGGCGAGGCCCGCGATATCCCGATCCGCGCCGGTGAAATGTTCTACCTGCCGCCGCGGGTGCCGCATTCGCCGCAGCGTATGGCCGGTTCGGTCGGGCTGGTGGTGGAGCGCAAGCGCCTGCCTCACGAGCGCGATGGCTTGCTCTGGTTCTGTGACCATTGCAACCACAAGCTGTACGAGGAGTACTTCTCTCTTGGCCGCATCGAGAGTGACTTTCCGCCAGTATTCAAGCGCTACTACGACTCGCTCGACGCTCGCACCTGCCAGCGCTGTGGCCAGGTGCAAGCCGTGCCGGCGCGCTGATCGCGCATGCCAACGCCTCCGCACTGGCGCGCGCATCTCCTGGCCGGACTGACCCGAATCAAACCGCGCGACGTGCCGTGGCAGGTCGCGCTGCGCAACACGGCCGGGGTCACCTTGCCGCTGCTCGCGGGTGTCCATTTCGGGCATCTCGACATTGGCCTTGGTATTTCGGCCGGCGCCTTGATGGTGATGTTTGCCGATCAGCCGGGGCCGTATCGGCTGCGCCTGCGCAACATCCTTTTGACCAGCGTGGCCGGCGCGCTGGCGACCCTGATCGGGCTGGGCATTGGCAGCCAGTTGCTGCCGTTGCTGGTGGTGACCGCGTTATGGACGTTTGCGGCCGGCCTGCTGGTGGCGTTGGGACCGGATCTGACCCGCGTCGGGCTGATCAGCACCTTGTTGCTGGTAATCACCGCGGCCAGCAGCGGGGTCGACGAGGTTCCACCGCTGGCCGCGGCGCTGCTGGTGTTGGTTGGTGGCGCCCTGCAAGCCTTGCTCGCCATTCTGGCCTGGCCGTTGAACCGATACCGGCCGGAGCGCCTGGCGCTGGCCAGCGCGTACACTGCGCTGGCCGTGGCGGCCCGGCAAACCCCGGAGACCAATGCCGCACCACCGGCCAGCAGTGAGATCAATCACGTCCAGGCGGTGCTGCTGGGTGATGATCGCAGCCAGAGTCGGGCACTGGAAAGCCTGCGGATTCTTGCCGCCTTGTTCGAGCGCATCCGGGTCGAGTTGGTGGCGCTGCGTGAGTATCAGGCGGCACTTGCGGACCATGACGCCGACGGCCCGGTGCGTGCACTGGCCCGCGCCAGTGCGCGGCTGCTGGTTCTGGTGGCGGCAAGTCTGCGCGATACCCGGATCGATCAGGCGGAGTGCCGGCGGCTGCTGGCCCGTTTCGATACCGCCCAGAGCGCGCTTGAAGCCGCCGCCCGTGCGGCTTCTGCGCCGGCCGCACTGGCGGCGGCCGCGACCCGCGCCGTCGCCTTGCGCCGGCCCTTGCGCGCGGCCTTGCGCAACGTCGACGCGGCCAGTTCCATCGGCGCCGTGCGGGCGTCGGCCGCCGAGCGCCAATTGCCGACCGCTTTGCGTCCCGCGCAACCGCTGGCGGTACTGCGCGCCAACCTCAAGCTGGATTCAATTGCCTGCCGACACGCATTGCGCAGCGCCAGTTGCGTGACCCTGGCGCTGGGCTTGTCGCACCTGCTGCCGGTGGCGCATGCCTACTGGATGCCGATGACTGCGGCGATCGTTCTGAAACCCGACTTCGGCGCCACCGTCAACTACGGTTTGCTGCGGGTCGCCGGCACCCTGAGCGGACTGCTGCTGACCAGCCTGCTGCTGCATTACCTGATCGATGAACCCTGGTTGCGAATTGCCCTGCTCGCCCTGCTTTGCTATGGATTCCGGCAATGGACGACGCGGCACTATGGCGTCGGTGTCGCCGCTCTGTCGGGCCTGGTGGTGTTGCTGGAAGCATTGGCCGGCGAAGCCCCCGGACCGGTGATGCACGCGCGCGCGCTGGGCACCTTGGGCGGCAGTGCACTGGCGCTGATAGCGTACGCGGCCTGGCCAACATGGGAGCGTGGCCGCGTGCGCACGGCGTTGGCGCGGATGCTGGAAGATTACGCCCGTTATCTCAGCAGCACCGGCGGCGACCTGGCGGAGCGGCGCAACGCGCGCAGCGCCTGCCGTGTATCTCGCAGCAACGCGCACGCCTCACTGGAGCGCCTGCGGCATGAACCGCGCAGCGGTGAAGGCTTGCTGGCGCTGGGCGATGCGCTGTTTGCAACCGGCAGCCGACTGGCGCGCGCCGCCTTGTTGCTGGATGCCCTGCTCGGCGAAGGCGACAACGATGCGCTGCGCCCTCACCTTGAGCCGATTGTGGCGCTGCGTGATCTGGCCGCCGCGCGTGGGATCGAACTCGCCGCGTGCGTGCGCGAACAACGCCAACCAGTACTGGATATACGTGTCCACGACGCCGCTGTCGCGGTGCGCCAGACGGTTGCCGACACCGATCCGCATGGCCTGGTCGACATTGCCGACCGGATCGAGGATATCCTTGCCACCCTTGCCTTTCTGCTCACACCCAAGGCTGCCGAGTGAACCCGGAACGCGCTGCTGACGACGCCATCAACGACCGCATCAGCGCCCGCTTCAGCGGCCGTTGGGAACCCAACTACGTGCGCGGCAAACTGCGCCATGATCCGCTGTACCGCGCCGCTCTTGCGGTTTTGGCCGGCAATTCCCTGCCATTGCTCGACATCGGCTGCGGCATGGGCCTGCTCGGCATGTACCTGTCCGAACACGGCCAATCGCGTGCCTACATCGGCTTCGACAACGACCCGCGCAAGATAGCCAGCGCGCGCACGATTTGCGGCGAACACTTTCCACGGCTCCGCTTTCAGGACGGCGACGCCGCCGCCCTGCCCGACTTCGCCGGCAACGTCGCCATCCTCGACGTGCTGCACTACATGCCCGCGGCACTGCAACGAAACGTGCTGGAAGGCGCGGCATCACGCGTCGCGCCGGGCGGGGTGCTGCTGATCCGCAACTGCCTGCGGGACCGATCCTGGCGTTACTGGATGACCGTGCTGGAGGAAAAAATCCTGCACTGGACGCGTTGGATGCAGGTTGGCGCCCGGCACTTTCCCAGCCGCGAGGAAATTGCCGAGCCGCTGGCCGCCAGCGGCCTGGCGGTTGAGGTGTCGCCGCTGTGGGG
>DASSXP010000110.1:0-2279 GCA_035703755.1 Rhodanobacteraceae bacterium | reverse complement strand
CGCCCCGCGCCGCCGCCATCCAGGCCAGCGCATAGGCCGTGCCCGAGGCGATCAGGTTGCCCAACTGGTACGCAAAACCGGGTAAGGTGCCACGCACGTCGTCGGGCGACAGTTCATTGAGGTAGCCGGGCACCACGCCCCACGCGCCCTGCACCGCCACCTGGATCCAGAACGCGCCGATCGCCAGCAGCAGCACCGAGCCGCCATAACTCCACAGCGGGATCGCGGGCAACGCCAGCACGCAGGCGATCGCCATCGCACGGCGTCGGCCGATCTTCTCCGACCACTGGCCAAACGCGAGGCCACCCACCAGCGCGCCGAGGTTCAGCACGATGGTCAAGGCGCTGACCATGTATGTGCCGAAATGCATCTGCAGCTTCAGGAATGTCGGGTATACGTCCTGCGAGCCGTGGCTGAAGGCGTTGAACACCGCCATGGTCACGATCAGGTAGGCAAACAGGCCCCAGTGTCCGCGCATGGTGGCCATCACCCCGCGGCGGACGCCAGCACGCTGGCGCTGCTCGAACACCGGTGATTCCGGCACGCTGCGGCGCAAGTACAACAGCAGCAGTGCCGGCAGGATGCCCAGCGCGAACATGCCGCGCCAGCCGATCGAATTGAACAGCAAGCCGTACGCGATCGCGCACAACAGATAGCCGCACGGATAGCCCGACTGCAGGATGCCCGACACGATGCCACGCGAACGCGCCGGCACCGACTCCATCGCCAGCGACGCGCCGGTGCCCCACTCGCCACCCATCGCGATGCCGAACAGCGAGCGCAACACCAGCAGCACCGCCAGCGAGGGCGCGAACGCGCAAGCCAGGCCCAGCACCGAATACAGCGCCACATCGAGCATCAGCACGCGCCGCCGTCCGTAGCGGTCGGCCAGGCGACCGAAGATCAGCGCACCCAGCGGCCGGAAGGCCAGCGTCAGCAGCAGCGCGAAAGCCACGTCCTTTACCGGCACCTTGAAGCTTTCCGCCACCGCCGGCATCACCATCACCAGCAGGAAGTAGTCGAACGCATCGAGGGTCCAGCCCAGGAACGTCGCGGCGACCGTGTGCCGTTGGGTACGGTCGAGGACGCGCAGGTCGGCAAGCAAGGCCATGGACGGTTCCGCTGCGGTCGAATGATCCGGAGGCCGCGAGCATAACGCCGCGTGTGCAGGGCACGCACGGGGTGGCGATTACAATCACGCCATGCAGACGCGCGCCGCCCCCGCGAAGCCTTCCCTTGACGCCCTGGTCGACCGCATCGACGCGGCACTGCCGCAAACCCAGTGCGCCCGTTGCGGCTACCCCGGTTGTCGCCCCTACGCGGAGGCGATCGCGCACGGCGAGGCCGCCATCAACCGCTGCCCGCCGGGTGGCGTAAAAGGCGTGCAGGCGTTGGCGCGGATCACGGGACAACCCGTGCTGCCGCTCGATCCTGCCTGCGGCACCGAAGCACCGCCGCGCGTCGCCCGCATCGACGAAGACGTCTGCATCGGCTGCACCAAGTGCATCCAGGCCTGCCCGGTCGACGCGATCGTCGGCGCCAGCAAGCTGATGCACACGGTGGTGGCCGACCTGTGTACCGGCTGCGAGCTGTGTGTCGCACCCTGCCCCGTTGATTGCATCGCGATGGTGCCGGCACAGGCTGCGCCGGCACGCCTGCCGCGTCCCGCCCTGCCGTGCCCACCTTGACCGCGAGTGCCTGGCGCAACCGCTGGCTGGTGCGCGGACTGTGGCTCGCCGGCATCGTGGCGTTCTGCATTGCCTGGCCCGCCATCGAATACCCGACGTTCGACATCGAGCCGCAGGAGCGCGCCAAGGCATTCGCGCAACTCGTGCTGCTGCATGGCGCGTGGTTGCTGTGGCCGTTGCTGGCGCAATCGGCCATCAAGGCGTGGCGGCGCGCGCGCGATCGCTGCCGTGCACGCGCCACCGGGGCGGCGTTGCTGGCGCTTGCCTGCGCATTGCTGTGCTACGCCCGCTTCGTCGAGCCCAACGAACTGGTCGTGCGCCGCACCGTCATTCCCGCTCCGGTCAACCTCGACATCGCGCTGGTCGCGGACGTCCACGTCGGCATCTACACGCGGCCGGCGAAGCTGCGGCAGCTGGTCAAAAAACTGAACGCGCTGCACGTGGACCTGGTGGTATTCGCCGGCGACCTCGCCTACAACCCACCCCAAAACCTGGCCGCGGCGTTGGCGCCGCTGCGCGGGTTGCACCGCCCAATGTATGCGGTGCTGGGCAACCACGACGTGGAACTTCCGGGCCCGCCGCTGGCGCGAC
>DASSXP010000049.1:0-19831 GCA_035703755.1 Rhodanobacteraceae bacterium | reverse complement strand
CGACCGATGTCGGTGACGTCAGCTGGAATGTGCCCACGGTCGGCTTGTACACCGCCACCTGGGTACCCGGTACGCCGGCGCACAGTTGGCAGGCGGTGGCGGCTTCCGGCATGTCGATCGGTGCCAAGGGTGCCTTGAATGCGGCCAAGGCGATGGCCTTGACAGCGGTGGCGCTGTATCAGTCGCCGGCCACGCTGCGGCAGGCACGGGTCGAATTCGAGCGGCGGCGCGGGGCCGATTTCCGCTACGACGCGCTGCTGAAGCGGCAAGCGCCACCGCTGGACTATCGGCGCGCCGGCACCGCGGATTGAATGGGCGCGGTGGTGCAGGCGCGATCAGGCGACGAATTGCAGCCGCGCCAATTCGGCGTAGAGCCCGCCTTCGGCGAGCAGGCTGTCGTGGCTGCCTTGGGCAACGATGCGGCCGCCATCCATCACCACGATGCGGTCGGCGCGCTGCACGGTGGCGAGGCGGTGCGCAATCACCAGGGTGGTGCGGCCTTTTTCGAGCCGGGCGAGGGCATGCTGGATCGCCGCCTCCGATTGCGCATCCAGCGCCGAGGTGGCTTCGTCCAGCAGCAACAGCGGCGCATCGCGCAGAATCGCGCGGGCAATCGCAATGCGCTGGCGCTGGCCGCCGGAGAGACGCACGCCGCGTTCGCCCAGCTCGGAGTCGTAGCCGCCGTCCAGGGCGCGGATGAACTCGTCCGCCTCGGCGGCGCGGGCGGCTTCCTCGACCTGGCCGATGTCGGCGCCAATGCGGCCAAAGCGGATGTTGTCGGCGGCGCTGCCGCTGAAGATCACGGTTTCCTGTGGCACCAGGGCGATGGCACCGCGCAAACCCGGCAAGGTCATGGCTTTGAGGTCCACGCCGTCGAAGCGGATGGTGCCGCTGGCTGGATCGTAAAAGCGCAACAGCAAGGCGAATACGGTGCTCTTGCCGGCGCCAGAGGGGCCGACCAGCGCCACCGTTTCGCCGGGACGGACATCGAGCGTGAAATCGCTGAGCGCCGGCGTGTCGGGTCGGGTCGGATAATGGAAGTTGACCTGCTCGAAGCGCACGGCGCCACGGCTCGGTTGCGGCAGGGCGGTCGCGGTGGCGGGTGTGGCGATGGCAGGACGCTCGGCGAACAGTTCGCCGATGCGTTCCATCGCGCCGGCGGCGCGCAGGACTTCGCCCCAGACCTCGCTCAGCGAGCCGACCGAGCCGGCGGCGAACACCGCGTACATCACGAACTGGGTCAGTACGCCGACTTCCAGAGTGTGCTCCAGCACGGCGTGCGCGCCCGCCCACAGCACCAGCGTGATGGCGCCAAACACCAGTGTGATGACGGCAGCCGTGAGCAGGGCACGCATGCCGATGCGGCGCCGCGCGGTTTGCAGCGCCAAGGCGATGGCGTGGCCGTAGCGTGTGCTTTCGATGTCTTCGCGGGCGTAGGCCTTGACTGCGGTAGAGGCGTTCAGGGTTTCATTGGCGATGGCAGCGGCATCGGCCAGCCGATCCTGGCTGTGGCGCGAGAGCTTCTGCACGCGGCGCCCGAAGACCAGAATTGGCAGGATCACCAGCGGGATCACCAGCCCGGTCAGCCCCGCGAGATGGGCACTGGTCCAGACCATCATTGCGGTGGCGCCAAGCAAGGTGACTACCGAGCGCACCGCCACCGAGATGCCCGAGCCGACCAGGGTTTGCACCAATTCGGTGTCGGTGCCGAGGCGTGAAATCAATTCGCCGACGCGGGTTTTTTCGAAGAAGCCGACGTCGAGCCGGATCAGGTGGTCGTACAGGGCCCGGCGCAGCGAGGCCAGCGAGCGTTCGCCGAGCAGGGTGATGCAGAAGTAGCGGCCGGCGGTTGCCAGCGCCAGTACCAGCGCGACGCCGAACAGCGCCATGAAGGTGCGGTTGACGACGCTGGGGTCATTGCCCGAAAAGCCATGGTCGATCATGTGCCGCACCGCAACCGGCAGCACCAGTGACGCGGTGGAAGACAGGGCGAGGAACAGCAACCAGCCGGACGCCAGCGCCTTGTGCGGCTTCAGGTACGGCCACAAGCCTTGGAGGGCGGCCAGTCGATGGGTGCGCGGGGCGGCGGTGGTGGCCGTGGACTCGGTCATGGCGAACGCGTGCAGCGGGAACCGGGCTGAAATGGGGCGTGCTTCGGAAAAATCAATCCAGCGGTGGCAGTTGAATGCGCCCGCGGCTGAGATCGCGCAGCAGGGCAGCCAGTGGTTCACGCTGCGACACCGGCAGCAGCAGGGTCAATCCGGCGTGCTCGGCGGCGTAGCGCTCCTCATCGATCACGGCGTCCACTGCCGGCAGTCTCGACTTCAGCAAGGCCAGCAAGGCGAAGTCGCAATCGAACGTGACCCGGCAGCGTTCCACCACGGCGACGCGTTGCGCTTGCCGCAGGCACTCGGCGGCGGTGCCGCCGTAGGCGCGGATCAGCCCGCCGACGCCGAGCTTGATGCCGCCAAACCAGCGCGTTACCACCACTGCGACGCCATCCAATTGCTGGCCGTCGATCGCTGCGAGGATCGGTCTGCCGGCGCTGCCGGTTGGCTCGCCATCGTCGTGGCTGCGGTAGGACTGGCCAAGGCGCCAGGCCCAGCAGTTGTGACTGGCGGCCGGATCCGACAGCCGTTGCACGCAGGCCATGGCGGCGTCTGCGTCGGTTACCGGTTCGGCCACAGCCAGAAAGCGACTCTTGCGGATCTCCACGCCATGACGAGTGGCGGCCGTCAGCGTGAAACGTGTCGCGGTCATGCGTCGGCTGGTGGGGCGGGGCGGCGCAGAATCACGCTGCCGTCGCACAGACGCGCGGTCACGGTGGCACCCGGCTGGATCGCGGTCGCCAGCCGGATTGCGCGGCCGTCCGCGTCGAACAGAATTGCGTAGCCGCGCTGCAAGGTGCCGAGTGGACTGATGGCGTGCAGGGTGCGCGCCAGGAGTTCGATGCGGGTCTGTTGTGCTTGCAGTCGGGCGCGGACGGCCAGCAGCAGACGCGGATGCAGGCGCTCGAGTGCCTGCCGCAGCGCCGGCAGACGGGCGGTCACGCCGCTGTGCCGCAAGCGCGTGCCGATGGCTTCCAGTCGTTGCTGCAGAATCGCCCAGAGCTGCATGCGCAGCAGCCGCGCGCGCAAGGCCTGCAGGCGTTCTCGCCCGCGTGTCAGCCGTACTTGCGGACGCTGCGCTTGCAGCCGTGCCTGCAAATGGTCGAGTTGCTGGGCGTGGCCCTGCAGCTGGCGTGTCATGCGGCTTGTGAGCTGGCGTGCCTGAGTCGTCAGCCACTGGTCGAGCTCGGCCCGGTCGGGTACCAGCAATTCGGCGGCAACCGATGGCGTGGCGGCGCGCAGATCGGCAACCAGATCGGTCAGGCTGAAGTCGATTTCATGGCCAACCGCCGACACCACCGGGATTGGACAGGCGGCGATGGTCCGCGCCAGCGCTTCGTCGTTGAATGCCCACAGGTCCTCCAGCGAGCCACCGCCGCGGGTGATCAGCAGCACATCGTGACGGGCGGCGCGCACCGCGCGCGCGAGCATGTCGCGGATCGCGGCCGGGGCCTCCTTGCCCTGCACCGGCACCGGCAGTAGTTCGACCCGGGCGAGCGGAAAGCGTCGGCGCAGGACCGTCAGCACATCCCGCACCGCCGCGCCGGTGGGTGAACTCAAGATGCCGATGCGACGAGGAAGGCGCGGCAGCGCCCGCTTGCGGGCGGCATCGAACAGGCCTTCGGCGGCCAGCACCCGCTTCAGGCGCTCGAACTCGCGTTGCAGCGCGCCTTCACCGGCCGGCTCCATCTGCTCGACGATGAGCTGGTAGTCGCCGCGTGGCTCGTACAGGCTGACGCGGCCGCGCAACAGGACTTGCATGCCATTTTGCGGGGCGAAGCGCAGCGCGGTGCTCTTGGGGCGAAACAGCGCGCAGCGAATCTGTGCGTTGGCGTCCTTGAGGCTGAAGTACAGGTGGCCCGACGCGGGCCGCGCAAAATTGGAGATTTCGCCTTCCACCCACAGCGCCGGCAAGGCATCGTCCAGCAGGTCACGCACCAGCCGGTTGAGCGCGGAGGGAGAGAAGACGTCGCGCGCTGGCTCGACTGTCGGCATGGTGTTCGCTGGCCACTCGAAAACCGACAGCGTGCCGCATTCCGGTCGAGACGGCAAACCCGTTGCGCGCGACCAGCAGCCAGGGTTCTGGCGGTTCGGCCGGGATCGGGGTATGTTGCAGGGCGATGGCGCGGCGTAGCGGCCGCGAAGCGTGTGTTTGCTGGCGGCGGCGCGGGCTGGTCGATAACCGCGAGATTTTCCGTCGGGGAGTGTGCCGAATGATGGAGCGCAGGGGGCGGGCATGAGCGATCACTACCTTGATCTTGTGGCGGGACTGGCAATGCCCGAGTCGCACGGGTCCATGGCGCCGGGAAACGTGCTGCAGTCCATCGAACAATTGCCGCTGGCATCGCCGGTGCTGGCAGCGGGCAAGTTGTTGCAGATACTGGACAGCCTGCTGCACGGCAGTAGTGGTACGCCGGCGGACCGCAGCCGCGCACTGGCATCATTGCAGATGCCGCTGCAGGCGCTGACGGCCGGGCTGCTGAAGCAGATTGCAGTGGAAGGACACCCGCTGCCAAGCGCCAAGGCCGAGATGGCGCGCACGCTGTTCAGTGCGTGTTGTCGCCATGGCGATGCCTGCTGTCTCGCGGTGTATGAGGCGACCGCGCCCGGCGGCAAGGTATCGCTGTTTTCGCGTGGTTCCATCAGCCGTCTGCTGGCGCGAGCCATGGACAGTCTGGGCATGGCGCTGCGCCTGTCCTACCAGTTGTACGAGGTGCCGCCGGCGACACCGTGGCAACGCCTGCACGCCGCGTATGCCTATGCTGCCGAGCACAAGCTGGGCGGCCGCGAGGTCGATATCGATGGCTACCGCGGATCACTGCGTGATCGCTACGCATCCAGCTTGTTGCTGGCGCTGTCGAATCCGTTCGCGTTCCAGCGCGATGAAATGACCCGGGTGGTGCGGGCTTGTCGTGCGCTGGCGCCGCAGGCGGCGTTGATCGGCAGTCTTGGCGGGACGGCGGCGGTGACGTCCGCGTCGGCGTCGGGTGGCCCGGGCTATTTGCCGCAGGAACGCGCCAAGCCCGGGCACGGACACTGGTCACTTGACCTGGAGCCTGTCATCGACGCCGTGCGCGATCAGCTTGCCTGGACGCCGGCCGAGCAGCCGGCCACTTTACGCCCCCAGCATGGCGAGCCGGTCGAGATTCCGCGTTACTTGTTGGAGCGCTTGGCCAAGGCCTGGGTCGGCACGGTGGAGCGCGACCATGCGCGTGCCGACGCCGAGCACTCACTGGAGGCCGTGCTCGGCTTGCACGCGCTGCACCAGGCCTTGGCTGGCGGCCTCAATTTCGAGAGTTTTCAACACCAGATCCACGGTCGTGAGATCGAACTCAGCGGTCAGGATGCCGCCTCGTGGGTCGGGGCGCGTGGCAGCGCTGGGGCGGCCCAGCTGGATGTGCAGATACTGGATCAAAGCTTGGGCGGGTACCGGCTGCAATGGCCGTTGCAGCAGCGCCAGCGCGTGCACATCGGCGAACTGGTGGGGCTGTCGGCGCAGGCCGGTGGCGCGACGAATGAGGCGCCCTGGTTGATCGGCATCGTGCGCTGGTTGCGCAGCGAACGCAATGGCGATTTGCAGGTCGGGGTGGAGTTGTTGTCACGGCATGCACGGCCGGCGGCGGTACGCGGCCGGTTTGACGAGGGCGAGCGTGGACCGATGCAGCGTGCGCTACTGCTTGACGCGGAGGCCGGCGGAGAGTCGGAGCTGCTGTTGCCACGCATCGGGGAGAGCATGCTGCACGCGGCGGAGATAACCGCGCCGGCGGATCGGCTCCGTGATGTGCCGGCACTGCGGGCTGCGCTGCGCGAGTTTGCCGCCGCCGAGGCGCTCGGATCGGGCTACTATCGCGTATCCTTGTCACCTCCCGCCGATGCGGCGAGTTGAATTCGAATCCCTCAGATGATCAATCCTCAAGACCTTCCCGCTGCGGCGAGCGGCCGGCGGTCCAGTGTCCCCGTCCTGGTCGGCAGTGTCCGGGTCGGTGGCGACGCCCCGGTGGTGGTGCAGTCGATGACCAACACCGATACGGCGGATGTGCAGTCCACCGCGCGGCAAGTCGCCGAACTGGCACGCGCCGGCTCCGAACTGGTACGCATCACGGTCAATACGCTGGAGGCCGCGGCCGCGGTTCCGCGGATTCGTGAGCGCCTCGACATGATGGGCTGCTCGGTGCCGCTGGTGGGTGATTTCCACTACAACGGGCACCAGTTGCTGGAAGCCGAGCCGGCTTGCGCCGAGGCGCTGGCAAAGTATCGCATCAACCCCGGCAACGTCGGTTTTGGCAAGAAAAAAGATGCCCAGTTCGGTGCCATCATCGACAAGGCGCTGCACTACGACAAACCGGTGCGGATCGGTGCCAACTGGGGCTCGCTGGATCAATCGCTGCTGGCGGCGCTGATGGACGAAAACCACCAGCGCGCCACGCCTTGGGATGCCGCCCGCGTAGGCCGCGAGGCGCTGATCCGGTCGGCACTGGATTCGGCCGCACGGGCCGAGCAGATGGGCTTGACGCGCGACCATATCCTGTTGTCCTGCAAGGTATCCGGCGTGCAAGAGCTGATTGCCGTGTATCGGGATCTGGCTGCCCGCTCGGACTATGCTTTGCACCTTGGCCTGACCGAAGCCGGCATGGGTTCCAAGGGGATTGTGGCCTCGACCGCTGCCCTCGCGGTGTTGTTGCAGGAAGGCATCGGCGACACCATCCGCATCTCGCTGACCCCGGAGCCGGGTGCGTCCCGCACGCAGGAAGTGATCGTGGCCCAGGAGCTCCTGCAAACCATGGGTTTGCGTGCCTTCACGCCGTTGGTAACCGCCTGTCCCGGTTGTGGCCGTACCACTTCAAGCTTCTTCCAGGAGCTCGCCAAAACCGTGCAGGACCACGTCCGCGCCCGCATGCCCGAATGGCGCTTGCAGCGCGATGGAGTGGAAAACCTGACTCTGGCCGTCATGGGTTGTGTGGTGAATGGGCCGGGTGAATCGCGCCACGCCAACATCGGCATATCGCTGCCGGGCACCGGGGAGGCGCCGGCTGCGCCAGTGTTCGTGGATGGACAAAAAACCGTCACCCTGCGTGGCGAGCATATCGCGACGGAGTTCGTCGCCTTGATCGAGGAATACGTCAGCCAGCACTACCCGGCGCACGGGGGCTGAACGCTTTCATGGCGTGAAACTTGCTTCATTCAACGGACAGAGGCAAGCACATGCGATGGCGGACTTTCCATTGGGGGCTGTTGCTGGCGGTGTGCGCAAGCACGGCGCTGTTCGCCGCGCCGGTGCAACCAGCAATCGACACGCTGCGCAAGATGGTGGAGACGCGTCCCGCCGATGCGATCCGGGTCATCCATCAACACCTGGACGCGGGCGCGCTGGCGGCTGACGACGAACGGGAACTGCTGTGGTATCTCGGTCAGGCGGCGATCCAGGCCGGTGACGATGCCGCATTCGCCGAGACCAGTTTGCGGCTGGGCAGCCTCGCGGTGTCGCGCAATGACCTCGAATCCGCGCCGTATGCCGATCTGCTGCGCGCCAAGCGCTTGCTGCGGCGCGGACAACGCGGCGACGGCATCAAGACGGCCTTGCGTGCCGCCACCGCCTTGCAGTTGGTCAATGATCCACGGGTGCAGGCCCGCGTCCTGTACGAGCTGTGTGACGACTACGCCATCGCCGAGGACCGGGCCAGGACGCTGCCGACTTGCCGCAAGGCCATGGACGCCTGGCGCGCCGTGGGTGATGACTTCGAGCTGGCCCGCGCCGAGCAGGTAACGGGTTTCGAATACTTCAATCTGGGCGACTTGGCCGCTGCCGAGCGCTTGTTGCGGCAAACGCGCCAGCGCTTTCTCGATCTTGGCGACAAGGCGATGGCCGGTTCGGTTGGCGACGATCTGTCGCGGGTCTTGCTGGCGAGTGGCGCTGGCAAGGAGAGCCTGGAGCTCTCGCGGCAGTCCCTGCAACGGGAGTTGCACGACGGTGACGCCCGCAATGCCATGCTGTCGCGTGGCAACGTGGCGCGGGCGCTGGCGTTGCTCGGCAAGCCCTTGCAGGCGATGGACGAGTTGGCCAGCGCCATCGAAACGGCACGCCGCCTGCAGGCCCACGGTGCCTTGTCCGAGCTGCTGGTGACGCAGGCGGAAATGGCGGCGCGGCAGGGCAATGACGGTCTGGCGGTGCGCGACTATGCCGAGGCGGTCACGCTGATCAACTTGGCGCGGGCCAGCGAACAGGCCGGAACGGTAGCCGAGATCGAATCGCGCTATGCGCGGCGCGAAAGCGCGTTGCGAATCCGGCAACTGCAAAGCCAGACGCATGAGCAGGCACTGGCCCTGGCCAGCGCACACATCAAGGCGGAGCAACAGGACGCGCAGGCATCGCGGCAACGGATGCTGGCCCTGGTTGCGGCCGCTGCCAGCATTGTGCTGACTATCATCATCGTGTTCCTGCTGGTGTTGTGGCGCCGTCAACGCCGGCATGCGCAGGCTTTGCGCGAGCTGTCCCGGCATGACGTGCTGACCGGACTGGAAAACCGTCGCGCCTGTCTGGAGCGACTGTCGCGGCTGGCCGCGCAAGCGCCACGGCCGGCGGCCCATCAGCATGGTTTGTTGATGCTGGACCTTGATCATTTCAAGCGTATCAACGATACGGGGGGGCATCCGTTCGGCGACACCGTCTTGCACAGCGTGGCGCAAGCGCTGGAAGCCGGGGTCGGTGCGTTGGGTTATGTGGCGCGCATCGGCGGGGAGGAATTTGCCGTTATCTGCCCGGCGCTCGGAGTGGCCGAATGCCTGCGGCTGGCGGAATTGCTGCGCGCCAAGGTCAAGGTGCTGCCGGTGGACCTGGCGGATGGGGGCATCGAGCTCGGGGTCAGCATCGGCGTGGCGATGTTCGATGGCCAGCGTTGTCACGATGTGAGCAGCTGGATGGCGAGCGCGGATCAGGCGCTCTACACCGCCAAGGCGCATGGCCGCAATCGCGTGGTTGCAAGCAGCGCGGCGCGCTGACCGCGGCACAGGGTTCGGTGGCGGCGGGCGGGGTGCTATCGTGGGCAGCTACGCATCCATTTCCAAAGGCAATTCACCCATGCAGAACGGCCCATTTCTTGGCATCGGCAGCCCCGGCGTCGCCTGGGGCGCGGCGGAGAAAGCACAGTGGCGCGCGTTGCAGCGGCGGCAACGCAGCTACGCCGGTGAAGTGATTGCCGAAATCGAGCGCTTGCGCGGCACGCTGGATATCGCCCAATACGGTGAGCTGGACTACGGCGCAGACGGGCGTTTCCCCTTGTTCTGCCTGCGTTCGCCGGATTGGCGCGATGAGCTGCCGGTGATGTTGGTGACCGGCGGCGTGCACGGCTACGAAACCAGCGGCGTGCATGGCGCGCTGCGTTTTGCCGCGCGCGACGCCGTCCGCTACAGCGGCCGCGCCAACGTGCTGGTAGCGCCCTGCGTCAGCCCGTGGGCGTATGAACGCATCCATCGCTGGAACCCGGATGCGATCGATCCCAACCGTTCATTCCGAGCCAACAGCCCGGCCGGCGAAGCGGCGGCGTTGCTGGCGTTGATGGCGCCATTGCGTGACCGTGTGCTTATGCATATCGACCTGCACGAAACCACCGACAGCGACGAGAGCGAGTTTCGGCCGTCGTTGGCGGCGCGGGATGGCAAGCCGTTTGTCGCCGGCACCATCCCCGATGGCTTTTATCTGGTCGATGACAGCGCCAACCGCCAACCGGCATTCCAGCAGGCCATCATCGAGGCCGTGGCGCGGGTGACCCATATCGCGCCGGCCGATCCGGATGGCACGATCATCGGTTCGCCGGTGGTGGCGCCCGGAGTGATCGAATACGCGCTGGTTGACCTCGGGCTGTGTGCCGGTATCAGCGGCGCCCGCTACACCACCACCACGGAGGTCTATCCGGACAGCCCCAACGCGACCCCGGCGCAGTGCAACGAGGCGCAAGCGGTTGCCGTCTGCGCCGCGGTGGATTTTGCCTTGGCCCATCCGGGCGGCTGATTGCGGGGATCGCGTCAGCGGCTGCCGAGGCAACGCCGGTAACGGCGATCCACCCGTTCGGCGAACCATGCCGTGGTCAGCTGGCGGCTGATCTTGGGGCTTTCGAGGCGGATTTTCGGCAGCATGGCGCGGGGCAGAGTGGAGCCGCTGCGGCTCTCGGCCAGCGCATACACGCGGTGATACAACGCGGTCTTTTCGAACTCGTGGGTTTCACTTTGTTGCAGTGCGGCGTGGATCTCGGCATCGCGCAAATCGAGCTTGCTGCCCAGCTGGCGTAATGCCTGCTCGGTTTCGCTGAGCGTGTCGTCATAGCTCAGAAGGTCGCCATCGAGGTCGAGATGGGTGTTGCCAAGGCGGTTCACGGCCTGCTGGAAGGCCGCGTTGCGGCTGGCGTAAAACCCGGCGTTGAAGTCGGCAAAGCGGTACAGCATGCGGTCGTAGGAAACCGGGTAGCCAAGCAGATGCGCGATGCCGTAGTAGAGCCCGCCACGGCGCGTGAAAACCTCACGTCGAACCGTGTCCGGATTGGCGTAGGGATAATGGTGTTGATCGGCCCAGCGTTCGGCGAACGCGATGCTGACCTGCATCGGGCCGCCGGTGCGTACGGGATTGGCATCACCGAAGAGCCGTCTGCCGAGCGGAACGCGACCAATCAAGTCCTCGAACAACAAACTGAGCTGGCCCTCGGTTTGTACCCGCTGAAGTCGCTCCGCGTAACTTTGACCATCGGTGGATCGCAGCGCCAGCGCGGCCGATACCGCGAAACGCGGGATGTGGTAACGCGCCGCCCGGCGATCGATTTCCGCCCGCGCGATACGCGCCAGATTTGGCACCCTGGGGTCAGCCTTGTAGCCCGATTCCTGCGCAGTCACCGCCAGCACGGCACACAGGTGCGGCACACTGGGCGAGATCCCGAGCGCGGTGAAAGCGCGTTCGATATCCCGCGCCCAGTCGGCGCGGTCCGATAGCGTCGCCGGCAAACGCGCCAGCAACTCGCCATGGATGCGGTCCCGTTGTGCCGGGGACACGACGGGCCGCTGGCTGGCGCAGGCCGCCAGCATCAGCAGCAGGCCGAGGAGGAGGCCGCCACGGCCGGGGTGCAGGCGTGCAAAATTCATTGAACGGCACGCTTGCGTGCGGTCTTGTCGGCGTACATGGCTTGATCGGCGGCGCGCATCAGCTGTTCCGTGTCGGAGTTCGCCGCAAGATGGATGCGGCCGACCGAAAAATCCAGCGGCGGGCCGTCCGCGCTGCTTTTGGCCAGACGCAAGCGCAGGGACTCGATGCAGTGCGTGTAGTCGGTATCGGACATGGCGTGGGCGACGACCACGAATTCATCCCCGGCGTAGCGGATGATGTGGTCATCCGGGGTGAAACATCGGTGCAGTGCCGAGGCGAAGCGGATCAGGCAGCGATCCCCGACGTGGTGACCGAGTTCGTCATTGATGCGCTTGAAATGGTCGATGTCGAAAAACAGAATGCTGCCGCCGTTGCCTTGCGCCAGACGCAGGATTTCCGGCAACGCACGACGATTGAAGCAGCCGGTGAGAATGTCGCGTTTGACCTGTTCGCGGAGTTGTTCCTGGATATGCTTGATGTCATCGTTGATGCGGCTGGAATTGCGCTCGATCGACGCGTGCAGCGCCAGCAGTGCCGCCAATGCGATGCCCCACTCGGCGGTGGCGTCGAGCGAGGAATGTACCGCCAGCAAATTGGCGATGGGGTAGCCGAACACGCGCTCGTTGCCGAGCCAGTCGATCAGGTAGGTTGCTGATTCGGCAAAACCCAGCAGGGCGCGGATGCCGAGACCGACCGCCAGCCAGCCGCTGCCGGGGGCGCCGAGACGATGCAGATACAGCGCGCAGACCAGAAAAGCGATCCCGATCAGTAATGACTGACCGATGCCGATGGCGTCGAAAGAGGTCACGGCCAGCAATACGCCCAGCAGCCCCAGCGCGGTAGCGACTGCCGGCAACTTCCTGATCCGGCGGGCGGCGTTGCCCGCATCCACCATGGACATGGCTGCCAGCACCGTCAACGCCACGAACAAGGACTTGCTGAGAAAGTACAGGGCAAGAGTGAACAGCAGCAGCGCACCGGCAAGCGGATGCAACAGCCAGAATGCGGTGGTGAGCAGCAAGGCAAGAAGGTTGCTGGACCAGGCCCAGGTCCAGATGCGCAATTCCGGCAGCCTGAGGCTGCGGTTGAGCGCCATGAAAAAGGAGGCGATCAGCAGCACCGAGATGGTCTGCGTGAATGCACTCCAACGCCACAACAGCAATTCCACGGCGTTCCCCTGTGATTCGGTCAAGCGCGGTTCCGCGCTTGACTTTCAAGACTTTAGCGCAGAACTTGCGCGCTTGCTTGGGTTCAGCATTGCACCACGTACTGGTGGTTTAATTCCGGTACTCGGTAATCGGAGCAAGTGTCATGGCAACCGGATGGGCGGGTGACAATGCCGTTCAGGAGCAGATCGACGCGACGATCAAGGATGCGATCAAGCGCGCGCGCAGCCAGCTTGCATCGGGGCCGGGGCGCCTCGACTGCGAGGAATGCGGCGAACGCATTCCGCCGGCACGACGGGCGGCCGTGCCGGGAGTGCGTCTGTGTGTGGCTTGTCAACAATCAGCCGATCTCCAGGCAAACTCCACCGCTGGCTACAATCGCCGTGGCAGCAAGGATAGCCAGCTGCGTTGATGCCCCCGGCCTTGCCGGCGCGCCGGCTGCGGGCATCCAGCATTCGCGTGGGCATGTTCAAATAGCGTTTTGAATGCTGTCCGAGGATGACACCATGGCGCTTGCCGCTGATGTCGAACCGCCCCGGTTGCAGTGGCTGAGAACCCTCCGCCGGCACCCGTCCGCGATCTTGTTGCTGGTGCAACTGTTGCAGGTGGTCGCGTACCCGCTATTGGAACAAACCCACCTGGCGCGACCGCTGTTGGGCGGCTTCGGCGTCCTGGTGCTGCTGCTGGCCTTGCGGATGATCCGTCAGACCGTGCGCCACGTTGCCGCCGGCCTGGTGCTGGCCAGCATCGCCATCGTGCTCAATGTGCTGTGGATCGGCTTTGGACTGGTTGCCTTGCAACCGTGGCAGGCGGCCATGCAGGCGGTGTTCTATTTCTTTGCGGCCGGGTGCCTGATTTCCTACATGTACGCCGATCAGCGTGTGTCCCGTGACGAATTTTTTGCCGCCGGGGCCACCTTCACCTTGTTGGTATGGGCTTTTACTTACGTGTTGCTGCTGTGCCAATGGCTGGATCCTGCGGCCTTCAGTGCCGCGGTGGCCGGACAACCGCGCAGCTGGAGCGAGATGCTGTTTTTGAGCTTCGCGCTGTTTTCCAGTACCGGTATTGGCGACGTGATCCCGCTGTCGCCGATCGCGCGGGGTGTGGCGGATCTGGAGATGTTTTCTGGTGTCATGTACCTCGCATTGGTGGTGTCGCGCCTGATCGGCCTGTCGGTATCGCAACGCCAGCGGTGAAGACGACGGGGAACGAATGGGCCAGGTGGCAGTCGTAACGGAATGGGTGATCTCCGGTTTGAGGGCATGACATGAGCGCACGCGGCGCAAAGGCGGGATGGGCGGTATCGGGCGTGCTGGCCGCGCTGATCGTGGCGGGGGTTGTCTACGTGCGGCGGCACACGCCGCAACCGGAGGGTGGCGCGCAAGCGGTCAGTCAGGCCGCGCCACCACTGGTGCTGGCGCCCGCCGCGCCGGCGACCGCGCCGGTGGCAATCGCCGGTACGGTGGCGCCGGCAGTCGTGCTGCCCGCGGCATTGCTGCACGGCGACAGCGGTGATGACAGCGTCCGCGCGGCCTTGTCCGCGCTGGCCGGCGGGCAATCACTGGATGGATTGCTGGTTCCCGCCTATCTGATCCAGCGGATTGTGGCGACGATCGACGCGCTGCCGCAGCACGACGTGCAAGCCAATGTGCTGCCGGTGCGACGACCGGCCGGCTCGCTGGTCATTGCCCGGCAGGGCGAGGCCGTGCGTATTGATGCCGGCAATGCGGATCGCTATGCGCCGTACATGCAGATTCTGGCGGCGGCCGATCCGGCGCAGCTGGTGGCGTGGTACGGCCGCCACTACGACTGGTTCGAGCAAGCCTACCGTCAACTGGGTTACCCGGACGGCGATTTCAATGCGCGCTTGCTGAGCGTGATCGATCATCTGTTGGCCACGCCGGAGCCGGCCTCGCCGCCGCTGCTGGTGCGTCCGAAAGTCCTGTATGAATTCCGCGATCCGGCACTGGAAGCCTTGTCGGCAGGGCAAAAAATGCTGTTGCGCGTCGGGCTCGCCGACGAACAGCGCGTCAAGGCCAAGCTGCGAGCAATCCGGGCGGAACTGCGCCGTCACCCACCTACTCAGACAGCCGCGCCGGATGCGGCGGCGTGATGGCGTGTACTTGATCGCGCAAACCGCTTCGAGGCCACGGCGGTGACGGCCCACCGTGCTGCCGGCAGCCTTGCCTGTGTCGGGCTTGGGATGACCCTCGGCTCCCATCTGACGCCCTTGGCGCGCAGCACGATCGAACAGGCTGACGTGGTCTTCGTGGCGGCCTCCGATGCGCTGGTCGAGCAATGGGTCGCCCGCCTCAACACCGAGGTGCGCAGCTTGCAGACGCGCTACCGCGACGGGGTGTCGCGGATGCAGACGTACCACGACATGGTGGCGACGATACTGGCCGAGGTTCGCCGTGGACGCCAGGTGTGCGCAGCGTTTTACGGCCACCCCGGCGTATTCTGCTGGCCGGCGCACGAAGCGCTGCGACAGGCCCGTGAGGAGGGTTACGCGGCGCGCATGGAGCCCGGCATCTCCGCCGCCGATTGTCTGTACGCCGATCTGGGAATCGATCCGGGCCTGCGTGGTTGCCAGCATCTGGAAGCTACCCAATTGCTGCTGTATCGGCGCGCCATCGATGTGGGCGGCTGGGTGGTGCTCTGGCAGGCAGGGGTGGTTGGTGATATCGAACTCATACAGGATGTCGGTGACGCCGCCTGCCGCCAGTTGCTGTGCGAGGTGCTGGCGGCGCATTACCCGCCCGGCCATCCGGTCATCGTGTATCGCGCGGCCACCTTGCCGGTCGGCGGCGCGACGGTGCGGCGCGTCCGGTTGCAGGACCTGGCGGCAGTCGAGCTGGCGGTGGAGGACACGCTGGTTCTGGCGCCCGGTGGGGAATTGGCGCCAAATCTGGCTATTCGCTCACGACTTGAGGCGTTGACTCGGGCACATACTCGGGTGGTCCGGCGCTGATCCCGCCGTGACAGCACGCCGCCCACGGGCGGCTCACCCGAACCACGCCATGAGGATACGACCATGTCCGATATCATTGAAATGCTGGAAACCCTGGGTTCCAATGCCGCGCTCCGTCATGCCAGCCATGCGCGCCTGTACGCCGCGTTGGGTACGATGGCGGTGGGGCCTGAGGCACAATGGGCGGTACTGAAGTGCGATAATGCCGGCCTGCGCGAACTGGCGGGAGCGCCCCAATCCATGCGTTGCCTGATGATGGCCCCGGAAGCTCACCTCGAAACCCGGCTTGATGCCCGCGAACGGGCTGCCTGACGGCGTCAGGGCGGCGGACCAGACATTGATGACCGAAGATGCCTAGCCACCATCATTCAGCACACAACGCACGCATCGCCCTTGGCGTGATGCGTGCGTTGGTTTTGCTGCTGCTTGGATTGTCGTGCGCTTGGGCCATGGCGACCCCGGATGTCGCCTCACGCTTGAGTCTGGCCGATAGTGTCAAGACCACCAACCACGCGCAATTCGCCGAACTGCTGGCGCAGCTGGAGCAAAAAGCCGAGCAGATGGGGCCGGAAAGGCGCTGGTATCTGCGCTATCTGCAAGGTTGGGAGTCAGGCTACAACGGTGAGTACTCCACGGCGGTGGAGCAACTGACCAGCGTGCTCGATGGCGCCAAAGATCCCTTGTTGCGGTTTCGGGCCGGGGTCAGTCTGGTCAACGTCCAAGCGGTATCCCTGCATTACGACGATGCGTTCAAGACCTTGGTCACCCTGCTGGGCGAGGTCGATCGCATCAAGGATGAGGAGGCCTTGACGCAGTTTTACGGCACCGCGGCGATTCTCTACAACAAAGTGGGCGAGTACACGCTGGCGGTGCAGTACGCGGACCGCCTGATCGAGCGCGGCGGCAATGCCGAGGCGCGTTGCAAAGGCATGTATCTGCGCATGGCGGCGCATTACAAGAGTACCGGCGCGCGACTGGATCCGACCGAAGTCGATCTGGCGGAGAAGACCTGCAATCGCGCGGGAGACCCGGTGTTCGACAACGCCACCCGCGTGCTGGTGGCGCAGGCGGCGCTCAACGACGGCGATGCCAAAGCCGCCATTGCCGGACTGATGCCGTTCTACGCCGATGCGACGGCCACCGGCTACGCCGAGTTGGTGGCCGATTTCAATTCGACCTTGGCGTCGGCCTGGCTGGCCGCGGGGGATCGCGGCAAAGCCTCGGACTATGCCAGGCGCGTCGTTGATGGCGCGCGCGCGGGCGAACACACCGAAGCCTTGGCAGACGCGCTGAACGTGCTGTATCTCGCCACCAAGCAGGAGGGGCAGACGACGGCCGCGCTGGCCTGGCTCGAAAAGTACATGGCCGCCGACCGCGGTTACCTCAATGAAGTTGGCGTGCGTTCATTGGCCTATGAACGCGTCAAGCAGCAGGTTGCCGGCAGCCGATCGCAGACCCAGACGGCAGAGAAGCAGAACAAGATTCTGGAGTTGCAGCGATCCCTGGCGCAAAAGGCGGCGGAAACCCGCGGCCTTTATGCCTTGCTGATTTCCATGGCCTTGCTGGTCATGGCGATCTGGATCTGGCGGCTCAAACTCTCGCAGCGCCGCCTGCGCACGCTGGCGCAGCGCGACAGCCTGACCGGCATCATGAACCGGCAGTTTTTTGTCTACGAGGCGGAACGAGTGTTGCAGGCCGCCGGCCGCAGCGGTCGCACGGTTTCCATGGTGCTGATCGACCTCGATCACTTCAAGCTGGTCAATGATGGCCATGGCCATGCGGCCGGCGACATCGTGCTGAAGCGCGCCGTGCACGCGTGCAAGAGCCATCTGCGGGCAGAGGATTTGTTCGGGCGCGTGGGCGGCGAAGAGTTCGCCGTGATCCTGCCGGATTGCCCGATGCCGGTGGCGCTGGAGCGGGCCGAACTGCTGCGCAACGCGATTGCCGCCGTGGGAACGCAGGGCAATGCCTTTGGCATACCGCTGTCGGCCAGCCTCGGGGTGGCGACTACCGCGCGCGTCGGCTACCAGCTCAACGATTTGATGATTCACGCTGATGAGGCCATGTATCGAGCCAAGGCGCGTGGTCGCAACACCGTGGTGGCCGCCGACAATCGCACGCCGCGGATGGCTGGCGGGGGCTGATCGCGGCGGTTCTGCCGCAGCAACGGAACGCTTTCCAAGCTCGTCGCTACGTGCGAAGCTCGGCTTTTGCAAGGAGTTTGCCGTGCGGCATGCACTGGTTCGAGCCGTCAGCCCACGGCTGGCCGATTGTGAGCTGTCGTTCGTGGCGCGCCGGCGTATCGATGTCGAGGTGGCGACAGTCCAGCATGCGGCCTATGTGGCGGCGCTCGAAGCACTGGCTTGCCATGTCGTCCGCTTGCCGGCACTGGCTGACTATCCCGACTCGGTGTTTGTCGAGGACACCGCGCTGGTGCTGGATGAGCTGGCCGTCATCCTGCGCCCGGGGGCGGTCTCCCGGCAGGGTGAGTGCGACAGCATCGCGGCGGCATTGGCACCGTTTCGCCCACTGCACCGGATTGACGCGCCGGCGACGCTCGATGGCGGCGACATTTTGCAGTTGGGACGCACGTTGTACGTGGGGCAGGGCGCACGCAGCAATGCAGCCGCGGTGGCGCAATTGCGCGTGCTGCTGGAGCCGGTCGGCTACCGTATCGTTCCGGTGGCGACGCAGGGTTGTCTGCATCTCAAGTCCGCCGTGACGCACGTTGCCGAAGACGCCGTGCTCGTGCAACCGGGATGGATCGATGGATCGATTTTTTCTGACGTCCGCCGTATCGAAGTCGATGCGCTGGAAGCGCATGCCGCCAACGCGGTGCGCATTGACGACACGGTGCTGATGCCGGCCAGCTTTCCGCGTACCCGCGAACGGCTGGCTCTGGCCGGCATCGACACGCGTGTCGTTGATGTGTCGGAGCTGCAAAAGGCCGAAGGCGCAGTGACCTGTTGCAGTCTGCTGTTCCAAGGCTGAGCGTCGCCCGCCGCTGCGGCAGGCGACGGGCAGGCCTTGCGCGACTATTGCATGTGCCAACCGTGGCTGACCACCAGTGACTGGCCGGTCAGGGCGGCGCTCGGGAAAGCGGCAAGGAACAGCGCCAGCTGAGCCACATCCTCCACCGTAGTGAAGGTGGCATCGACGGTGTTGCCGAGCATCACGCGGCGGATCACCTCTTCCTCGCTGATGCCCAATTCCCGGGCTTGCTCCGGAATCTGCTTTTCCACCAATGGCGTGCGCACAAAACCGGGGCAGATCACATGCGAGCGCACGTTGTGCGGGCCGCCTTCCTTGGCCAGCACGCGGGCGAGTCCGAGGATGCCGTGCTTGGCGGCGACATAGGCTGACTTCAGTGGCGAGGCCTCGTGCGAGTGCACGGAACCCATGTAGATGACGGTGCCGCCACGGTTGTCCTGGTACATGTGCGGCAGTACCGCCTTGGTGGTGAGAAAGGCGCCGTCGAGGTGGATCGCCAGCAGTTTCTTCCAGTCGGCGTAGGCGTAGGCTTCGATTGGGTTGACGATCTGCACGCCGGCGTTCGACACCAGAATGTCGATCGCCCCGAAGCGCGCCACCGTGGCCGCCACGCCGGCATTGACGGCGGCCTCGTCGGCCACGTCCATGGCCACGGCCAGCGCGCGGCCACCGGTTTGCTCAATCTCGCTGGCCACCGTCTGTGCCGCTTCGAGCCGCAAGTCGGCAATCACCACCGCGGCGCCCTCGGCGGCGTACGTCAGCGCAATCTGACGGCCCAGGCCGCTGGCGGCGCCGGTGACAATGGCGATCTTGTCCTTGAGTTTCATGTCGAATCCCCGCGATGGAAAGCCCTATTTTGCCAGCATGAACGCACGCCGACCGTTGTACCTTGGGGAAATCGTTCTGGCGGAATCTTCAGGGGGGATTAACCCGCTGGCCGCATAGTTGCGTGGTGGGCGCGTGCCCACGTTGCTTGCCGCGGGGTTCGTCAGCACATGAAATTCTCTCGACATCTTCGCCGTCTGTTTGGTACGGCACTGTTGGTGGCCGGGGTCGCGTTGATGACGCCCGCAGCAGTGGCGGGTGGCTGGCCGGGTCATCGCCACCATGACAATGCCTGGCGGCACGGCTATTACGGCCACCCGGTGATACGCCATGACTACGGTCCCGTGCGCGTGTATCCGCGGCGGCTGGATACGAGGCGCTATGTCGGCTATCGGGACGGTTACCGCTATCGACCGTATCGTCCGCATTACCGGCACGACCACTGGCGCGTCGGCGAAGTGGTGGGTGCGCTGGTCGTCGGCTCGATCCTCGCCGACGTCATCAGCGATGCCGTGCAGCCGCGGACACGAGTGGTGGAACGGCGGGTGGTCTCGGGGCCATACTACCGCGATGCAACGCCGCCGACCCGTTACATCGGCTCCGATTCGGGGTATTACGAGGATCACTGATCAACTGGCACAACGCA
>DASSXP010000103.1:0-10462 GCA_035703755.1 Rhodanobacteraceae bacterium | reverse complement strand
AGGGCGTCGAACTTGGTCTCCGGGGCGGCTTCGGCGCGGGCGCGCAGGTCGCCAAACAGCGGCGCGAGATAACGGATTTCGCTGCGCGCGACGAACACGTCCGCGCTGACGCCGCGCGCGGCCAGCAGCAGCACCGTGGCGCCCCAGCCCGCCAGGGTCATCAGGCTGGACAGGCTGCCACCGAAGGCGCAGTCCTTGTCGTTGATGTTGGGAGTCAGTGGTGCGGCCAGTTGCAGGCGGTGGCCGTCCCAGTCGGCCACCCGCAACTGCATCGCGCGAGCCAGTGGAATGTGTTCGAGGATGTAGCGCTCGAGTTCGATGATGTCGTGGGGCATGGTTTGCATGGCGGCGAAGTCTGGCGGTTGCATGGTGCGGTGCGCAAGCCCGGTGTGGCGCGCCGTGCCAATTCCGTTGTGGTTCGCAGCCCCTGTCGTTGCCGCGCTGCGACAGCGGCAGGGGTGACGTAGGATGGCGCCATGTCCGTCGCCGTTCAGCCACGCCATGTCGTCGTCACCCGTCCGGTTGGCAGCACCCGTGGCCTGGCGCGGGCCTTGCGTGCGCGCGGCTTTGTGCCGCTGGCTTTGCCCGGATCGAGCCTGCGCGCGCCGGCCGATGCGGTGCTCGCCGGCTGTGCGCTGGATGCGGCGTTGGCGGCCGATGTGGTGCTGTTCACCAGTCCGGCCGCGGTGCGTTTCGCGGCCCGCTTGCGGCCGCTTGCCAGCACCACGGCCGTGCCGCTGGCGATCGGTGCGGCCACCCGGCGCTGTCTGCTGCGCCACGGGGTAGACAAAGTTCAGTGCCCGTCGCAGGCAGACAGCGAAGGCGCCCTGGCGCTGCCGGCACTGACCGCGGTGCGCGGTCGGCGGGTCGCCCTGGTGACGGCGCCGGGTGGGCGCGGCCTGCTGGCCGACAGCCTGCGTCAGCGCGGCGCCGAGCTGCTGCTGGCGCATGTCTACCAGCGCGGCGCGGCGCGCTGGGATGCGCGGCACTTCGCGCCCCTGCGCGCCGTGCACGGACCACTGACAACCGTGCTCACCAGCAGTGAAACCCTGGCTCGACTCCAACAGCAATTGCCGGCCGATATCTGGGGCCGTCTGCGGGCCGGCACCGCCCTGTGCGGCAGCGAGCGCTTGCTGGATTTGGCGGTGGCGGCGGGGTTTCGGCGGCAGCAACGCGCCGCATCGGCGTTGACCGCGGATCTGCTGGCGGCGCTGGAGCGGGCTTTTTGAGTACCATGGCGACATGGAAACGACCCCGGACACGCTCGTACCGCCCGAGCCAGAACCCGCCGCGCCGCAGGAATCGGCTGCACCCGCTGCCGCCGCGCGCCGTCCCCGCAGTCGCTGGCTGCTGCGCCTGATCGGCTTGATCGTGCTGGCCGCCGCAGCCTGGTTGGGCTGGCAGGCATGGCAACAGCGACAGCTCAGCAGCAGCGCCGACCAAGCCGCCGTGACGCAACGACAGGCGCAACAGCAGCAGATCGCCCACTTCCAGCAGCAGATTGACGGCTTCAGCAATGCCGTCGATGCGCTCGGCACCCAGCGCAGCGCGCTGCGTGATCGCCTCAGCGACAGCGAGGCCAGCAATCGCCGCCTGCAAGACCAAGTGGCCGGACTCAGCCAGCGGGTCGAGCAACTGGAAGCGGCCGTGTCCGGCCTGTCGCGCGAACAATTCTCCGGCCACGACGGCATGCTGCTGGATGACGCCGAAATGCTGCTGCAACTGGCCGCCCAGCGCGACCAGGTGCTGCATGACAGCCGCGGCGCCGCCAACGCGCTGGCGCTGGCCGCGCAAGCCATGGACGGGGTCGATGACGCCAGTTACGCCGGCGTGCGCCAACGCATAGCCAGCGAGCGCGCCGCCCTGGCCGCGCGCAGCCAGAGCGATGGCGCCGCGTTGGCCGAGCGTCTGGGTGCCTTGCGCACGCAATGGCCCGAGCTGCCCTTGAAACCGCTGGATCGCGCCGCGCCGATCGCCAGCAACACCTGGCAGCGCGTGTGGCAGGCGGTTTCCGGCCTGGTGACGATACGCCGTGACGATGCCAGCACGCCCGACGATGCGCGTCTGGCGCGGCAACTGGCGGCGCTGGATCTGGCGACGGCGCAAGCCGCGCTGCTGGCCCATGACGCGGTCGGCGCGCGTGCCGCACTTGCGCGCGCCAAGACCAGCCTCATGCGTGACCTCGATCCGCAAGCGCCGGCGGTGGTCGCCGCCGGCGCCGAGCTGGATCGCCTGCTGGCCGCCCTCGCGCCCGCCGATGCGGCACCGTTGCCACTCGGCGCCGCATTGACCGAGCTGCGCAACGTGCGCGGCGTGCAGGCCGTTGCGCCGGTCCCGGCCGCGCCGCCGGTGCTCGCGCCGGTCCATCCTCTCGTCAATCCGCCGATGCCGGCGACCGCTGGCAGCGCGCCATGAAGCCGTGGCGCTGGGTGCTGCTGTTGCTGGTGGTCGCGGCGCTGGCTGCGTTCGGCTGGCATTGGGTGGCGGCCGATCCGGGGTATCTTCTGATCCGCTTGCGCGGTTGGCGGATCGAATCCAGCGTGGTGACGGCGGTGGTCGCGCTATTGCTGCTGTGGGCCCTGCTCGGGGTGGCGTGGCGCCTGCTGCGTTGGCCGTTCGGGGCAATGGCGCGGCGCAATCGCCGAGTTGGCCGTGCGCGTCTTTCGCAAGGTCTGGTGGCGCTGTACGAAGGCCGTCACGGCGAGGCCGAACGCGCCTTGAATCGTGCCGCGCGCCACGATCCGCAACGCGCACTGGCGCTGCTGGCCTCGGCCGACGCGGCGCGACGGCGTGGCGACATTGACCGCGCCCTGAGTCAGCTCGACGAAGCCGCCGAGCTGGCGCCGCAAGCCGCCCGCGTGCTGCGCGCCCGCACCCTGCGTCAGGGCGGTCGCGCCATCGACGCCATGCAACTGCTGGCGCCGGAAGCCGACGCCCGCAAACTGCCGCCCGCCGGTTGGCGCGAATACGCCGAAGCCGCGCTGGCCGCCGGCCAGCCGCAACGCGCCAGCGCGGTGCTGGACGTGTTGCGCAAAAGCGGTGTGCTGGATGGCGCCGCCTACGCCGCGCTGGAACACCGTGCGCTCGCCGCCACGCTCGCCGCGGCGGCGGATGCCGACAGCCTCAACGCCATCTGGCGTGGACTCGGGCGCAGCCAGCGCGCCGACCCCGAACTGGTGTCGATCTACGCCCGCCAGGCCGCCCACCACGGTGCCGCGCTGGCCGCGATGGATGAAATCGAAAGCGCCTTGCGCCGACAGTGGGACGCAAGGCTGGTGGATGCCTACGTCGATCTCGCCGGCGACCATCCCGAACAACGCCTGCGGCAGGCCGAAACCTGGCTCGCCAACCATGGCGACGATCCGCGCTTGCTGGCGGCGCTCGGCCGGTTGTGTGCGCGGCAGGGATTGTGGGGCAAGGCACGCGGCTATCTCGACCGCGCCCTGGCCCTGCAACCGGATCTTGACGGCGCCTGGCAAAGCCTGGGCGATGTCGCCAGCGGCGAAGGCAACGCCGCCCGCGCGGTGGAATGCTATCGCCGCGAACTCGACCGCGATGCCGCCGCCCTCGCCAGCCCGCGACTCACCGCGTCCACCGCGGCCGCCATCGTCGACGAGCGCAACGGCCACGGCTTCCCGCGCCTGCCGGCCGCCAGCCTCGACGTCGACGACGAAGGCGCTTGAGACAGGCTCCGTCGTAGCTATCGCAACCCGCTGCACGTCGCATGGATGATGTCGCCGGCGGCGCCATCGCGCCGGGCCTGGCAGCGCTTCAGCCGCCCGGCTGCTTGCGCCAATACGCCACCAGCGCATTGGCATGGCCATGGCCCAGCCCGTGCTCGTGCTTCAGCAACGCCACCTGCTCGCCGTGCGCCAAGTGCTTGCAGGTCGCGAGTATTCCGAACCAGTGCGCCACCGGTTGGCCGTAGGTTTTCTCGATGGAAGGGAAGTAGGAAGCTGGCCCTTTGGGCGTTGTCTCGTTGCTCATGGTGATCCTCGCGTTGGATGGCATAGCGTCAGCGGACGATCGAGTCCGGCCCGCAACAACAAGACGACGAACCAGCCTGCGCAAATTCGACCGCGGCGGCCGGATCAAATCGATGGCGCGTCGGGGCCGGTCGTGGGCAGCAACCGCAATCGCTCCGCATGGCTGTAGGCCACCGCGTCCCCCGCCCGCGCGAAGCCGACCAGGGTGACGCCCACGCTGTCGGCCAGGCTGGCGGCCAGCGCGGTCGGCGCGGAAATGGCAGCGATCACGCCGATCCCCACCGTGGCCGCCTTCATCACCATCTCGTAGCTGGCGCGGCTGGTCAGCAGCAAAAAGCCGGCGCGCGTGTCGGTGCCGGCACGGGCCAACGCGCCGATCAGTTTGTCCAGCGCGTTGTGGCGGCCGATATCCTCGCGCAGCAGCACCAGCGAGCCATCGACCGTGCACCACGCCGCTGCGTGCAGCGCACCGGTCAGCTGGTTCAGGGGCTGTGCCAGGGGCAAGGCGTCGAGCGCGCGGTGCAAGGCGTCGAGTGGCAGGGGCTGCGGCATCGGCACCGCGCGCGGCACCCGCACCACGTCCTCCAGGGTACGCGCACCGCACACGCCGCAGCCGCTGCGTGCCGGCAAGGCGCGTTCGCGTGGTGGCGTGAGCAGCGCGTGATCGGCGGTCGGATGCAAGCGGATTTCGATACCCTCCAGCCGCTCGCTGACCTCGATCCGCGCAATCGCCGTGGCCCGCTCGATCAAGGCCTCGCTGAGACAAAAACCCAGCGCGAAATCCTCCAGATCGACCGGGGTCACCAACAGCGTTGCCAGCGCCGCGGTGCCCAGCGTGATCGCCGCCGGTACTTCGCTGGCCAGCACGTCGGTATCGGCGTGGCCGTGCCCGCCACGTATGCGGGTCACCCGCCGCCGCGCGGTGCCGGCTGGCGGATCAATGGGTGCGTGCATCGTGGCGTCCTCGGCTGGCCGGGATTCCCGCGACCAGCCAGGTGCGGACAGTGACAGTGCGATTCATGCCCGTGAGCCTGCGCAAAACCGCGCGCTTCGTCAATCGCGGGCCACGCGGCACCCCGCGAGACGCCAGCGCCGCCACGCCAAACCCGCACCTCCGAGCAGCAGGCCGAGCAGCATCAGCGCCCAGCGGCCCAGCGTCGGTACTGGTATGTACGGGACCGCCAGCCTCAAGTGGATGGTTACGTCCGGCGCGGCGAGGTAGTTGGCGTTGCCGGCCTGATTGGCGGTGATGCTGCAGCTGCCGGCACTGACCATGGTCACGGTCGCACCGTTGGCGCCACCGGTGGTGCACACACCGCTCGTGCTGCTGGCAAAGGTCACCGGATTGCCGGAACCGCCGCCGGTGGCCGACACCGTGAACGTGCCGCCCGGGCTGTAAACCGGATTGGCCGGCGTGGCGGCAAAGGCCGTAATCGCCTGGGCCGCCTTGTTCACGGTCAGCGCGAAAGTCGCGGAGGTGGCGCCATTGAGGCTGTCGCCGGGGTAGTTGGCGGTGATGATGTAGCTGCCGACCGCCAGAGGAGGGGTCGGTGAGCACGAAGCGGTGCCGTCAGCCTGCATCGCCGCCGTGCACAGGGTTGTTGCGCCTTCCATGAACGTGATGATTTCGCCAGCGCCGCTGCCGGCACCGCTCCACGCTGAAGACAACGTGATCGTCTGGCCCCACTCGGCTGGATTGGGCGCGCCAGTGGCCGTCAGGCTTTCCGCAGCGAAGTTGGCCGCGACCGCGCACGGGTCCGTGATGTTGGGGACCGTCCAGCTGTCGCCACTGCCATGCACCGGCGTGCAGGTGTCACCGTTCACGCTATCGACGTAGTAGCCGGCGTCCGGCGTCACCGTGAAGCTGGCCGTGCCGCCGTCGCTGACGGTCTGCGAGGTCGGCGTGATGCTGCCGTGGCCAGCCGGCGCGCTGGCGGTGACGATGTGGCCGAGCACCTGCACGGTGAAGGTGGCGCTGGTTTCAGCCAGCGTGGTGGTTTCGTTGCCGGCGTTGCTGGCGTCGTCGGCGGTACCGACGGTGTTGCCGCTGTGCAATACCAGCGTGGCGCTGTGGCTGCTGACGGCAGCGCCGCTGGTCAAGCGCACCTGCAGGCTGTCGCCGCTGTGGACGATGGCCTCGGTAACCCACTGCCCGCTGCCGTTGACTTCAAGCTCGGGGTTGCCCTCGCCGCTGATCCGCGCGCCACCCCAAGCCGCGTTGCCGCTGCCGGCCTGACTGGCTTGCAGCGTGATGGGTGCAAAGCTGACCACGGTATTCGGCGCCGCCAGCTGCGACGCTGGCGAGGCCAAAAGCGCAAAAGACTGTCCGCCGCGCACAAGGCGAACGCGAAAGTTGCCGTCGCGGGTGATATAGCTGTAGGTGTCGCCATTGCTGAAGTGCACGCTCCACGCGAAGTCCGAAAAGTCGGCATCGGGCGAACCCGACCAGAACCACCAAGTCGATGTATTCGGGAATACGCTGCGGTTGATCGCAGGATCGGCTTGGCAACCGGTGGCGAGGCCCAGCAGCGCATTGAAATAGGGCATGCGCCAAGCCCCGGTCAGCAGGCGATTGGGCGCCGAAGTGGGCATCGTTGGCGGCGTGTAGGAGTCTATCGGCGTCCACCAATTGGCCAAATCCGCAAACGGCTTGGGCAGGTAGTCCGCCATCCAGTCGTTCCACTCGTCCCCGGTGGCGCCGCCGCTGCAGGTGCTGCCATCCCAGCTCTGGCCTTCGGCGCAGCGCTGTCACACCAGCCCGGTGGTCCAGTTCATCGCCGCGGCCACGCCGCCCGCCGTGCCGAGAATGTAGTTGGCGCTGTGGTTGGGCGAGGTGGCCGGATCGCTGCCGCAGGTTTCCTGGGCCAGCGCCGGCATGCAGACCGCGGCCACCAGCAGCAGCAAGACCAGTCGCCAGACGTGACGCCGCCGCCGACCGGCGCGGGTTTTCGCCGCGTTCATGCCGCCCAACGCCGACGCGTGGCATGCCAGATCCGTCACGGTGGAACGTTGTTCGCCTCGCATGACGTCACCCCTGAAGTGGATTGCGGAAAAGCCCCGACAGTCATCCTGGGAGCCTGGGCGGTAGAAATTGTCCGGCCTGCAAAACCGCCTGCACGGCCCATATTTCCGCCGATCCTTGACCCATAGAACCACTATGGGCCGGCGAATCGTCGAAAATCTGGCCTCGCGCAGTCACTTTTTCGGCTCGAACATTCCTGCCGCCCAGGCTCCTGACGCGGCGCACAGCATGTGCAAAATAGCACGCGCAGGTTCACCGCAACGCGCAGGAATTGCACACACGCGCGCAAATCGCGCGCTCCGCGCGATGAAGACGTTTCTTGATCGAAACGCCCGTCCGGTCGCCCACAGGGCGGGCTTCGACGCGCGGTGGCGAAAATCGCCGTGTACGAGCGCACCCTGTGCGCGATGGCGAAGCGGCATGGTCGCAGCGCCCGACGTGGTCGCAACAATGGCCAGGCGCCGCGTGGCGCATGCGGCATGCGCAGGGTTTTGCGCGCGGCCGCGCAGCGGCTTCGCTGAGCGGTGGATGCGCTCGCTTTGCTCGCTTATCCACACAGGTGATGTCCCGCCAAAGCGTAGGGTGGATAAGCGCAGCGCATCCACGCGGCGCAGGGCTGTGAGCGTTGCCAGGCTGACAGGTCAGGACGACGGGCATTGAAAGCCGCCGGCGAAGATACGGTCGGAGCCAACCTGGTCGATTTCCACCGCGCCGATGTCGCAGTCAACGTCCGGTGGACGCCTCATGCTGCGCTGGTCGCTGCAACCTGTGCCGGTACCGTTCAGACTGATTCGCTCGCGACGTGAAAGCAAGCTCACTGGATTCCCGCCGAAAGCACGCGGGAATGACGAAAGTGACCCAATCACAAGCCCAATTCGTCATTCCCGCAAAGGCGAAAATTCAGTGTCGCGGGTGCATTGCAGTGTCCACGCGCGCGCACGCCATCAACTGTCAACCGTTCGCCCGCGAAATCGCGCCCCGCCGCCGCGCCAGCGCCGCGCCGCCGAGCAGCAGGCCGAGCAGCATCAGCGCCCAGCGGCCCAGCGTCGGCACCGGCACGGCCGGTACAGCCAAGCGGAAGCTGGCGGTGACGTTTGGCGCGGGGAGGTAGTTGGCGTTGCCGGGGACTGGTTGGCGGGGATGCCGCAACTGCCGGTGCTGAGGATGGTCACCGGGTTGCCGGAGCCGCCGCCGGTGGCCGACACGGTGAACGTGCCGCCGGCGCTGTAGGCGACACTGGTGGGCGTGAAGCCGGTGATGCTCACCGGTCGGTATTGAGCGACACGAGCATCCTCCAAGGATGCCCCGCACCCACCTGCCTCCAGGCTCATGTGTCGTTGGTACAGGCTTGGCGTGGGCAGATGCGCCCGAATCATGCGAGAATACGCGCCCCGGCGCCGCAGCGACCCGGTCGGTTCAACCAACCGCCCACTCGCCAAACCCGACCGGGACGTTGGGCCACGCCGGCGATGCTGTGTGCAGCCGCCATGTCCAACGCAGTCCCTCCATACGCGCCCGTAGCTCAGCTGGATAGAGTACCGCCCTCCGAAGGAAGCACTCAGGGACTGAGTTATACTCGCGCCGCGTGGCTCGAAAGAACCACTCGAAAACTGCGCCACGATGCAAAAAAGCCTTATAAAACGCGCCTGTAGCTCAGCTGGATAGAGTACTAGCCTCCGAAGCTAGGGGTCGTGGGTTCGAATCCCGCCAGGCGCGCCAATTCTCTCGTGCCGGTTTCGTGCCATGCGTTGACAACAGCGCGTGCCATCCAACTTCACCGGATGAGTGCAAGGCTTCGAGCCGTGAAACCTGAGGATCCTTTCGTACGTGCGGACGAAAGGCGTCGCGCGATTTACTTGGCTGAATGCGTCGCTTGCGCCGGTTTCCCTATGAGGCATTTGCTACTCATAGAATTTCATCAAACCCTCGCTCCACGAGATCCTTCAGCCTCCTGGCCGCTTTCGTTGCCGTCTCGGCAACCCGGTCGGCTAGCACCGGCCGTCGGGACATGACCTCAGTCCAGCGGCGCAGGGGGGCTGGTAAACCGCAGGGTGCAATGTGCTGGTGCTGAGCCACGTCAACAATTGCGGTCCCGCCTCCTCCACCGACGTTTGGCTGGAGCCGATGGCTCTCAAACGGCACCAAGCCTCCCTGAGGAAACGAAGCTCGTCATGGATGCGCCAGCGGATATAGCTTCCCGTCACGCCAGCGGCTTGATCCGGCACCCGCTTCTTCAAGCGGTTGGCTTTGTCCTGCAGCTTGAGCTCCAGCACCTCGATCAGGGCTCGCATGGCGTCGCGGCAGGTGCCATTCCATTTTCTATTGCTCTCGCTCGTGATCAGCTCATCCAGCCTTCTCTTGACCGAGGTGGTCTGCCAGCGACTCAGCACGGGCAGTGCCGAACCCAACACCAACGCTCCGGCAGGCCCGAATACCAGCAAGCCGATGGTGACCCCGGCGTAGTTGCCAGCCACCGCGAGGCTGACGCGCACCGTGCCATCGATCAGCACTTCCTGAATTGCCTGCGTACCGGTCAGCTCGCCGCGGCTGAAGCGCTGCATATGACGCAAGCCGGCCAGCACCACCGTGAACACCGGCACGTCGGGGTGCAACAGATCATCGCCCGCATCCAGCGTCTGTTGTGTTACGTGCTCTACCGACGCGCGGCTGTAATGGGAGTGGCTCAAGGGTGCTGCCGGTATCGGCTCACCGACCGAAGTCCCAGACAGTTTCGACACGCTGGCGCGCAAGACGCTGGAGGAACTCGCAGAGCGCGCCTTGAATGGCACGGGCGCGGAATCAGCGCATGCGCGCGAGCAGTTGCTGACCGAATTGCGGGGACAACAAGGACGCGGCCAAGCACTGAGCACGCTTGTTGCCTGGTTGCCCGATCGCCGTCGGCCCGGACCAGAGCGGCCAGCACGGCATGCCGTTTTTCACTGGAAATCAATGATTTGACGGTTATTTGATGAAAGTCTGATGGTATTTGCAAGCTTCGGATCGGATTCCCGGCAAGGATGGGGACGTTGGGTCGGCCGCCATCGCGGATGGCTCGCACTATCCCTCGTTGCGGAGAATCCGGATGCGTGTCCAGTTTGTTTCATTGCTCCTTGTCGTGTGCTCGATCATCTCAATCGACTGTTTTGCAGGAGCAGTCCTGTCGCCACCGCGCCATGCCCTGTACGCGGATTTCAACAACAAGACGCCCGGTGATCCGATCGACAGCCGCGGCGCGACGTTTGGTGAGCCCATCAGTCTGGGCGCTCTGGATGCTTCGATCATGGAGAGCACGCCGGGACAGAACCGGCTGCACGTCAGCAACGATTTGAGCAGCACCTCGGCGCGTCGGCTGCGTTGGGCGCCCATGGGGAATGCTGAAATCACCGAGGGCGAAGTCCGGATTTCTTTCGATCTGACGGCGAGTGCCCCCGACAAATTCAGTTTCCTGGTCCGT
>DASSXP010000347.1:0-2585 GCA_035703755.1 Rhodanobacteraceae bacterium | reverse complement strand
GCGAAATCTTCGGGTCAATCGCGTCGCCCCCGGTGTCGAGCTTGAGCACCGCCTTCGCGGCGGGTGCGCTCAGGTCGTAGAGGTACAACGTGCCGGCGATCGGAAACAGCAGCTTGCTGCCATCCGGCGACCACTGGTAGTCGATGATGCCGTGCAGACCGGCGGTGCGGGCGCGTTCACGGCGTGCTTTCTCGGCATCGGAATAGTGCTCGCCCTCCGGCGCCAGCGTGCGCGAATCCACCAGTAACTGGGTGCTGCCGTCCTTGAGCCGGTATTCCCACAGATCGAACGTGTGTTGGTCGCCGGCCTTGGCGCGCAAAAACGTGACACGCTGGCCATCCGGCGACAATTGCAGGCCCATCGGCGCGGGACCGCTGAGGCTGCCGCCGTTGACGATGCGATCGATGGTGAGTTGGTCGGCCATGGCGGGCAATGTGGTCAGCGCCAATGCGGCGGCAATGAAGAGGGCGCGCATCGGGTTGGCTCCTGGCAAATGCGAATCGGTCATTCAAGCGCAGTGCGGCGCGTGTTTCCACCCCTGTGTGCTCACTGGCATTACGCTGGTGTACATGAGCAGGGTTTCGCCCGCACTGCAAGCGGCCTACGCGGCAGCCAATTACGCGATTCGAGAGCGCAGCGGCTCGCTGCGCTTGCGGATCGGCGGCACCGATGCCGCGCTGGCGTCCTTGCTGGCGCGGCATGGCAGCGATCACGCGGCGTTGGTCAGTGCTTTCAATCCCCGCAGTGAACGGCTTTCCCGCGCGATGAACCGGCAACGCCATGCGTGGCTGCTGGCACGACTGCAAGCCGAGCGGCGGCGCTGGCTGCCGGCGCGGAACAGCGATCCCGGCGGCGACTTTCCCGCCGAGGCGGCGGTGTTGATTTTTGATCTCGATCTGGCGGACGCGCGTGGGCTTGGTCGTGCCTTCGATCAGAACGCCGTGGTGCTGATCGACGCGCGTGGGCTGGCACGCTTGTGCTGGTTGCGATGAGTGCTGTCCCGGTGTGCGGACTACTTGCCGATGCAGAAGTCCGCAAAGATGCGCCCGAGCAAGTCGTCGCTGCTGAAGCGGCCGGTGATTTCGTCCAGTGCCCGCTGCATGTCGCGCAGCTCCTCGGCGGCGATTTCGCCGGCACGCTCATCGAGTAGTGCGTGACTGGCTGCGGCCAGATGCGCACCAGCGCGATCAAGCGCGGCCAGATGGCGTGCCCGCGCGCTGTAGCTGCCAGCATCGGGGCTGGCGCCGGCCAGTGCTTTCAGGGTGTCATGCAGGACATCGAAGCCGGCGCCGGTGGTAGCGGACAACCACAGGTGGGTAACCCCGTCGCGTGTTTCCCTCCGTGGCGGCTGGTCGGTGAGGTCGATCTTGTTGTGGATAACCAGCCGTTGCGCGTGGGCGGGCAGCTCGGCCAGCAAGGCGAAGTCAGCGGCGGCATGGGCATCGTCGGTGACCAGGATGCCAAGGTCGGCGCGAGCCAGTTCCTGACGCGCGCGCCGCATGCCTTCGCGCTCGATCGCGTCACTGGCGTTGTGCAAGCCGGCGGTATCGACCAGGGTCAGGCCGACGCCATCCAGCGTCAGTTGTTCGGTGAGCAGATCACGGGTGGTGCCGGCGACATCGGTGACGATGGCCCGTTCGCGGCCTGCCAGTGCGTTCAGGAGGCTGGACTTGCCCGCATTGGGCCGGCCAATGATGACCGCGTGCAAACCGTTGCTGAGGCGGACGCCGCGTTTGGCCTTGTCGGTCAGCGCGTGGAAGCGCCGTGTCAGGGCGGCAAGGTCGGCGGCGAGGCGTGTGTCGCTCAGGAAGTCGATTTCTTCCTCCGGAAAGTCGATCGCCGCCTCGATCCACATGCGCAGGTGGATTACCGCGTCGACCAGCGCGCTGACGTCACGCGAGAAGGCGCCGTCGAGGCTGCGCAGGGCGGCACGGGCAGCTGCTTCCGAGCCGCTGGCGATGAGGTCGGCCACCGCTTCGGCCTGGGCGAGATCGAGCTTGCCGTGCAAAAAGGCGCGTTCGGTGAATTCGCCGGGGCGCGCCGGCCGCGCACCGAGCTCGATCACCCGCGCCAGCAGCAGGGCCAGCAGCACCGGACTGCCGTGGCCATGCAGCTCCAGCACCGTCTCGCCAGTGTAGGAATGCGGCGCCGGAAACAGCAGCAGCAGGCCGTGATCGATGGCCTGGCCTTCACCATCGCTGAAACGGGCAAAGTGGGCGTGCCGCGCACGCGGCGGGCGCCCCAACAGTCGTCGCGCGATGGCGCTCGCCGCCGGGCCGGAAACCCGCACCACGCCGACGCCGCCGGTACCGGCGGCGGTGGCGATGGCGGCGATGGTGTCGGTCCCCGCGTGCATGGCCCGACGGTCAGTTGCGGGCGGCTTCCGCCTGATCAAAGCGGCGCATGATGAACCACTGCTGCAACAAGCCGGTCAGGCCGTTGGTGCAGTAGTACAACACCAGGCCCGCCGGGAACAGCGCGAACATCACCGAGAACACCACCGGCATGAACTTCATGATCTTGGCCTGGGTCGGATCCATGCCCGTGGTCGGGGTCAGGAATTGCGCCCCCAGCATCACCAGGCC
>DASSXP010000212.1:0-2312 GCA_035703755.1 Rhodanobacteraceae bacterium | reverse complement strand
AAGGCAACGCTGATAAAGTGGCACAAACGCCACGGTACCTGTCTGCGTCGAGATCGCGGGCGCGCTGACGCCGACAGACTGGCTGTCTTTCAAGGCAGCGCGCGCGTGAGATCGGCGCAGACAGGTGCCGCCCAAATCATTGATCTTTTTGCTGTTGGGTGGCGTCCAGACGGCCCGCCAGCCGCCCCGCGCGGCTTGGCAAGGCCACCAGCCTTGCCTTCGCCACGCAGCACGACTGGCGAGCCGTCTGAACGCCATGGCGATTGCGCGACTTTATCAGCGTTGCCTTAACAAATAGCGGCGGTCATCCCGGTGGGCGTTCGCGCGTTCAGCGCCCGTGTCGGTGGGTTCGGTCTTGTAGTCGATGAACCCCTTTGGCAGGGGAAAACTGTCGGCTTTGAGCCGCGAGGCGCCGGTTTGCAGATACCACGCGCCGTGGCGCAGGCCGACATTGGCGGCGAGGGTTTGCCCACCGCCGCTGCCGGCACCCATGCGCAGATCACCCGACACGGGTTCGGTCGGACGCCGGGAAACCAGATTGATGGCGCCACCGAGGGTATTGGGCCCGTACAGCAAGGAGGCGCTGCCGGCCGCGACGCGGATTTCTGCCAGATCAAACGTGGTGAAGCGATCAAAGTCGATGTAGCCGTCGTATGGCACGTACTGCGGGATGCCGTCGAGAAACACCGGCACCTGTCGTGGATCGAAACCATGCACGGAAATGGTGGCTTCGTTGCGCGAATTGTGTGACAGGCTGGCGCCCGGCAGGCGGCTGATGGCGTCACCCAGAACATCGGCATTCAGCGCATCGAGCTGCTCGCGCGTGAGCAGGGTCTCGCCCGCCGTGGGCAGGGCCTGTGCGCGAACATCGACCCGCCCGAGCGTGAAGGCCTGAATCGTTTGTTTGTGCGCAGGCGGAGGTGCCTGGTCCACGCGGGTTGCGGGATGGGTGTCCTCGGCGCTTGCGCTCGCCACGAGGGGCAGCAGCGCAAGCGGTGTGGCCAACGCGAGGCCGAGGCGGAATGGCATGGAGGTTATGGAAGGCATGGTTTGAGGCCGGAATGATGGAGACGGGGCGGCACGCGACGGCCGCCAATGACGGTCGCCGGCTGGCAACGGGGAAAGCGCGTCGCGGGCTTACTTCATGCGCTCGATGCGAATGTCGGCGAGGTTGCGCACGTGGCGTGGCCCGGTCTTGATGTCTTGCCCCGAGATGAGCAGCAACTGGCCTTCGTGCGGGCCGAGCGGTTTGCCGTCTTTTTCCCATGCCACCAGCACATCCTTGCCGATGGTGGTGTTGTAGAGCTCGTTCCAGGAAAAGGTGACCACATAGCCATCGGTTGCGCGCGCCACCACCACCAGGGTGCGGGCGTCCTTGTGGCCTTCGAGCTTGAGGCCGGTGGCATCGATCACGTCGGTGAGGCGCACGCCGCGAAAGTTCTTCACCGTGCCGACCGTGGCACCGGAAGCGCAGACCACGTCGATCGGGCCGCTGTCGTGAGCGGCCAGTTGCTTGAGGTCGGCGACGTCGAAAGAGCGCGGCGCCACCACGGCGCCATGTACCGTGACCGCAAAGCTGGGTTGGTCGGTGGCGGCTTTCTCGTGCGCGGCCACGCTCGAAATCAGCGGCAAAAGCAGGGCAAGCAACAAGGCGGAGCGAAAGTGCATGGTCAAATCCTCGGTGTATATGTTTGTATATAACGGAAGACAGGATAGCGCGGCGCCGAAGCGGCGCGTTTGACGCGCGTCAAGGCGGCGGGGTGCAGTCCCTTGGGGGTGGGTCAGCTCTGGCGCAAGCTGAGCAGATCGCCGTGGCGGTCGACGGCGAGGAAATTGCCGATGCGCCCGCCCTTGATCTGCTCCACCATCATGCGCAGCGGTTGCACCGCTTCATCGCTGCCGGGGGCGTGGCCGCCGTAGCCGCCCATCGAGGTGACGAACAGAATGTCCCAGTCGTGGCCGGTGTGGCGGGATTCTTCCAGCAGTGCATCGAAGCTCGCGATCTGGGTGGCGAGCTTGTCGACGCAGACCACCGGCGCCAAGGCGCCGCCTTCACCGCGCTCGAAGGCGGCGCGTTCCGCGGCGCTGGCGTCGCGCGGACACTCGGCCTTGGCAAACACCAGCAGCAGGCGCTGCGGTTCGGGCTCGGCGTGGGCGGCGGCGAGCAGGTCGGCAAAGGTTTCAAGCGACATGGGCAATATCGGCAGCAAAGGGTTCCAGTGTACGCGCGCCGACGGCGTGCTCCGGCGCCATCGTCAGGCCGCCAACAGCAGTTGGTCGAGGCGGCCGTCGCGGGCCTGCGCCATCAAGTC
>DASSXP010000025.1:0-4584 GCA_035703755.1 Rhodanobacteraceae bacterium | reverse complement strand
GGCCACAAACTCTTGGTGACCAACGGCAACGATCATCGCGTCGTAGAGGCCAGCCTGCGGTTCCTTGATGGGAGCAATGGCGTACTCATGCTCGGCCTCGGCGAGGCTGACCCAGGGATCGTAGACGTCGACGGTGGTGTTGTAGCCCTGCAGTGCTTGCACGATGTCCACGACGCGGGTGTTACGCAGGTCCGGGCAGTTTTCCTTGAACGCCAGTCCGAGTACCAGAATGCGTGCGCCGACGGGGTTGATTCCCTTGCGCACCATCAACCTGATCACTTCATGGGCAATGTATGGGCCCATACTGTCGTTGGTACGACGACCAGCCAAGATGACGTCTGGATGGTGACCGACTTCCTGCGCCTTGTGAGTTAAGTAATAAGGGTCGACGCTGATGCAATGACCGCCGACCAGGCCCGGACGGAATGGCAGGAAGTTCCACTTGGTACCAGCGGCTTCCAGCACCTCCAGCGTATCAATGCCGAGCTTGTTGAACAGGATGGCGAGATCGTTGACCAGGGCAATGTTGAGGTCCCGCTGGGTGTTCTCGATCACCTTGGCGGCCTCGGCCACCTTGATGCAGCTGGCCTTGTGCGTGCCGGCGGTGATGATGGAGCCATACAGGCTGTTGACGAAGTCAGCCACTTCCGGCGTAGAGCCTGAGGTCACTTTTAGAATGGTGGTGACTCGGTGCAGCTTGTCGCCCGGGTTGATGCGCTCGGGACTGTAGCCGGCGAAGAAATCGCGGTTATAGGTCAAACCGGAGACCTTCTCCAAAATCGGCACGCAGACTTCTTCGGTGCAGCCGGGATAGACGGTGGATTCGTACACGACGATGTCGCCCTGCCGGATGACCTTGCCCAGCGCTTCACTAGCTTTTATCAGCGGCGTGAGATCGGGACGTTTGGCCGTGTCGATCGGCGTGGGCACAGTGACGATGTAGACATTGCACGACTCGATGTCCGCGAGGTTCGCACTGAAGCGCAGGCGCGGAGCGGCGGCCAGCTCGGCGGCATCGACTTCCAGTGTATGGTCATGACCGGAGCGCAACTCGTCGATGCGCGCGGTATTGATATCGAAACCGACGGTGTCGAAGTGCTTGCCGAATTCGACCGCCAGCGGCAGCCCGACGTAGCCGAGGCCGATGATGGCGATCTTCGTGTTGTCCAGTGAATGCATGGGGCTTCCGTAGGGCGAGTTGAACGGGGTTCGTCTGGTGTGGGCAGACGTCTAGCGGGAGCGTGTGGGGCTGGCTCGACCGGTGATTATGGGGTTTTCTTGTTGCAGGGGCGATGCGGGTTTGGAGCAGAAGCTTGGGGCAAGAGCTACCCCACCTCGGTCCTCCCCTGCACGCAGGGGAGGAAGAAGTGCCGCTACTTGGCGGCTTTGTATTCGTAGTAGCCGTAGGAGTAGTAGCCGGCGGCGCGGCGTTCGACGGCGTTGAAGATGGCGCCCTTGATATCGACGCCGTTCTGCTGGAAGCGCTGCTTGGCCAGGGCGATTTCGCGCACCTGGTTCAGACCGAAGCGCACCACAAGCAGGCTGGTGCCGGCGTGGTGGCCGATCACGGCGGCATCGGTCACCGCGAGGATCGGCGGGGTGTCGACGATGATCAGGTCGTAGATCGGCATCAGCTTGTTGAGCAACGCGGTGAAGTTGGCGTGCATCAGCAGCTCGGACGGGTTCGGCGGGACCTTGCCGCGGGCGATGAAGTGCAGGCTGTCGACGCCTTGCACGGGGCGGATTGCGGCGGGGAGTTCGAGCTGTCCGGTGATCAGCTCGGACAGGCCATTTTCCGGCTTGCCACCCATCACCTTGTGCTGGCCGCCCTTGCGCATGTCGGCGTCGATCAGCAGCACGCGCTGGCCTGACTGGGCGATCACCGCGGCCAGGTTGGCCGAGACGAAGGTCTTGCCGGCGTTGGGGCTGGAGCCGGAGATCATCAGCAGGTTGTTCTTCGCCTCCAGCCGGGCGAAATGCAGGCTGGTGCGCAGGCTGCGCAATGCTTCGGTGGCAAGGTCCGCCGGGGCACTCACCGCCAGCAGGTGTTGCCTGCCGTTGCTGCCGTGGTGGTGCACGTCCTTCACCGAGATGGCGATTTCCTGCTCGCTCAGCGGGATCGAGGCGTAGACCGGCAAACCCAGTTGCTCGATGGCTGCGGGATCTTCCACGCCGCGGTTGAGCATCTGGCGCAGGAAGATGAAGGCCACGGCGAGGAAGCCGCCGAGGAAGGTGCCGCCCAGCACGATGATGGCCTTCTTCGGCTTCACCGGGTGGCTGGTATCCACCGCCGCCTTGTCGATGATGCGCACGTTGCCGACGGTGCCGGCGCGGGCAATGTCCAGCTGCTGGGCCTGGTTGAGCAGGTTGGTATAGGTCTCGTTGCTGACCTGCACGTCGCGGGTCAGGCGCAGCAGCTCCTGCTGGGTGTCGGGCAGTTCGCCGACCTGCTTCTCCATCGCATCCTTCTGCGCCTGCAGTTGGCCGATCTGCTGCATCAACGCCTTGTAGGCCGGGTGCTCGGGAGTAAAGCGACGCTCGATGTCGGCTTGCTGCATACGCAGCTGCTGGATGCTGGTTTCGATGGCGACGGTCTGGTCCAGCAGGCCCTTGGTCTGCATGGTGATGTCGACCGAGTGCGCCTGGGTCTGGAACGCGTTGAGCGCGGCGGTGGCTTTTTCCAGGTCGCGGCGCACGTTGGGCAGCTGTTCCTTGACGAACTTCAGGCTGTTGGCCGCCTCGGCGGAGTTGCGGTCCACGTTCTGCTTGACGTAGATCTCACTGACCTGATCCAGCAGGTTGGTCGCCAAGGCCGGGTCGGCGTTGTTGTAGGTGAGCGCGAGGATGCCGGAGTCCTTGCCCTGCTCGCTGGCGTTGATGTCCTGCTGCAACTGCGTGATCACGGCCAGATCGCGCTGACGCACCACGTCGAAGCAGGTACCGGGGTTGGCGGCCAGCGCCTTCACCTGGATGGTGACCCCGTGGCCGCTGGCCGGCTGGCCGACCTGGCCGTTGAGCAAGACGTTGCCGTCGTCATCGCGCAGGCTGAAGGCGCCGCTGTTGCCTGCGACCAGGGTGAGCGTCTTGCCTTGCAGGCGGGCGGGCACGTCGAGCTGGAAGATGTCCAGCGCGGCACCGCCCCAGTCGTAGCTGTTCATGCCGAACTTGGGTGGGGCCACGGCCCCCGGCTTGTCCGGCGAATAGCGACGGGCAAGGAAGTTGCCGAACAGCGGAAAGCGGTGCGGCGTGACGCTGATCGCCAGATGCAGATTGTCGGCGGCGCCGCCGATCACCGTGCGCGAGGTAATCAGCGCGATTTCGGTGGTGGCTTCGGAGCTGGAGGCGCCCAGGGTCTGGGTGAGGTCGCTCAGGCCCGGCAGGCTGGGCACCTTCTGCTCCACCTGCACGATCGCATTGGCCTGGTAGATCGGCGTGGCCAGCAGCGCGTAGGCCACGCTGACCACGAAGAACACGCCGGTGACGATGAGGATCAGCCACTTGTGGTCGATCAGGGTGCCGAGCAGTTCGCCCAGATCGATTTCGTCGTCGCTGGACGACGGGGTTTGCGTAGCAGCCATGCAGGAGCTTTCCTAGTCGTTACATATAAGGTGGGTTACAGGTAGCGCAGCCAGCTATCAACACCTTGTGTGATCAAATCGTGTACGTGATCAAACGCAGGGCGGTGCTGGCGGTACGGGTCGGGGATGTCACGTGCCTGTACCCATTTGTCCAGTACGAAGATCTTGCCGCTGGCTTCCGGAGCCAGCCGCACCATCGCGTCGACGTGGCTTTTCTCCATGCCCAGCACCAGGTCGGCTTCGCGCAGCATGGCCGGCGTCAGCTGACGTGCGCGATGGGCCGCGCCGTCGATGCCGTGCTCAGCCATCACCTGCATCGCGGTGGCATCCATCGGATAACCGGTCATGGCGTGCAAACCCGCACTGCTCACTTCGATGTCCTTCGAAACCAGGCGCTCGCGCAACAGATATTCGGCGGTGGGGCTGCGGCAGATGTTGCCAATACAGACGGTCAATATCCGTTTGAACAACTCGATGACTCCTCGATTACCCGGCAAGGTCGCCCGTCGTGCCGGCGCCCCGCGCTCCTCTGGATTGTTGAACACTCCCCCCTGGAGCTGCTGATTGGGCATTGCGCAACGTTCCGTGGACATCTCCACAACCGCGACGTATGCACGTTCCCTGACCAGCCCGGCATGATAACCGAAGCCCGGCCAGCTTGGCGGCCTCAGCCTGACTGGTTCATGTATGTACCCCTGCGAAATTGTGGTTATACTCGCCGAGCACGGAATTCACGTCCGCTTGACGCCATATCTCCCGGGGAAATATTCATGAAGAAGATGATCGTTGCGCTTCTGGCGACGGGCCTGATGGGTTCCGCGCTGGCCCAGTCGGCTGATCAGCAGCAGCCCGCCACCCCGCCGCCGGCACCCGCGGTTGCCGGCGCGAAGACCGCCACGACGCAGTCGCTGGGTGAGATGACCCCGTTCTATGTGATCGGTGGCGTGGTTGTCGCAGGCGCCATCGTGGCTGCCTCCAGTGGCGGCAACGACCACAAGACCAGCAC
>DASSXP010000201.1:0-4552 GCA_035703755.1 Rhodanobacteraceae bacterium | reverse complement strand
CCCGGCAGCCGCGAACCGATCCGCCTGCACCCGATGCCGCTGGAACTCCAGCCCGTCGTCACCGCACTCAATCAGCAACTGGAACGGCTGGAAGACGCGCTGATCCGCGAGCGCCGCTTCAGCGCCGACGTGGCGCACGAGCTGCGCACACCACTCACCACCGCCCTCATCAGCGTCGAAAGCGCCATTGCAGCAGGCAGCCCGGCCGACGCCGCCCTGCCGCTGGCACAAGCACATCAGGCGTTGGAGGTGCTGGCACGCCGTGTCGGGCAACTGCTGGCGCTGGCACGGCTCGAAGCCGGCGCGGCCGATAGCGCCCGCACGCCGGTCGACCTGTCCGCATTGGCGGTAGAGACCATCGAGGAACTGGCGCAAGCCATCCACGACAGCGGGGTGGAAGTATCCCTGCATCTGCCCGCCTCGCCGGTGCAGATCGACGGCTTTCCGGCCGGGCTTGCGGCACTGCTGCGCAACCTGATCGAAAACTCACTGCGCCACGTGGACGCCGGCGGTCACGTCGCCGTGTCAGTCGGCACCCGCAGCGACAGCGCGACAATCGATGTCAGCGACGACGGCCCCGGCATTCCCATGGCGCGTCGCGCAGAAGTTTTCACCCGCTTCCACCGCGAATCCAGCGCGCGTGGCGATGGTTACGGCTTGGGCCTGTCCATCGTGCAACGCGCCGCCGAACTGCACGCCGCAAAAATCGAGTTGCTGGACCCGCCCCACGGCCCCGGCCTGCGCGTTCGCGTTACATTCTCCCACCCGCCAACACGCATGCCGGAACCTGACAGACGTTGAACCCCAGTCGCCCGCGCGACGGCATTCCGGCGCGACCGAAGCGCCTGCCCCGAACTCGACCCGGGGCAGAACCCGGAATCCACGCGCGACCATTGGCATCCGCACCAGCGCCGCTGTCTGGAGCAAAAAACATCTTGCAATGGGGACATAATGAGGACACACTGTCCGATATTGATCCCGATGAGTTGATGGCCATGGAAAACCCCCGCCACCTGCTGGCCAGCCTGCGCGGCCGCTACAACCAGCGTGAACTGGCCGAGCAACTGGGCGTCAGTGTGCGCACGCTGCGGCGCTGGGAAATCGGTGAAACCGAACCCAATCCCTACCTCGCCGATGCAATCCGCCAGCGCCTGCTGCCGCTGGCGCAGGAATCAGGCCGCAAGCACGCGGCGTTCACCTTCATCGACCTGTTCGCCGGCATTGGCGGCATCCGCATGGGCTTCGAGGCCCATGGCGGGCGCTGCGTGTTCACCAGCGAGTGGAACCCATACGCGCAGAAGACCTATCTCGCCAACTTCCCCGAGTCGACCCACCTCATGGTCGGCGACATCACCCAAGTGGATGAGAACGACGTACCCGCCCACGACGTGCTGCTGGCCGGTTTTCCCTGCCAGCCGTTCAGCATTGCCGGCGTGTCCAAGAAGAATTCGCTCGGCCGCAAACACGGTTTCGCCGATGAAGCCCAAGGCACCTTGTTTTTCGATGTGGCGCGCATCCTCAAGGCCAAGCAGCCGAAGGCCTTTCTGCTGGAGAACGTGAAAAACCTCGTCAGCCACGACAAGGGCAACACCTTCCGCGTGATCAAGAAAGTGCTGGAAGATGAACTCGGCTATCACATCCACTGCAAGGTGATCGACGGCCAGCATTTCGTGCCGCAACACCGCGAGCGCATCCTGATCGTCGGCTTCCGTGACGCCACCGACTTCTCGTGGGATGACCTGCAACTGCCCAAGCAAGGCCCGCGACTGCATTCCATCCTGCACCCACAGGACGGCAGCGAAACCACGGAACCGCACTACACCACCGGCAGCAAGGCCAAGGTGGATGCCCGTTACACGCTGACACCAAGGCTTTGGGAATACCTGCAAAACTACGCCGCCAAACACCGCGCCGCCGGCAACGGCTTCGGCTTCGGGCTGGTCAACGGCGACAGCGTGACGCGCACCCTGTCCGCGCGCTACTACAAGGACGGCTCGGAAATCCTCGTCGCCCAGGGCCCGCGCAAACGGCCGCGCCGACTGACCCCGCGTGAATGCGCGCGGCTGATGGGCCTGCCGGATACGTTCGTGATCCCGGTGAGCGATACGCAGGCGTACAAACTGCTGGCCGAGGCAGCAGTTGTGCCGATGATCAAAGCTGTTGCACAGTGCGTCATTCCGAAGCTACGCGCCGGCGAGGAGACGCTCATGGGTAAGGTTACAGAGGTTTCGAGCAAGTCCTTCCCGAGCACGGGACGCTGGACGCCAGAACAGACCAAGCTCGCATTCGAACTCTACTGCCAAACGCCGTTTGGCAGGCTGGACGGTCGCAACAAAAACATCATCGAGCTCGCAAATCTGTTGCACCGCACGCCGGATGCGGTGGCGATGAAGTGCTTGAACATTGCCAGTATCGATCCGGTGGTGAAAGCAAGCGGCAGGGCGGGGCTGGGAAACGCCTCTGGGCTGGATCGCGAAGTATGGGACGAATTTCACGCTGATTGGGAACGATTGACGATTGAATGCGCACAGTTACGTCAGTTCTTACGCCACACACATGACGTGACACCTGTAGCACCGGACGAATCGCTCGATGACTATATTTTGGACGACTACACGGGCGAGACGCGCAATGCAATCGTGCAGCAGCGCGTAAAGCAGCGATTTTTCCGACATGCAGTGCTCGCAAGCTATCGAGGACGATGCTGCATTTCAGGCGTCAGCGACTCTCGCCTGCTTGTCGCCAGCCACATCATCCCATGGCGCGACGATAAGGCCAATCGTCTTAATCCAAGCAACGGTCTGTGTCTCTCGGCCATCCACGACAAAGCATTCGACAGCTATTTGTTCTCGCTGACTGACCAGCGGCGAGTCTTGCTCTCTTCACAGCTTCGGGCAAGCAAGGATCGCTTTGTGCAGCAGGTCTTCCACGCGATCGATGGACAGTGCATCGAAATGCCGGAACGATTCGCGCCGAGTGCGGCATTCATCGGTCACCACCGAGCAACCATGTTGCGGCTAGGCGAGGCACTGTAAATGAGCGTGCGAACGTGCGAGCCCGGCCGCGTAACGGCGCCATCACTGCGCGTTTATGTATCCCAAGCACAAACTGTCACGTCGCACGGCGAGCAGAATCGCCGACAGCGGATGCGGTTGCGCGACGCGTTCCACGCTCACGTCCGCTCGATCAAGTCGGCACCGCGCGTCACGCCGCCATGCGTGTTCGCTGAGCCGCGCGGCATCGCAAAATTTGGCTCCGAAACCGTCGCCTTGTTCCCCGAAGTGTGCAGCGATATTTCCCGACTTGCCGCCGGGCGCCCACTGACGGAGCCGAGCCGCGGCCTGCATACCATTTGCTCCACGTTTCACCAGATCGGCATCCGCAGCTTTTTCTGCTCACTGCAGATTGCGGACGCATCCGACCCGGCGTCGTTCCGCTGGCAGGCCTTGCGTCTCGGCACACCGGCCGACGAAGCATGGCAACCGCTGGATGCGGCCTTGACGCCGTACCTGCAAGCGCGCACCCGTGCCTACAATTATCTTCGCTACAACACCGACACGTCACGCATCCCGGACTCCTGCATCACCGAGGAGTTTCTTAAAGAGCATCTGCGGGTATCGGTTTGCACTCCTTTTACCGCCGAAGTGTCGGATGTGGATGGCATCCTGTGGGGCAACGAGCGAACGTACCCACTGGAAATCAAGGAAAAGACCGCCGCCTTCGACAACAAATTGGGCGAGTACTTCGGCATTGATGTCGGCCCGTTCGTGAAACTGGCCTTTTACGCCGCCAAGCGCGGCAATCTCCACTCACTGTTCGTGGTGCGCGAGATCACCGACACGGAGACGCGCGCGCTCAAGCAGTGGTGGTTCATTCCGTTCGACCGGCTGGCGTCGTATGCCTCGTGGAACCAGCAAGGTGGCGGCACCAACATGCTGGGTGGATCCAGCACGGTTGTGCGGATTCCCAAAAGCCAGTTCAGCATATTGAGCCGGGACGCGCTAAACCAGCTGTGATCCGGTACGTCAGGGAACGATAAGCGCCACTCCCGGCTTGCGCCACGCGGCAAGCGCTTGGTGCCTATTTCCGCCGCTTGATTGCCTTGGCGCAGCTCCGCAGCCAATCCAGCGCGCCCAACTGCTCCCACAGCGACAGGGTTTCCTGCCGGTAGAACCACGCTTCGTCGTCGCCACCAAGCGTGAATCCAATGGGGTCGAGCCGCGGCGGCCGGGGTTTGTCTTTGAGCAGCCACGCCAGTAGTTTTGGGGAATCGTCCACGGCACTCTGCAAGGCTGTCAGGGCCTTGTCGCGTTCATTCAAGGCATACAGCACCAGGGCGTGGTTGTATTGCATCGCGGCAAGATCGTCGGGGTATCGCTGGCACACGGCCAGCGCGTCGGCGGCGCGGCCGGCGCGCCCGAGTTCGACAGTTAATCGCGTAAGCCTTTGATCGCATTGAGGCGCAGCTCAAAAACGTGGACTACAACAGGGCTTTTTGGCGTGGTGGCAGTGGTTTCTTGAGGTTGAGCTCGGCAAAGACGCGCTCTTGCAG
>DASSXP010000182.1:0-3447 GCA_035703755.1 Rhodanobacteraceae bacterium | reverse complement strand
CAGGCGGTCTCGTAGTTGGGTTCGATCTTCAGCGCGGTGTGCGCGCGCGACGTGGTGGCGCCGCCGATCAACAGCGGGATCTGAAAGTTCTGTCGCCGCATTTCCTTGGCCACATGCACCATTTCTTCCAGTGACGGGGTGATCAGGCCGGAGACGCCGATCATGTCGGCGTTTTCCTTGATCGCGGTGTCGAGGATCTTCTGCGCCGGCACCATCACGCCGAGGTCGATCACTTCGAAGTTGTTGCAGGCCAGCACCACGCCGACGATGTTCTTGCCGATGTCGTGCACGTCGCCCTTGACGGTGGCCATCACGATCTTGCCGTTGGACTTGCTGGTGACGCCGCTCAAGCGCTTTTCTTCCTCCATGAAGGGCAGCAGGTAGGCCACGGCTTTTTTCATCACGCGGGCGGATTTGACCACCTGCGGCAGGAACATCTTGCCGGCGCCGAACAGGTCGCCGACCACGTTCATGCCGTCCATCAGCGGGCCTTCGATCACGTCCAGCGTGCGCTTGGCAGTTTTGCGCACTTCCTCGGTGTCTTCGGTGACAAACTGGTCGATGCCGTGCACCAGCGCGTATTCCAGCCGCTTGGTCAGCGGCAGGCTGCGCCAGGCGAGTTTGTCGGTAGCGACGTCTTCCTTGCTGCCTTTGCTGTAGTTGCCGGCGATTTCCATCAGCCTCTCGGTGGCGTCCGGGCGCCGGTTCAGCACCACGTCTTCGACCCGTTCGCGCAACAGCGGATCGAGCTCGTCGTAAATGCCAAGCTGGCCGGCGTTGACGATCCCCATGTCCATGCCGGCGCGGATCGCGTGGTACAGGAACACGCAGTGGATCGCTTCGCGCACGCGGTCGTTGCCGCGGAACGAGAACGACACGTTGGAGACGCCGCCGGAAATGTGCGAAGCGGGATAACGCTGCTTGAGGATGCGGGTGGCTTCGATGTAGTTGACCGCGTTGTCGGCGTGTTCCTCAATGCCGGTGCCGATGGGGAAGATGTTGTGGTCGAAGAAGATGTCTTCGGGCGGAAAACCGACTTCCTCGGTCAGCAGTTTGTAGGAGCGGTCGCAGATTTCCAGCCGCCGTTCGACGCTGTCGGCCTGGCCTTGCTCGTCGAACGCCATCACCACGGTGGCAGCGCCGTAACGCAGGATCTTGCGCGCGTGATCGAGGAATTCGGCTTCGCCTTCCTTGAGCGAAATCGAATTGACCACGCCCTTGCCTTGCAGGCATTGCAGACCGGCTTCGATCACTTCCCACTTGGACGAATCCACCATCACCGGAATCCTGGCGATGTCGGGCTCGGCGGCGATCAGGCGCAGGAACTTGACCATTGCCGCCTTGGCGTCAAGCAGGCCTTCGTCCATGTTGACGTCGAGGATCTGCGCGCCGCTCTCGACCTGCTGGCGCGCGACTTCCACCGCCTCGTCGTAGCGGTCTTCCTTGATCAGCTTCTTGAACTTGGCCGAGCCGGTGACGTTGGTGCGCTCACCCACGTTGATGAACAGGGTCTCGGGGGTGATGACCAGCGGTTCGAGGCCGGACAGACGGGTGTGGCGGGGCAGTGTGCTCATGGTATCGATGTGGTGCGTTTCAGGCGGCTTGGCTGGCGAGTTCGGGGGCGCGGCGCGGCGGATGCCTGGCTACCGCGGCGGCGATGGCGCGAATGTGCTCCGGCGTGGTACCGCAGCAGCCGCCGACGATGTTGAGCAGGCCGTCGCGGGCGAATTCGCCCAGCGTCTCGGCCATTTCTTCCGGGGTTTCGTCGTAGCCGCCCAACTCGTTCGGCAGGCCGGCGTTGGGGTGCGCGCTGATGCGGCAGGTGGCAACTCGCGACAGCGCTTCGATGTGCTCGCGCAGATCCTTGGCGCCGAGCGCGCAATTGAGGCCGATGGACAGCGGTTGCGCGTGCGCCACCGAATACCAGAACGCCTCGGCGGTTTGGCCGGACAGGGTGCGGCCGGAGCGGTCGGTGATGGTGCCGGAGATCATCAGTGGCAAGCGTGCGCCGACGTCATCGAATACGCGGGCGATGCCGGACAAGGCCGCCTTGGCGTTCAAGGTGTCGAAGATGGTCTCCACCATCACAATGTCGGCGCCGCCTTCGATCAGGCCGTGGGTGGCGTCGGCGTAGGCGTCCTCCAGTTCCAGGTATTCGACATTGCGAAAGCCGGGATTGTTGACGTCGGGCGACAGCGAGGCGGTGCGGCTGGTCGGGCCGAGCACGCCAATGGCGAACCGTGGCCGCGCCGGGTCGGCCTGTTCGGCGGCGTCACAGGCCTGGCGGGCGAGGCGCGCGCCTTCGCGGTTCAATTCGCGCACCAGGTGTTCCAGCGCGTAATCGGCCTGGCTGAGCGAGGTCGAGTTGAAGGTGTTGGTTTCGACCATGTCGGCGCCGGCGGCGAGATAGGCGGCGTGCACGTCACGGATGATTTCCGGGTGGGTCAGCACCAAGAGGTCGTTGTCGCCCTTGAGGTCGCGCTCGCAGCCGTGTGCATCGGCGTGCTCGCCGACGTGGCTGTGTGGATGCGCGCTGTCGCAGCCGTGCGCAAAACGCGTGCCGCGGAAACCCGCTTCATCGAGCGCGTGCTGTTGCAGCATGGTGCCCATGGCACCGTCGAGGGTCAGAATGCGGCGCGCAAGCAGCGCCTCGAGTTGGGCCACGCGGGCGGGGTTCAGCCAGGCTAGGGTTTTCATGGTTTGGTCGCCAACAGGCTCAAGACTTCGAAATGGGGCGGTTTGCGCTCGCGGGTCAGGCGCTGGCAGTGCTGCACGGCCAGCCCGGCCTTGCGCGCGAGCTGGGTCAGTTCGGCCGGCTTGAAGCCGTGGTTGCGGTGGTCAAACGGCTGCACCGCGGCGGCGTGGGCATGGCGGGCGAGGGTGACGGCCAGCAGGCGTCCGCCGGGCTTCAGCACCTTGGCGGCTTCGGCGATCACCTGTGCCGGCCGCTCGGTGTAGGTGAGGGCATGCATCAACAGCACCAGGTCGAAGCGGCGCGAGCCGAGATCGAGCGCGTGCATGTCGCCGCGCACCACCGCGACGTTGCGGAACGGTTTCAGTCGCGCCTGTGCGGCGGCCACCACGCGCTCGCTGGAATCGACGCAGACGACCTGGCGCGCGTGTGGCGCCAGCAGCTCCGCCAGCACGCCGTCGCCGGAGGCGATGTCCAGCACCTCCCCGGTTTCGAGCAATTGCAGCAACGCGCGGGCCAGGGTTTCCCAGGTACGCCCGGGCGAGTAATGGCGCTCCATGTCGCCGGCCACCGAATCGGCCCAGCCTTGCTCGCGGGCGCGTTGCGCCAGAATGTCGGGCAGGCGCTGGCGGTCTTCATCCAGCAAGGCGTCATCGATGCTTTCGGCGATCACCGCCAGCAGCCCATCGATGTCACTGCCGGCATCGCCATTCAAACGGTAATAAGCCGACACGCCGGCGCGACGGTCGCGCACC
>DASSXP010000102.1:0-18864 GCA_035703755.1 Rhodanobacteraceae bacterium | reverse complement strand
ATGTTGCGATCGGGATTGAAGTGGATCATCGGCGGACTCCATTGACTTGCCCTACTTCCACAAACGGGAAATTGAAGCCCGGGCGACATCCTTTCTTCGCCAGCACCTCCGCGATTGGAACGCGTCAAGCTTCCGCCTGATTGACTGCGAAGCGTCAATCAGCTCACTCGAACGCGTCGTCGAAGATGCCGTCGCCGACGCGGATCAGTTGCCGTTGCTGCGGGGCGGCGGCGAAATCGGAGTTGCCCATCGGGCCACCGGATTGCTCCACTGCGCGAACCCCGCACAGGCCGGTTGCAGCACTGGTCCAATAGACGTCGAGTACATTGGTGCCTCCGGTGACGCAGATATCCGGGCTCCAGGTCTCGTAGCGAAGCAGGCGCCCGCTGCCGGATGTGCCGTTCAATGCCACCGAAGCGAAGGGGCCAAGGCGGGTGGGCAATTGCGTGTCAATCGACTGGCCCCGGAACACGGCAGGAACCGGGCCGTATTCGTCGTGCTCGGTGCCGTCACCGAGCTGGCCATAGAAGTTGAACCCCCAGCACTTGAGCGTGCCGGTGTCCTGCAAGGCGCAACTGTGCAACGCACCCACCGCAACGGCGATGGCGCCGCTGTGCAGGTTGGAAACATCGACGGGCAGCGCGCTGTAGGTGTGGGAGCTGCCGTTGCCGAGACCACCATAAGCGCTGTCGCCCCAGCATTCCACCGCGCCACCGGTGACCAGCGCGCAAGCGTGCGACCAACTGTCGGCGGCGATGGCCGAGACAGTGCTCAGTCCCGAAACCGGCACCGGCGTCGATTGATTGTCGGTACTGCCGTTGCCAAGCCGGCCTTCGGAGCCGGCACCCCAGCAATAGGCCTTGCCCGACGCCTGCACGGCGCAGGTGAAATCGGAACCCGCCGAGATTTGCGTGATGTCGGCAAGGCTGCCCACGGCGACGGGCGAGTGCCGATCGGTCGTGGTGCCGTCGCCAAGTTGTCCTGCACTATTCAAGCCCCAACACTTCACGCTGCCTGACGCCAGCAGCGCACAGCTGTGGTTGGTGCCGGCATCGACCGCGATCGCATTGCTGATGCCGATCACCTCGATCGGGCTGAGGCTGTCCGTCGTGGTGCCGTCGCCAAGCTGGCCGTACGCGTTGTAGCCCCAGCACTTGACGCTGCCGCCGCTGATCAGGGCACAGGTGTGTTGGAAACCTGCGGAAATATCGACAATGCCGCCGAGGTCTTTCACTTGTACCGGGGAATCACGATGTGTGCCGCTGACGCCGTCGCCCAATTCGCCGTAGTAGTCGCTTCCCCAACACCAGGCGTGACCATCGGTCAGGACGGCGCACGCGAAGTTACCGCCGACGCTGATGGCCGTGGCGTGGAGTCCGGGCAACACGTAACCCAGGGCATAGGGGTGCACGGGGACGCTGCGGCTGGTGGTGGATTTGTCGCCGAGTTGGCCCAGCACGTTGTAACCCCAGCATGCCACACTTCCCGTCGTGGTCAGCACGCAGGTTTCCATGTCGCTCGCAGACACCGACGCCACGTCGAGCCGCATGAAGCCAACGACGTCGTACGGCGTCGGCCCGGAAAGCCACGGGTGTTTGCCGTTGCCGAGTTGGCCGTCGCTGTCGCGGCCCCAGCACATCACCGCGCCCACGGTGTCGGCGGCGCAGCCATGCCCATCACCAATGGCCATCGAGATAATCGGGCGCGGAAAGTGCTGCACGGCTTGCGGTGTCGTCGCGTCGTCGTAGGTGTTGATGGCGAGCTGGCCATCGCCGTTCTCGCCCCAGCAGCTTGCCGAACCGGCCGCATCCACCGCGCAGGTGTGGTAGCTGCCACCGTAGAGCGTAACGACGCCATGATCCAAGCCACTGACCAGTTGCGGCAGGTTGCTGCTGCTGGTGCCGCCGTTGCCGAGCTCGCCATCGAGCCCGTCGCCCCAGCAATAGGCGGCACCGTGCGTGGTGCGGGCGCAGGTGTGATAGGCGCCGGCGCCGACTTGTGCCACCTTGGTTGGCAACGAAACCGCCGCCGGCGAGCTTCGATCGAGATTGTCGCCTGCGCCAAGCTGGCCGTCGGCATTGCGGCCCCAGCACAGTACCTTGCCATCTTCGCGCAGCGCACAACTGTGGTTGTAGCCGAGTGAAATCGCCACGATGCCGTGATCCAGCCCGACCACGCCCACCGGGCTGGTGTGGACGTTGCCGCTGCTGCCGTCTCCCACTTCACCGAAGGTGTTGTTGCCCCAGCACTTGACCGCGCCGTTTTCCAGCAACGCGCAGGCGTGATAGCCACCGGCTGCAATGGCGACGGCGTAATGCAGTCCAGGGATCGTCTGCAAGCTGTGCCGGTCGATGGTGTTCCCCACACCCAGTTGGCCCAGATGGTTGTGGCCCCAGCAGGCCACATCGCCGTTCCCCTCCAGCACGCAAGTGAAATCCAGCCCCAGGGCGAGTTGCGCCGCTTCGCTGAATCCGCCGGTGTCCACCGGTACGTCGCTGTCGCTGGTGGAACCGTTGCCAAGTTGGCCCCAGGTATTGTCGCCCCAACATTTCACGTCACCCTTGCCGGTGATGGCACAGGTGTGATTGCCGCCGGCCACCACCTCGGTCGCGGCCATGCCGGCAATGCCTTCGCCGCTTGCAGCCCATGCGGAACCGGCAAGCAACAGCATAGCCAGTGCGAGCAGCCATCGACCGGGACCGGCCACACCGCAAATGCCGGGCCTGTCACCACTGCAATCGAAACGAGTCATCGCCGACACTCCATCGGGTTCATCGATACATACGCGGAATCGATGGCAAGGCGACATGTTCGACGGCTTCAGCCGGCGCCTGCGTGGTCCTCCGCCCGGCTGGCCTTTTCCAGCACGGCCTGAATTTCGCGCACGCGCGGATCGGTGCTGGGAAGCCGTGGCGTGCGCAGTGTCAGCGCACGCTGCGCCGTGCTGACTGCATCCGTCGTCCGTCCCACTGCCAGTTGAGCCCGTGCCAAGGTCAGCAGCACCGCCGCGTTCTGCCAGTTGTCATTGGCCAGCACCTTGCGTGCCGTTGCAACCGCCTTGCAGGCCTGCTTCAGCGCTGCGGCATTCTGCTTGTCGTCCAGCAATGCCTGCGCCAGTTGTGCTTGAACCCGCACCGTTTGTGGCGACAGGCTACCGGCCTCGGCGGGTAGTTCGGCGGCGGCGCTCTGCGCCTGCTTCAGCGCTTCCGGGAAGCGGTTCTCGCGGCGCAGCACCTCGGCGAGTTGGGCAAGGTCGCGTGCCAGCCACGGCACCGCGTCGGATACGGCGTGCTGATCGGCGGCAATCGCCTGGTGTGCCGCGTGCTCGGCATCGGCAAGCCGGCCCTGCAGACACAGCACGGCCGACAGCGCGGACCACGTTGCAGCGATGCCATCCGAGCGGTCACCTTGCGGGACTTTTTCCCACATCGATACGGCCTGTCGGTAGGCCGCCTCCGCTGCCTGCAGTTGCCCCAGCCCACGCCGGATGTCGCCCAGCAAACGCCAACTCGACGCAAGATGGTCGGGGCGGGACTGGACCATCCCTTCCGCTTCATCGCGCACTGCCATGGCCTTCGGCAAGGCGTGGGCGAATCGGCCCTGCAGGGCAGTGGCCATCAAGGCCTGCTGGCGCGTGATACTGGCGCGAACGTTATTTTCACCCCACAGCCCGCCGGTCACTGCGCCGGCCTCGGTGAACGTCTGCTCTGCGGCTGCATAGTTGCCCCGATGCAGTTGCGTGATGCCGAGCAGATCGAGCGCCAGCCCCAGTCTTGACCGATAACTGCCACCCTCGCGCCGCGCCATCGCCACCGCCTCGGTCAGCGTGATCTCCGACTCGACGTAACGCGCCATGATGTCGAGCGCACGTCCCAGCATGGTGAGGTCGTCGATTGTTTGTTGGCTGTCGCCGTGACGTGCGCGGTCGCTGGCCAGCTGGGCGCGCAATAGCGGCACGGCTCGGCGCGCGCCTTCGTGGGCAATGGCCATCGAAGCCAGTTTGCGTTGTGCCGCGTCGGCCAAGGTGTGGTCTGTTGCAGCGCTGCGGCGAGCCAGCTGGTGCGCCAGCGATGCGTGATGAAAGGCGCTATCGGTTTCCCCGCGGTCGTGTTCCACGATGGCCAGGGCCAGCAGTGACTGGGCACGGATATCGGCGGGAACGCTGTTGTCGGCCAAGGCCACCGCCGCCCTCAGTGCGCGTTCGCTGTTGGCGTTGTCGGCGAGATTCCAATACAACTTTCCAATCATCGTGGTGAGATCGACACGCACCTGCAACGGCATGTCGCTGGATTTTGCCAAACGCCGTTCGCTGTGCCCAAGCAGGTCATGCAAGCTGACCGTCTTGCCGTGGTTGCTGACGGGCTCCATCTGCGCAAAGGTGTTATCGAGAAAGTTTCGCACCGCCTCTGCCCGCATTGCTTGTTGGCGCGCCAGCTGCGTCTGCCGCAGGCTGTAGGCGGTGGCGCCAAGCAGCGCGAGGACGGCAATGATCACTGTCGCTGTCGCAACCCGGTTGCGCGCCACGAACTTGCGCAGCCGGTACAGTGCGCCGTCACCGCGTGCGGCGACCGGCTTGCCATCCAGCCAGTGGTCGAGATCCGTCGCCAGCGCCGCGACCGTGGCGTAGCGCCGTGCCGGGTCGGCGGCCATCGCCGTCAGCACGATGCGGTCGAGGTCGCCGTGCAGCAGTTTCTTGCGGCGGCGCGCGTCGGGGCGGTTCGCTTGCACCGCCGCACTCGGCGCGGTGGCCGTGGTGTCGGCCAGCTCGCTGGTCGCCATGCCGCCGCGCCCCAGCCGGTACGGCTTGTTTCCGGCCAGCAGTTCGTAGGCCAGCACGCCCAGCGCGTAGACGTCCACCGCCGTGGTCGCCGGTGCCCCGGCCAGCCATTCCGGTGCGGCGTAGTCGGGCGTCATCAGCCGCGCTGCCGTTTGCGTGTCGGGGCCCGCCTGTTCGCTGATGACTTTGGCAATGCCGAAATCCAGCAGTCGCGGCTTGCCGTCTGCGCCGACCAGAATGTTGGATGGCTTGATGTCCGAGTGCACCACCAGGTTGCGGTGCGCGTATTGCACGGTGTCGCACACGTGCAGCAGCAGCTTCACCGTGGCACGCACGTCGAGCGTGTGTTCGCGTGCCCACTGGTCGATGCGCTGGCCTTCGACGTATTCCATCGCCAGGTACGGGCATCCGGCGTCGTCCACGCCACCATCGATCAGCCGCGCGATGCCGGGGTGTTCCAGCCGCGCCAGAATCTGCCGCTCGCGTTCGAAGCGCTGCAACAGGCCCGGGGTCGGATACGCCACCTGCTTGATCGCCGCGCGCTGCACGAAGCCGGCGTCGTCGCGCTCGGCCAGCCACACCGCGCCCATGCCGCCGGCGCCGAGCGATCCTTGTACTTGCCATACGCCGAAGGCGCTCGGTGTCGCTGTGCTCTCGACCATTACCTCGGTCAGCAGCGTCGCGGCGGATTCCAACACCCCGCCGGGGTGGGCATCGGCGGCCAGCAGGCGCTCCAGCGCGTGGCGTAGTTCCATGTCGTTGCCACAGGATTCGTCCAGCCATGCGGCGCGCTTTTGCAAGGGGATGTCTTGCGCGGCATCGAACAGTTCATCCAGGCGCGATGCGTTCATGGCAAGCTCCCGATCAGTCGTAAAGGGCGGCGTACAGCTCGGCTCTGGCGCGGCGCCAGTCGCGGTTGAGTGTGCGTTCGCTGACTTGCTGCATTGCGGCGATCTGTTCGAGTTCGAGGCCGGCAAAGAAGCGCAGCTCGATCAGGGAGGCGAGCCGTGGATGCGCCTCGCCGAGGCGGCTCAGTTCGCGGTCGAGGTTGAGCAGTTGATCCGGGGCCATTTGTTCGGCCTGAAGGCTCGATGCTTCGTCGATCGATACCGCATGTGCCTTGCCGCTGCGTTTGTTGGTCACCTGCGCCCGTGCATGGTCGATCACGATCTGACGCATGGCCTTGGCAGCCAGTGCGAAGAAATGCTTGCGGCTGCTGAGTGTCAGCGCTTCCGGACAGGACAGCTTGAGATAGACGTCATGCACCAATCCGGTGGTGTCGAGCGTGGGGCTGGCGATGCCACGCAATTGATGGCGGGCGACGCGCTTCAGTTCCGTGTAGACGGTGGCAAAGAGTTTTTCATAGGCCTGCGCGTCGCCTGCTGCCACCGCTTCGACCAGCCGGGTGATGTCGTCGTCCATCGTGCTTGCGCCGTTGTGCCGGGGGGCTTGCCACAAACCGTACTGCAAGACACCTTATCACCACATCGTGGCGGCACAAACCGCGAATGCAAAAAGGGCGCTCGTGGATGTTTCCAGGCGCCGAGTCGGGCGCGGGCACAGACTCGGCGACACGGAATCAGAACGGCGCAACAGCAGCCGCCATCATCGGGGCATCCGTATCAACTTCCCGGCTCGGCATGCGGTATGGCCTCAAGGTATTCGTAGATTGCTTCGAGGTCGTGCTCGCTGAAGGCCTTGTAGGCTGGCCACGGCATCACCTGCAACAGCATGCAGGGCGTCATTGGCGTGGGTGTGCATTTGAAGTCGGTGCCGAGTTGCATGGCGTCCCGGAATTGCGTGTAGGTCAGTCCGGCGGGCAGGCCGGTGATCGGGTCGGGGGTGATGTTGCGGGACAGGAATGGCCCGAAGGCCTTGCCGCCAGCGAGGTAGTTGTCGGCATTGATCTGCATGGGCTGGTGCATGAACGGATTGTGGCCTGCGGCGAAGGTCGGATTGGTATGGCACTCACTGCAAGCGCCGATGCTGTTGACCAGATAGCTGCCGGTGCCGACTCGCAGTGGATCGAGGCCGTCCAGGTTCAGCGACACCGGCGCGATGGCCAGCCCCTGAAACGCCAGGTCCAGTTCGGGCGATTGCCCGAAGCCGTTGTAGAAGACGGTGTCGTCGTGACTGGGCGCGTTGGCGGCCTTGAGACCGGAGGCAAGTGGCAGCACCGCAAGGCAAAGCAGCAACCGCGTGGTAAGCGTTTTCATGGCCGGCCTCCGCTGCTGCCGCTGCTGGCCGGTTCCGCATGGGGAATGGCGCCGAGATAGGCATAGATGGCTTTGAGATCGTTGTCGTTCATCTGCGCGTGGTAGGGCCACGGCATCACCTGCATGATCGGACAGCCGGGCACCGGGCCGCCGGGAACGCAGTCGAAATCGTGGCCTTCGCGCATGGCCTGCATGAAGTCATCCAGCGTGCGACCACCCGGCAGGCCGTTGACCAGATTCGGTGTCAGGTTGCGCGAGGTGAAGGGCCCGAAGGCCTTGCCGCCGGCCAGATAGTTGGCCGTGTTGATTTGCATCGGCTGGCCCAGAAACGGGTCGCCTCCGGGCGCATACGTCGGCGCGGTATGGCAGTCGATGCAGGCGCCGGCGATATTGACCAGATAGCTGCCGAGGCCGACCAGGCGCGGGTTCTTGCCCTCAAGATCGACTGCGACCGGTGAGCTGGCAAAGCCGATGTCGATGCGTGCCTGCTGTTCGGCATCCATGGCTTCGCCACCAGCAAGCGTCGCCACCGCGTTGCCGACGGTTGGCGGGGCGCTGCCGGCGGGCGGACCAAACGCGAATGCCGCGGCGCAGGCGCCAAGACCCGCCAGCGCCGCCAATATCAACGTCGTTTTCATGAGCTGGACCCTTCCATTCTTGCAATCAGGCCGATTGCCCCTGCCCATACGCAAACGCGGTGGAAAACCGACAAGCGATGCAAAGGTTTTCTGCCGCGATGGCCTCACCGCGGCGCGACTATGGTTGCTGTGCTTCCGCCTTTGCCAGAAGGGCGCGCCATTCAAGCACGCGGGGATCACCGGCCGGCATGGGCGGGCTGCCGGTGGCCAGCGCTTCCCGCGCCAAGGCGGCGGCTTGCTTGGGCGTCCCCGATGCGAGTTCGGTCGCCGCCAGGGCGTGCAAAGTTGGCGCCAGCTGCCAGTTCCGGGCGGGTAGAACGCGGCGCGCCACGGCTACGGCCTGGGTAGCGTGCTGGCGAGCGGCACCGACGTTGCCGGCAGTCAGTTCCGCCTGTGCCAGGCTGGCAAGGGCTTGCGCCCGTTCCGGGTCGTCTTCACCAGAGACAAGCAGTGTGACCGCCTGCCGCGCTTCATCCAGTGCCGCATCGACACGGCCGCGGCGGCGCAGAAAATCCGCATAGGCCGCATGGGCACGCGCCAGTCGCCGCGAGGCATCGGCCGGGTGCCTGTTCGGCAATGCCAGTTCGGCCTTGAAGGCTGCGTCGGTTTCACCCTCCCGGCTCTGCCACGCAAGTGCTTGCGCCAATCCATACTGGCTGACCACGGGCGTCGCTTGGGCATTGGCTGGGGTGTCCCGGCCGGTGGCTCCGGCAAGGCCGCGGTAGCTGGCTTCCGCCTCCGCGAATCGCCCCAGCGCGAGGCAGGCGTCGCCGAGTGTGCGCAGCGCACTGTTCGACAAGTCGGCGCGCTGGCTGCGCAGCTTGCCGGTGCGTTTGATGTCGCGGCGCAGTGTCGGCAGTATCGCAGCGACGTTGCCACGCAGAACGTCAAGCCCATGCAACTGCGATTCGGTGATGGCTGTGCGGACATTGTCTGGTCCCCACAAGTTGATGACCATCTCGCGGGAATGCTGGAACGCCGTCTCCGCGCCGGCGTAGTCGCCGTGAGCGGTGCGGATGCTGCCGAGGACATCCATCGCCAAGGCATAGCGTGATCGCTTGCCGGAATCGAACCGGGCCGCCGCGCGGCTGGCCGCGCCCGCCGCCATCGCCTCGGCTTCGTGGTAGCGCGCCAATGCGCGCAGAGCCGTGGCGCGCGAGATCATGGCGTCGATGACGGCAATGCTGTTGTTGCCGAAGCGCTGGGCATCGGCCTTGATTTGAGTGGCCAGGGAGGCTTGTGCAACGTTCGCGCCGTCGTGCCAAAACAGCAGCCCGGATCGGACCCGTTGTGCGGCGGCAGCGATTTCGCCGTTGGGTGAATTGGCCAGCAGAGCGACGGCCTGATCCAGATGCGCCCAGGCGTCGGCATCCAGCCGGCGATCACGTTCCGAAGCGGCCAGTGCGACCAGCGCGCGCGCGTGCACGCTGGCGGAGATGCCTCCGTGCCGGGCCATGGCGAGCACCGCCTCAAGAATCGACGTCGTATCCGGGTAGTCGGCAATGCTCCAGTAGAACTGTCCCAGCATCACCATCAGGTCGGCGCGCACGTCGACGGGGACGGCTTTCATGTCGCTCAGGCGCTGCTGGCTTTGGGCGACCAGCTGGCGGGCGGACAACACGCCGTTCGTGGCGGTGGGGTCGGCGCGGGCGAACACGTCGACGAGGAATGCGCGAACCGCTTCGGCCCGGGCGGCCTGACGATTGGCCTTGATCGCCAGCGCAAGGCTGATGCCGGTGGTGGCGATCAAGGCCAGTACGGAAAGGCCGGCGATGGCCACCGCGACCCGATTGCGGGCGGCGAACTTGCGCAGCCGGTACGGCAGGCTGTTGCCCCGCGCCTGTACGGCAAGGCCGTCCAGCCAACGACGCAAATCGCTGGTCATGGCATCCACCGAGGCGTAGCGTCGTTCCGGTTCGTCGGCCATGGCCGTCAGCACGATGCGATCGAGGTCGCCATGCAGGTCACGGCGCCGGGCTTTGCAACCCGGATCGTTGCGGGAAATCGCTGTGCTTGGCGCCGGCACCACGCTTGCAGCCGGCGCAAGCACCGGACGGGGTTGTCGTGGCTTGTTGCCGACCAACAGCTCGTAGGCCAGAACGCCGAGCGCGTAGACATCGACCGCCGTGGTCACGTCGCCGTTGCGGAGCAATTCCGGTGCCGCGTACTCCGGCGTCATGATCCGTGCCGCCGTGCGCGTCTCGGCGCGGTCATCGGCGGATAAAACCCGCGCGATGCCGAAATCCAGCAGGCGCGCCACGCCGCCTTCGTCGATCAGGATGTTCGATGGCTTGATGTCCGAGTGCACCACCAGGTTGCGATGGGCGTACTGCACCGCCTCACAGACCTGTATCAGCAGGCGGACCGTGCCGCGCGCATCCAGACGGCGCTCACGGACCCAGGCGTCAATTCGCTGGCCCTTGACGTACTCCATGGCCAGAAAGGGCCCGGCCTCGGCATCGGTGCCGCCGTCGATCAGGCGCGCGATGCCGGGGTGCTGCAATCCCGCCAGTATGCGGCGTTCGCGTTCAAAATGCCGCAGCAAGCCCGGTGTCGGCCACGCCACCTGCTTGATTGCCGCTTGCTGCACGAAGCCGGCGTCGTCGCGTTCGGCCAGCCAGACCTCGCCCATGCCGCCGGCGCCCAGGCGATCGATGACGCGCCACACGCCGAACCGCGCGGGCCATGGGGCATCCTGATCCAGCACCTCGGCAATGTCGGCGGCGGCGGATTCCAGCACGCCGTCACCAAGTTCGGCGTAATGCAATAGCCGTTCAACGCCTTTGCGCAACGCCACATCACCGGCGCAGGCGACATCAAGCCAGGCGGCGCGCGCGGCCGGGGCGACGTCGAGTACGCGGGCAAATACTTCGTCGATGCGCTGGCTTGGCATGACGTCGGCTCTGCGATCAGGGGTAAATCGATGCGTAGAGCACGGCCCGCGCCTGCTGCCAGTCCCGGTTCAGGGTGCGCTCGCTGACGCCTTGAAGTTCGGCGATTTCACGCAGCTCAAGACCAGCGAACAAACGCATTTCCACCAACTCCGAAAGGCGCGGCAAGCGCTTTTCCAGCTCGTCCATGGCGGCGTGAAGTTGCAACAAGCGGTCCGGTGCGATTTGCGTGGTGGAGGCATCGCGCAGTTCATCCAGTTGCAGGTGCTGGACTTCGCCACCGCCGCGCTTGGCGGCAAGCCGGGCGCGGGCATGATCGATCACGATCTGCCGCATGGCCTTGGCCGCCAGCGCAAAAAAGTGCCGCCGCCCGCCACGGCCAAGTGAATCCGAACCCGACAACTTGAGATAGGCGTCGTGGACCAGCCCGGTGGTGTCGAAGGTCGGACTCCTGCCACCGCGTAACTGCCGTCGGGCCAGCATTTTCAGTTCGCCATAGACCTGCTCGAAGAGCGCCCGCTGTGCGTTCGCGTCGCCGCGGGCCACTGCCTCGACCAGTTGGGTAATCTCCACGCTCATGCGCAGCCAGCCATCCGCCATTGCCCGTGGCGCATTGCAGCGCGAACCGGCAGGCAATGCAATTGCTGGCGGTCGCTGTCGCTGGGCGATTTTCCCAGGCGTTCAGTACAGCGGCGGATCCTCGAAGCGGCCGATGAACAGGGCGTCGCTCTCCAGTGCGCCAATGTCCACTCCGGTACCGACCCGACGCGGCGCCTCGCTCTGATCCGTTTCGGGGTCCAGCGGCCCGGCGTCGAAGGCACCGAGGTTGAAGGCCCAGCTCCCGGCCGCCGGGATCGCGCCGTACGTATCGCCGTGTTGGCTGAAATCGGTCATTGGCGTGTTGATCTGGCGGATGGTATCGGCCGGCACCAGACTGGCGCCGGCTTCACCGATCAGATTGTGGCTGCCGGCGAACGCCGGGCTGTTCGGGATCTTCAAGAGGTCATTCGGCTGGCCGGCCAAACCGGTGTTGCCGGAAAAAATGCTGCTTTCCAGCGTCACCGTACCGTGCGGCAGGCGAACACCCAAGCCACCCGGATGCACGGCGCCCTGGTTCTTGTTGCGGGTAAAGGTTGAGTTGCGGATCAGCGCGGAAACGGGTTCCAGCAGCATCACGGCGCCGCTCATGGCGTTCGAATGCGCGCTCTTGTTGCCGTGGATCGTGGTCGTGTTGATGTCCACTGATCCTTCCCGCACATACAGCGCGCCGGCGAAATCGGCGGAATTGAACGCCAGGGTCGAGCGTTGGATGATGCTGTTGCCGCTGAATCCGTCCGTGCCCGCATAGATCGCGCCACCGTAGCCGGCGCCGCTGCCGGCGTCGGCCACGTAGGCCGTGTTGCCCCACAGGGTGCTGTATTTCATGCCAACTCCGCCGGCTGCGAAGAGGCCGCCACCCAATGCCCGGCCGTTCAGCACGTAGGCATCGTTGTCCAGGACCGAGCTGTGCAGCAGGGTCACCACGCCGGCGGCGGCAACCGCGCCGCCGCGCGCACCGCCGCTGCCGTTGTTGCGGGCAACGCAGCCCCTGACCAGGCTTGAGCTCAGCGACACATTGCCGGTGGACGAGATGCACGCACCGGCCGCGTACTTGTCGTCGTCGCTCTTGTACTTCTTGCCGTCCTCGATCCGCAGCGAGCGCAGGTACAGGGTGCCGGTGCCGCTGTGCCGCAACAGTCCGCTCTGGTTGCCGGGTGCGGCGGTGATGACGGAGTCGAGCTCGCCATAGCCGAGCACGTCCCCTTCGATCGTCAAGGTGTCCTGATCGATGGGGATGGGCGAGGCGAGGGCAAAATCGCAATCCAGCCCCTTGATCGACACCGTATCGCCGCTCACGACGCTCGAACTGGCGATTACCGCACGCAGAGAGCCCGCGCCGCTGTCATTGCAGTTGCTTACCTGATGTACCGTCGCAGTGGTGCTGGCCGACCAATGGCTGGGGACGTCACCGGTCACGATGGCCAGCGCGAGTTCCTGCTCACTGGCGTTTTCCAGCCAGCCGCTGGGAGCGCGTTGCAAGGACGCGAGCAGTTCGAGCGAGTGCTCGCCCGGCATGCGGACGGATGCGGTCGTGCCCGGTGGCATGGCGGCGGCATCCAGTACACCGCCCAGGCCCAGAACCAGGGCAAGGCTGGCCGCCAGTACGCGACGCGAGGGCGGCGTGTGTCGTGGACAGAGGGTGTGGCGCATGGCGATCTCCGGAGGTTTGCCTGGGTTCCTGGCAGTGCAAGGTGCACGGCCGATACCCATGCATACGCAAACCGGCGCCGGACCGTGCCAAGCAGTGGCACGGGATCAATGGGTGCACATGCCTGCACGGCAGGGTGATTCAGTCTGACCGCAGGTCAAGTTCGTTGTGGATCAGCGTGATGCACTGCGAGGCGAACAGCATCGTTGGCCCGAGGCTGAGCTTTTGCGTACCCAGTCGCTTGAGGCCGTTGAAGGCTTTCTTCGGCATCGGGATGTGGTCGGTGAGCAGGAAACAGGGCTTGGCGGGGAGGGCGACATCGCGCAGTGGCTGGCCTTTCTTGTCCAGCACGAACAAGGGGTGGTTCTGGGCCAGTTCCTGCACCAACCGTTCAAAGCTGACGGTGCTGACCGTGATGCCGGGTTCGACATCGCGGCTGGTGTCCTTTTCCATGCCGCGCGAGTGATCCAGTGCGGTGGCGATCTTGCCGAGCCAGGCGGCTTCGTGAAAGCCGCTGAAGCCGGTCACTGCATTGGATTCGAAGCGAATCGTGCGCGAGTAATCACGGGTACTTTCCAGCACCAGATGCACGATGACGTCGGGGCGATGCGATTGCGCCACGAAGATGGCGTTCATCAGTACATGGGCGAGGATCTCGGTGTGCGACGTGGTGCCGACGCCCTGCAACAACAAGGCGCTGTCGGTTGGCGCGGCGCGTGCCCGCAGTACAAACACCCGCATGACCAAGGTTCCTTCGCTGGGTTGACTGAGTGCGGCGGCGTGGTGCGCGCTGGCCGCATTGCCTTACTTGCGGCTGCGTGAGTCGCGCACGTAGAGGTGTTTGCTGTTGCCGATCTGGCGCTCCTCCAGCTCGAACAGGCCGATGCCCTTGATCAGGCCGCTGAGCTTGGCGTAGCCGTACGTGCGTGGATCGAAGTCGGGTGACTGCTTGTTGACCAGCGAGCCGACGCCGCCGAGCGCGGCCCAGCCGTCGTCGCCGGAGGCATCCTCGATGGCGTTGCGCAGTAGCGTCATCAGGCGGGTGTCGCCACGCAGTTCCTTGCTGCTGCTGGCGGGCTTTGGCGCGCTGGTGTCGGTTTCCGTGCTGCCGCTCAAGACGTCGGTGTAAATGAACTTGTCGCAGGCGGCGACGAACGGCGCTGGCGTCTTGCGTTCGCCGAAGCCGTAGACGATCAGGCCGGATTCGCGGATGCGCGAAGCCAGGCGGGTGAAGTCCGAGTCGCTGGAGACGATGCAGAAGCCGTCGAAATGCCCGCCGTAAAGCAAGTCCATGGCGTCGATGATCATTGCCGAATCGGTGGCGTTCTTGCCGACGGTGTAGCGGAACTGCTGGATTGGCTGGATCGAATGGCGCAGCAGCACGTCTTTCCAGCTGCCGAGGTTGGGTTGCGTCCAGTCGCCATAGATGCGCTTGACGTGGGCGGTGCCGTATTTGGCGATTTCGGCCAGCAGGCCTTCGACGATGCTTGCGCTGGCATTGTCAGCGTCGATCAGGACCGCAAGCTTGTGCGTGCTGGCCACGGCGCGCTACTCGTTGAAGGCGCCGTAGCCGCGCAGGCGCCGGTAGCGCTGCTCCAGCAGGCTGGCGGTGGGCAGGGCGGCGAGTTCGTCGAGCTGGTTCAGCAGCACCGGCTTCAGGCGCAGCGCCATCTGCCGCGGGTTGCGGTGGGCGCCGCCGAGGGGCTCACGCACGACCTTGTCGATCAGGCCAAGTTCTTTCAGCTTCGGCGCGGTCAGGCCCAGGGCTTCGGCGGCATCCTTGGCGCGCTCGGCGCTTTTCCACAGGATCGAGGCGCAACCTTCCGGGGTGATCACCGAGTAGGTGGAGTACTCCAGCATGATGGTGCGGTCACCGACGCCGATGGCGAGCGCGCCGCCGGAGCCGCCTTCGCCGATCACGGTGCAGATGATCGGTGTTTTCAGCTCGGCCATTTCCAGCAGGTTGCGGGCGATGGCTTCGCTCTGGCCGCGTTCCTCGGCATCGATGCCGGGGTAGGCGCCCATGGTGTCGATGAAGGTGAACAGCGGCAGGCTGAAGCGCTCGGCCAGCTTCATCAGCCGCAGGGCCTTGCGGTAGCCTTCCGGCCGCGGCATGCCGAAGTTGCGCTTGATCTTGCCTTTGACGTCGCGCGCTTTCTGGTGGCCGATCACCACCACCGGGCGACCGCCGATCCGCGCCAGACCACCGACGATGGCAGCGTCATCGGCAAACGCGCGGTCGCCGGCGAGCTCGTGGAACTCGTCGCAGATCAGACCGAGGTAATCCAGCGTGTAGGGCCGCATTGGATGGCGCGAAATCTGGCACACCTGCCACGCGCTGAGGTTCTTGAAGATGTCGGCGGTCTTGGTCTTGAGCTTGGCTTCGAGCTTGGTGATTTCCTCGTCGATGTCGAATGCCTGGCCATCGCTGGCCTGCCGCAGTTCCTGGATCTTGGCATCCAGTTCGGCGATGGGCTGTTCGAAATCGAGAAAATTCGGGTTCATGCGCGGAGGGTCACTGCCGTCGGTGAGACAAAGCGGACAGTATAGCGGTTCAGCCCGCGTTCGGCCTTGCGAACAGGATCTCGGCGTTCTCGATACCGGGCAGGCCTTCCAGCGCGCGTTTCAGTTCCGGCGTGGCGCGCACGCGCCACTCGTCGGACAGGCGCAGGTCGGTGCGGGCGCTGCCATTGCGGTAGCCGGCAAGCAACACCGGGGTGGAGCCGCGCCATGCGCCCAGGGTGTCACGCAGCAGGTCGATGAAGCGGCCGTTGACCTCGCCGAGTTTGAGTCGCAGCAAGCTGGCGTGCTGGCTGATGGCGGTATCGATGGGCCATAGCTGGCGCGCGCGCAGCAGGTAACCATCGAGGAAGCTGTCGTAGCGCAGCCGGCCCTCGATGATGAGCATGGCGTCGCGCTGCATCAGCTCGGCGTGGTGTTCCAGTACCTCGTCGGCCAGCAGTACTTCGACTTGGCCGCTGCCGTCTTCGAGCCGCGCATACAGGCGGTTGTCGCCTTGTCGGCGCATCGGCCCCAGCATGCCGCCGACGGTCCAGTCGAACTCGGGTGGACGGCGACGGTTGGCACCATTGCCGTTGGCCGGCAGCCTGGTTTCGATTTCACCCAGCGGGCAGGTGGTGAGGGCGGCGAACGCGTTGCGCCAGGGGTCGGTGGGGTGGCCGGACAGGTAGTGGCCAAGGGTGTCACGCTCGCCGGCCAGGCGCTGCTCCAGCGGCAACTCGGGAACCTGTGGCAACGGCAGCGGCGTGTTGTCGCCGCCGCCGCTGATGGCACCACCGAAGATGTCGGCCTGGCCGCTTTCGCGGTCGCGCGCAGCCTGTTCGGCGGCGCGCATCGCTTCGGGCAACAGCATGCCGAGTGCGGCGCGGTGGCCGTTGCCGAGGCTGTCGGTGGCGCCGGCGGCAATCAGCGCTTCCAGCACGCGCTTGTTGAGGCGGGCGGAATCGACCCGGCGACAAAACGCGCCGAGATCGCGGTAACCGCCGTCACGCGCCGCCACGATGGCTTCGCAGGCACCGCGACCGACGCCCTTGATGGCACCAAGGCCATAGCGGATGGTGCCGGGATCGAGCGCCACGAACGGGTAGTCGGAGGCATTGACGTCGGGCGGCAGCACGGTGATGCCGAGGGCGCGGGTGTCGTTCAGAAAACCCACCACCTTGTCGGTAGAGTCCATGTCGGCCGACAGCGTGGCGGCCATGAATTCAGCTGGGTAGTGCACCTTGAGCCAGGCGGTCTGGTAGCTGACCAGCGCGTAGGCGGCGGCGTGCGATTTGTTGAAACCGTAGCCGGCGAACTTTTCCATCAGGTCGAAGATGGCGTCGGCCTTGGCTTCGTCGAGGCCGTTTTTGGCGGCGCCGTCGCGGAAGGTCGCTCGCTGCTTGACCATCTCCGAGACTTTTTTCTTGCCCATCGCGCGGCGCAGCAGGTCGGCGCCACCAAGCGAGTAGCCGCCGATGATCTGCGCCATCTGCATCACCTGCTCCTGATAGACCATGATGCCGTAGGTCTCGCGCAGGATCGGCTCCACCCGCGGGTCGGGATAGACCACCTCTTCCTCGCCGTGCTTGCGCGCGACGAACGAGGGGATCAGGTCCATCGGGCCGGGGCGAAACAGCGACACCAGCGCGATCAGGTCCTCGAAGCGGTCGGGCTTGGCGTCTTTCAGCAGGCGCTGCATGCCGGCCGATTCAAACTGGAATACCGCCACCGTGCGGGCTTTTTGCAGCAGCTTGAACACCGCCGGGTCGTCGAGCGGGATGGCGTCGATGTTGATCGGGTCGGCGCCGGTGCCGGCGCGGCGCTGGTTGATGGCCTTGACCGCCCAGTCGATGATGGTCAGCGTGCGCAGGCCGAGAAAGTCGAATTTCACCAGACCAACCGCTTCGACGTCGTCCTTGTCGTACTGGGTCACCACGCCGCTGCCGCCGGCTTCGGCGTAGAGCGGCGCGAATTCGGTCAAGGGTGCCGGCGCGATCACCACGCCGCCGGCGTGTTTGCCGGCATTGCGGGCGAGGCCTTCGAGCTTCAATGCGAGGTCGATCAAGGCGCGTGCGTCGTCGTCGTCCTGGTGCAAGGCGCAGAACTCCTGCACCACTCGATCAGTCTCCTGGCGCGATTTCTCGCTGCGCCCGAGCGCGTCGGACAAGGTGAGGTCGAGCGGACGCGAGGGGATCAGCTTGGCGATGCGGTCCACATGCCCATAGGACATGCCGAGCACGCGGCCGCAATCGCGCAGTACCGCACGCGCCGCCATCGAGCCGTAGGTGATGATCTGGCTGACATGGTCGCGGCCGTACTTGCGTGCCACGTAGTCGATCACCTCGTCGCGCCGGTCCATGCAGAAGTCGACGTCGAAGTCCGGCATCGATACGCGTTCGGGATTCAGGAAGCGCTCGAACAGCAGCCCGAAACGCAAAGGATCGAGATCGGTGATGCCGAGCGCCCAGGCCACCACCGAGCCGGCGCCGGAGCCGCGGCCGGGGCCGACCGGGATGCCGTTTTGCTTGGCCCAGCCGATGAAGTCCGAGACGATCAGGAAGTAGCCGGGGAAGCCCATTTTGACGATCACGTCGACCTCGGTGTCGAGGCGTTGATCGTAGTCGGCACGCGTGTGTCCAGTGGCTGGCGCTTGCGCTTGCAGCCGTTCGGCCAGCCCGGTGCGGGCACGCTCGCGGATGAAACTGGCGAGGTCGTGTCCGTCCGGCAGCGGAAACTCGGGCAGGTAGTAGGTGCCGAACTCCAGCGTCAGGTTGCAGCGACGGGCGAGTTCGATGCCGTTTTCGATCGCTTCCGGGATGTCGGCGAATGCTTCGTGCATTGCCTCTGGTGATTTCAGGTATTGCTCGGGGCTGTAGTCGCGCGGCCGGCGCGGGTCGGCCAGCACGCGACCGTGCTGGATGCAGACGCGGGCTTCATGGGCCTCGAAATCGTCGGCAGCGAGAAAGCGCGCGTCGTTGCTGGCCACCACCGGCAACACGATCTCGGCCGCCAACCGCAACGCGGCCTGATTCCAGGCTTCCTCGTCGGCGCGGCCGCAACGGGTCAGTTCGAGGTACAGCCGCTGCGGAAAGCTGCGGGACAGTTGATCGAGGCGCTGGCGGGCGCTGTCGGCGTGCCCATCGCGGGCGGCAATGGCCACCGCGCTGTTACGGCCGACCAGTGCGATCAGTCCGTCGGCCAGCTCGGTCAGGCGGTTGGCCTCGACCACCGCGCGGCCGTTGCGCTGGCCGCTCAGCCACGCCTGCGACACCAGTCGCGACAGATTGAGATAGCCGTCGCGGTTGGCGCACAGCAAAGTCAGGCGGGTGGGCTCCTCGCCGGGTCCGGCAACCCACACCTCGCAGCCGGCGATCGGCTTGATGCCGGCCGCCTTGGCGGCCTTGTAGAACTTCACCAGCCCGAACAGATTGCTGTCGTCGGTCAGCGCCAGCGCCGGCACACCCATCCGCGCACAGGCCTCGACCAGCGCCTTGATGCGGATGGTCGAGTCGACCAGCGAATACTCGCTGTGGACATGAAGGTGGACGAAGTTCGCGGGCATGCTGTCGACATCAAGCAGGACAGCCAGCGT
>DASSXP010000364.1:0-8975 GCA_035703755.1 Rhodanobacteraceae bacterium | reverse complement strand
AGCCACAACAGCACGCCGATTACGCCGGTTTCGCTGGCGACTTCCAGCAGCCACTGGTGCGGGTGACAGGCACCGGCATCGGCGCCGCAATTGTCGACCGTGACAAAGCGGTCGCCCGGCCGCGCGTGGCGCGGATAGGCGTAGCGAAAATCGCGTACGCCGACACCATTGAACGGATGCGTCTCGAACACGCCGAGCGCAGTACGCCAGATGTCGAGCCGCCCGCTGAGGGCGGTATTGAGCGCCGCCGTGCTGCCGTCAAACGCCAGCAGGCTGCGTTGCATGCGCGCATCGAAACGTGGTGACACCTGCCACGCGGCCAGCCCCGCCAAGCCCATCGCCAACAGCGCCAGCCCCATCCAGGCGACAAAGCGTCGCGGCGTGCCGCATTCGCGCCAGACGAAAATAGCCGTGACCAGGGCGTAGGCCAGCCAGCCCTGGCGCGAGCCGGCGACCAGCACCGGCAGCAGCAAGAACGCAAAGGCCAGCACCAGCGCGAGCCGCCCGCGCCATTCCCGCGCCGCCCACAACACGAACGGCGCCAGCGTCGCCAGCACGATGCCGAGCTTGGGGTTGCCGGCACCGAAAATGCCGGTGATGCGCTCGGGCTCCGCCGGCCCACCGATACTCCAGCCGGTCAGAAATTGCAGCCAGGCATCCAGCGCCCACCACGTCGCCACGGCGGCGATGACGTACGCCATGGCCCGCAGCCGTGAGGCGCGGTCGAGCACGTGGGCGGCATACAGGCCAAGACACGCGAAACGCAACAAGCCAAGGCAGGTTTCCCAGCTTCGGGCCGGCCGGATCGCATCCAGCGCCGACAGCAGCGCGGCCAGAAAGTAGGCGGCAAACAAGGCCAACAGCAAGCGCGCGGTCGGCGTGCCCAACCATGCCCGTGGCTGCCGCCACACGCCGACCGCGACCAGCACAATGGCCAGCAGGCTGCCGAGCTCGGCACTGCGCCCAAACGGCAGCAGCACGATCACGCACCACAAAGGCAGCAGCGCCACGATGGCGTCGCGGTGCGATGCCATCGCCGCGAACACGCGGCTCATTCAGACGGCTCCGCGAACTCCGCGTACACCGCCAGCGTGGCGCGTTGCATGGCCTCCAGCGTGTAGTGTTGCAACGGCGGAATCGGCGGCGCCAGACGCAGCAATTCGGCAGCGCGCTCGGCCAGCCGCTCGCGGTTGCCGGGCGCCACGCGGCCGGCAGGGTACAACTCGGCCAGCAGATCGCCGACACCGCCGTGCGCATAGCCGAGCACCGGCCGACACAAGGCCAGCGCCTCGATCACGGTGCGGCCAAACGATTCCGGATAGTTGGACAATTGCAGCACCAGGGCCGAGCTCGCCAGCACGTCGCGGATATCGGCACGCGGCGGCGAAAACACCACGCGGTCGGTGACGCCAAGCGCGTGCGCCAAGGCGCGCATTTCGTCGAGATACGCTTCGCGGCCGACTTCGACGATGCCGAGCATCAGCAGCCGCGCGTCAATGCCGCGCGCCTTGAGATCGGCCATCAGGTGGATGCCATCAGCGTGGCCCTTGAGACGGGTGCCGCGGCCGGGCAAGGTCAGCAGCGGCGCCTCCTGCAGGGCCGGAAACTCCGCCGTGAAGCGCTGCTGCCAGGCGTCATCCGGCCGGTATCCGTAGGGAAATTCGCTCGGGTCGATACCGCGCGGGATGACCCGCAAGCGCTCTTGCTGCACCCACGGATAGTGCCGCAGCACATAGTCACGCACGCTGTGGGAAACAATGATGACGCGCTCGCCGCGCAGCATCACGCTACTGTATTTCCCGGGCGAGTTGAGTCCGTGCACGGTGGTGACAAAGTGCGCTCGCGGCCGCAATTTGCGCAGCGCCGCCAGCGCGATCCACGCCGGCAGGCGCGAGCGGGCATGCACGATGTCCGGCCGGATGTCGGCCAATACACGCCGCAGTTCGCGGATCTTGAGCAGCGTCGTCAGCGACTTGCGGCCAATCGCCAGCGCGATGTGCCGGCTGCCTTCCGCTTCCAGCCGCGACACCAGCCGCCCCCCGGCAGACACCACCACCGAGCGATGGCCGACCGCCACCAGCGCGCGGGCGATCTCCAACGCCGAGCGCTCCGCTCCGCCGGACTCAAGCGCCGGCAGCACCTGCACCACGGTCAGGGGCCGCGCGGGGGACGTTCCGTCAGGTGTTGGCAACGACGCCATGCCCACCAATTCAATCAAGCCTCAGGCCTGAACCGGCTCGCCGTCGCCATCGCGCAGCACGTACAAGGCGCCACAGTACGGACACAGCGATTCGCCGCCGTCGCCCTCGATCGGCAGATAAATGCGCGGATGCGCGTTCCACAGCATCATCTCCGGCATTGGGCAGGACAGGGGCAGGTCCGATCGCGTCACTTCGTAGCGCCGCGCCGTATTGGCCGGCTCGCGCGGGTTGTCGACACGGACGCGGGACGTCGCGGTGGCCATGACAATCACTCCAACGTGCAAAAGTGCTTAATATAGCAGCCGCACGGGGCGTTGCTGCGCTGCCCCGCAACCCATCCGGCCCCGCGGCCGGCCCAACCCGATCACTAGTAACGCGAGGTGTCACATGGACTTCAACAAGCTCATTGCGCGCGCCAAAGCCATCCTGCTTGGACCGAATACCGAATGGCCTGTCATTGCCGGCGAGGCGGCGACCGTCAAAGGTCTTTACAGCGGCTATTTCATCTGGCTGGCAGCGATCCCGGCCATCTGCGACTTCATCCACGGCAGCATCCTCGGCTACTCCGCTTTCGGCGTTACCGTGCGTACCGGCATTGTCACCGGCATCGGCAAGATGATCACGATGTACGTGCTGAGCCTGGTGATGCTGTACGTGGTGGCACTGATCATCAATGCGCTGGCGCCGACCTTCCAGGGGCAGAAAAATCAGGTGCAGGCGCTGAAAGCGATCGGCTACGCCTACACCGCAGTCTGGATCGCCGGCTTCGGGCATCTGATTCCGTGGCTCGGCACGCTGATCCTGATCGCCGGCGGCGTGTACAGCATCTACCTGCTCTACCTCGGCCTGCCCCACACCATGCAATGCCCGCAGGACAAAGCCGCCGGCTACACCGTGGTGACGGTACTCATTTCGCTGGTGCTGGGCTGGATCATGATGCTGCTCGTGGGCGGCATGTTCATGACCGCCCATGTCGCCGGCAGCAGCATTACCAGCAGTGATGGCAGCAGCATTACCGTCGACAAGGACAGCCCGCTCGGCAAGCTGGACGCACTCAGCAAACGCCTGGACAGCGCCAGCAAACAAATGGAACAGGCGCAAAAGTCCGGCGACAGCGAAGCCGCCGGACAAGCCATGGGCGCGATGATGGGCGCGCTGGCCGGCAGCAATGGGCCAGTCGAAGCACTGGCGCCGGATCAGCTCAAGGCATTCCTGCCGGACAGCATCGACGGCCTCAAACGTTCGTCGATTTCGGCCGAGCGCAACAAAGCCATGGGCATGCAAACTTCGCAAGCCGAGGCCGACTATGCCAGCGAGGATGGCAGCCGCCATCTCACCATCAAGTTGACCGATACCGGTGGCGCCAAGGGCCTGCTGTCGATGGCCAGCGCGTTCGGCGTGGAGCGCGATCAGGAAACCGCCGAGGGCTTCGACAAGACCTGGCATGAGGATGGCCGCATGCTGCATGCCCAGTGGGACAAGGCCTCCGGCAGCGGCGAGTACAGCGTGGTGCTGGGCCAGCGCTTCAGCGCCGAAGCCCGCGGCAACGGCGACAGCATCGATGGTCTGAAAGAGGCGCTGGCCGAGATTGATCTCGACCAACTGGAGAGCCTCAAGGATCATGGCGTGAAGCAGGACTGACCTGCTCCACGCCGCCACGGCCAGGGCTTACTTCGCCTTGGCCTGCTCCACCGCTGCCTCGGTGGTGATTTGCAGGCGAATCTGGTCGCTGATCATCGGCACGTAGGTCTTGACGCCCCATTCGGAACGATTCAATTTCGCCGTCGCGCTGAAGCCGGCGGCCAGGGCCTTCGACATCGGATGCGGACCAACCTTGCCAACGGTCACGTTCAGCGTCAACGGCCGGGTCACCCCATGCAGGGTCAGGTCGCCGGTGACCTTGAGCTGATCGGTGGCCACGCCGCGCTCGACCTTGGTGCTCTTGAAGGTGGCGACCGGGTACTTGGCGGCGTCGAAGAAATCGGCGTTCTGCAGATGCTCGTTGAGGGCGTCGGAGGCGGTGTGGACGCTCGCGATCGGCACCGTCACCGACAACTTGGCCTGCTCCGGGTGCTCGGGATCGAACTGCAACGTGCCTTCAATGCCGGTGAACATCGCGCTCGGCTGGCTGAAACCCATGTGGGTCCAGGTCGCCACCACATCGGTGTGGCCGGGATCGAGCGTGTAGGTGTGTTCCTTGGCCTGGGCCGCGCAGGCGACCAGGCTGGTGACGGCAAGGACGAACAGGGTACGGCGGAAAGGGTGCATGGCGTGACCTCGGGGATGGTTGGCTTGAGTGCGTGCAGAATGCAGCCCGACCTGCCACGATGCAAGGCAAAAGGCGGCATCGGCGGGGAAACGCACTGTGCACGCCAGAACCACAATGGAAACCAAACCGCGTGCACCAAGCCTGGATCATCACCGATGGACGCGCCGGCAACTTGCGCCAGGCCCACGCCCTGGCGCGGGCCGCCGGCTTTGACACCAATGACATCGCCATCCAGCTGCGCCGCCCCTGGCGCCTGCTGGCACCACACTTGCTGGCCGGCGCGCAGTGGGCGTTGCCAACCCCGACCCAACTGCTGCTGGCCCCGCCCTGGCCACGCTACATCATCGGCTGCGGTCGCCAAGCCGCCTGGGCCACGCGTTGGCTGCACCAGCGCGCGGCCGGCACCAGCCACTGCGTGCAAGTGCTGGCGCCGCACACCGACCCGGCCGACTGGGATCTGGTGATCGCGCCGCGCCACGACGGTCTCAGCGGCCCCAACGTGCTGACGCCGCTCGGCTCGCTCAACCCGGTGGATTCGGCCTGGTTGGCCGCCGCGCGAGCCCGATTTCGGGCCTTGGACAACCTGCCGCAACCGCGCACGGCGGTATTGCTGGGCGGGCCGCGCCGCGGCATCGCCTTCGATGCACGCTTCATTCGTGACTGGGCGGACGGCCTGCGCGCGCGGCATGTGCGCGATGGCGGCAGTTTCATGCTGTCCGCATCGCCGCGCACACCGGCTCCGTTCGCCCACGCCATCCGCGACGCCCTGGCCGACCTGCCCGGCATGGCCTGGCTCGGCAGCGCCGATGGCGACAACCCGTATGCCGGTCTGCTGGCCTACGCCGATCGCATCGCCGTCACGCCCGACTCGGTCAACATGCTGTCGGAAGCCGCCGCCAGCGGGGCGCCCGTACACACCCGTCACACCGAACCGCTGCCGCTGCGGCTGGCCCGATTCCATGCCGCGCTGCGCGACGGCGGCTGGCTGCACGACCTCGAAGCCGACGCCAGCGCACCCGCGCAGCCCTTGCGCGAAACCCACGACATCGCCGCCACGATGCTGCGCCGCCTGCACGCTTGAGAGCCTGTGAAAAAATCGCCCACCCACTGCGGTCGCCGCCGACCACCCCGTCGTGAGACGCGGCGCCCAGTCACAACCGCAGCAGCAGGCATGGCAAAATCCGCACCATGGCTACACGGCGTCATTTGCAGCTGATTTTCTTTCTGGTGTTCTGCGTGCCGGGAATGCTGGTGGTCGGCTACGCCGTCCACTTGACCGTGAGCGCCGCGCGCTTCAGTCACGCCGGCACGACGACGATGGGCACCATCGTCCGCTACGACCGACAGGAATATGTCGGCAAGGTGGGCCGTCGCTTCTGCCCGGTGATCGAGTTCATGCACGACGGCGCACGTCATGCGTTCACCGCCGCATGGTGCAACAAATCGCAAAAGAAATACCCGCCCGGCTCGGCCATCGCGGTAGTTTTCGACGCCGACCATCCGGCAGCCGCCCGCATCGATGAATTTTGGGCGCTGTATGCAAACGCCTTGCTGAGCGGGGTTATCGGTGTGCCCTGGCTGTTGCTCGGCATTGCGCTGGTCGTGCGGGTGCGTTGACAATCCGCGCATCGTCATCCAGCAGCCACCGCTGTGGCATGACGATCTGACGCTCTCGCCACACCCGCTCAACTGGCGCAAGACCGCACAGTGTTCGCTGTCACACCGTCCTGTCCGCGTGTGGGTGTACGCGAAATCACGTCTTGCCAAAATCAAATCCGGCGCCGCGTGCGGCAGCGAGGATGCTAGCGCTGGCATGGGTGAGATCCGCATTGTGCGGCGCCAGACGCGGACGCCCGTCGAGCGTGCATGAAAGGGAGGCGCGCAGCAACGTGGCGTGGGCCGCGGCCAGCTGCGCGTGCCGGGTGCTGTCGAACAAATCGGCATCGCGGCAGGCCGACAACCACGCGGTCGCCCCTTGTCCCGCCGTCAGCGCCGGTCGCTCGGCGGCGTGGATCAACACCAGCCCTTGCAGCAGGAAATCGAGGTCGAGCAGGCCGCCGGACCCCTGCTTGAGATCGAACAAGGCCGGCGTCGAGCGATCCCGTTCCTTGCGCCAACGCTGACGCATGTCGATGACTTGGTGACGAACCTGCGCGGCTTCGCGGGGTCTGCACAGCAGCGCCGTTCGCGCGGACGCGAACTCTTGCAGCAGCTTGCTGTCGCCGGCAACGCCGCGCGCGCGCAGCAAGGCCTGATGCTCCCAGGTCCAGGCGCGGTCGCGCTGGTAATCGATGAAGGCCGGCAAGCTGGTGACCAGCAGACCCTTGGAGCCATCGGGTCGCAAGCGCGTGTCAATTTCGTACAGCCGTCCGCCCCGCAACGGCGTCCCCAACCAGTGCACCACGCGCTGCGCCAGCCGCTGGTACCAGCGCATCCCTTCCAGCGGCCGTGGCCCGTCGCTGAGGCGGCTGCCGGCAGCGGGAGCGTAGACGAACACCAGATCGAGGTCGGATGCAAAGCCCAGCTCGCCACTGCCGAGGCTGCCATAACCGAGCACCGCGAAGCCGGCATCGGGCAATTCGCCGTGCTGCACCACCAACTCGCGCCGCGCCAGCGCCAGCACCTGCGCGACCACGGCGTCGGCCAGCGCCGCCAGGCGGCGGCTGGTTTCGGGCGCCGACGCGCGCCCGTCGCGGTAGGCCAGTCCCAGCCGGAACGCCAGGCTGGCGCGGGTCTCGTTGATCCGTTCGAGGTCGGCTTCGGAATGCCGTTCATCCAGACTGACCAGGGTGCGCTCAATTTCCGCCGCCACTGCCGTGCGCCGCAACGGCAGGTGATCGATGCGTGGATCGAGCACATCATCGAGCAGCAAGGGTTGCTGGATCACGCGCTCGGCCAGAAAGGCACTGTCGGCGAACAATTCCACCAGGCGTTTGCGTGCGGCGGGTTGCTCGTCAAGCAGCGCCAGATAGGAGGATCGGCGCGCCACCGCCTGTACCAGCCGGGTCAAGCGGGTCAGGCAGGCCAGCGGCGCCACTGACTCCGCCGCCTCGGCAATCAACTCCGGCATCAGGCGATCCAGGCGCTGGCTGGATCGCGGCGACATCGCCCCGACCTGCGGCGCCCGCGCCACCGCCAGCAGCGCCTGGCACGCCGCATCGGCCGGCACGAACCCCCGCTGCGACAGCGCGGCCAGCGGCAAGGCATCGGCGCGTGCCTGCTGCCACAACGCAGTGTCGGCGGCCTTGGCACCAGACTGCGCGGCTTCGTCGCCGGGCAACAGCAAGGCGGTAAAGTGCGCCTGCACCCGTTCGCGGTGCCGCGACAAGTCCCGCTCCAGCTGCGACCAGCTGGCGTAACCGCCGGCCTGCGCAACACGCTCGCGGGCCTCCGGCTCGACTTCGTGGATTTGCCGGTCGGCGAACATCTGCGCGGCGTTTTCCAGCCGCCGCAGGAACAGGTACGACGCGCGCAACTCGGCCGCCGTCGCGGCATCGATCAGGCCGAGCCCGGTACAGGCGGCCAGCGCCGCCAGCAGGCCGCGCACGCGCAGGCTCGGCTCGCGACCACCGCGGATCAACTGCTGCAACTGCACCAGAAACTCGATTTCGCGGATGCCGCCGGGGCCAAGCTTGAGGTTGTCGGTCAAATCCTTGCGCACCACTTCGGCATCGATCAGGGCTTTCATCTCGCGCAACCCGGCAAAGGCGGTGTAATCGAGGTATTTGCGATAAATGAACGGCCGCAGCGTTTCCATCAGTTCGGCGCCGGCGGCGAGGTCGCCGGCAATCGGCGCCGCCTTGATCCACGCGTAGCGTTCCCAGTCGCGGCCTTCGCGCTGGTAATAGAGTTCCATCGCCGCGAACGACAGCGCCAGCCGGCCCGCCTGACCGAACGGCCGCAGCCGCAGATCGACGCGGGCGACGATGCCGTCCACCGTCGGCTCGGCCAGCAAACGCACCATCTCACGGCCCAACCGCGCGAAGTATTCCTCGTTGGCCAGCGGTCGCGCACCATCGCTTTCACCGGCTTCGGGATAAGCCAGAATGAGGTCAATGTCGGAGGAAAAATTGAGCTCACCGCCGCCGAGCTTGCCCATGCCGATCACCACCAAGCGCTGCGCCTTGCCGGCGCCATCGCGCGGCAGACCGTGGCGCAGCGCGAGGGTGGTCTCGGCGTGGCGCAAGGCGGCTTCCGCCAGTGTCCGGTACACGGCCGAAGTGTCGGCGACGGTGGCCTCGACCTCGTCGATTTCGTTGAGGGCGCGAAACGCCAGCCGCAGCGCCTCGCCGTGGCGCACGCGGCGCAACGCCGCCATGAACGCCGCGTTGTCCTCGATCCCGGCCAGCGCCGCGTTGATCCGCGCAACCAAGCCGTCGCGCGGCCCGCTGAGCCGTTGCCAGCCCGCCGCAGCCAGCCAGTTCGGCTGCCGTTTCGCCACGTCGAACACGAAATCACTGCCGAGCAGGGCGCGCCGCCACTGTGCCACCGCGAGCGGGGCGTTC
>DASSXP010000014.1:0-11143 GCA_035703755.1 Rhodanobacteraceae bacterium | reverse complement strand
GCCTCCAGCAGGTGCAGTGCGCCGATGCCGGTGATCTCGGCCGTGGTGAAGGGTTGGTCGAACGACACGCCCACGAAGCTTTGCGCCGCCAGGTTGTAGATCTCGGTCGCCTTCGAAAGCTCGAGCAGGCGGATGCTGGAGCTCAGGTCGGTGAGGTCGTACTCGACCAGGTGCAGGTCCGGGTGCTTGGAGATTCCCAGCTCGTCGATGCGCCAGAAGTTGACCGAGCTGGTGCGGCGATAGGTGCCGAAGACTTTGTAGCCCTTGCCGAGCAGCAGTCGAGTCAGATAGGCGCCGTCCTGGCCGGAGATGCCGGTGATCAGGGCTGTTTTCATGCGGGGTCCTTGTTCGTGGCAAGACCAAAGCCGGCATTGTCGCAGGTTGCGGCGGGTGTGCGCGACGACGGGGTGGCTACGTGCTGCGCGCCGTATGATCTTGTGCACCGCATGGACGCCGCACGGGCGTGATCAGTGCGGGTGCAGGGTGTGGATGGCGGCGTAGTCTGTCAGTGTGGCGGGGTCCTGATCGAACAGCTGGCCATTGCATTCGACCCACGCATGGCCGGCGGGCGAGGCGGTGCGCGTGCGGCGTATGCCGATGCGCAGGTCGGGCTGGAGGCCGTGGCCGCGCATCCACCACCACAAGGTCAGGCTGCGGGCGAGGCAACGGGTGTCGGGCATTCTGGCGCCGATACGTTGCAAGGCGCGGGTGCGGGCGTGCCAGTGGGCCACGTCGGTTCGTGGCGGCGCGCGCGTGGGCGCGCGTGCCAGCAGCCGCTGCGCCCGCCGCAGGCCCATGGTCGTCAGCAGCAGGCGCACCAGTGGCAGGCGCCAGGCGGCCGCCAGCAGCGCACGTCGGTCGTCGTCGGGCAAGGCCCGCCAACGCTGCCAACGGTCCGGTTTGGTTCGAGTGTGGTTCAATGAAGCCATGAATGAAGGCGCGCAATTGACGACGGCGACACTGGCGAAACAGCTGGCATCGAGTGACTACACTATCACCGAGATGCCCGATGGCACTGGCGTGCTGCTCGATTTGCGCCAGGAAGTGGTGATGAACTTCAATGCCACCGGCATGTTCATCGTGGCGTCCGTCACGCAGGGGCTGGAGGCGGCGCAGATAGTCCGCCGCGTGGTGGAGCGCTTCGATGTCGATACTGACACCGCCACGCGCGATGTCGACGGGTTTCTCGACACGCTGGCGGCGGCCATGGGGGTTGTTCTCCCGCCGGGATAAGCAGCATTGCCCATGGTGGCGACGCTCGCCCGGACGAAACGGCTGGCTTGCAGGCGTGAGGGCTGCGCGCGATACTCGCCATGCTCGCTCAGGGAGAATCGACATGTTGCAACGAATTGCCATGCTTGCTGGAGCGTTGGCTGCGGCCGCGCTGATTTCCCCCGCCGTGATGGCGGCCTCGATCACCGTGAACACGACCACCGATGTGGTCAACGCCAGCGACGGCGCGTGTTCCTTGCGCGAGGCGATCAGTGCCGTCAACACGGCCACGCCATCCGGCAGTGCCGCCGGCGAATGTAGTGCCGGTGACGGCAATGCCGACACCGTCGTGCTCGCAGCGGGAACCTACACGCTGAGCCTTGCCGGCGCCGATGAAGATGGCAATGCCGCGGGTGATCTCGATGTTCTGGCCAGCGTCGTTCTGCAGGGCGCGGGGATGGATCAGACCACCATCGATGCGGCCGGGTTTGGTGCCAGCAATGACCGTGCGCTGGATATTCCCGCAACTGGCTTGCTGGTCAGTCTGGAGGATCTGGCGATCACCAACGGCCATGCGCCGGATGCCAGCCAGTCCAGCACGGGCACTGGTGAGGATGGCGGCGCCATTCGTGTCCAGAGCGCCAACGTCAGCCTCGTTTCGGTCGCGCTGCGCAACAATCAGGCCGGCGCGGGGACTGTGGACACGTTTCCCCTGACCAGCGGCAATGGTGGCGCGATCGCCATATCAGGCGGCCAGCTGACCGTGGAGCGCAGCGTCGTGGCTGCAAACAGCTGCGTCACCAGCGGGCTCGGCAGCGACATGGGCGGTGGCATCTATGCGCTGGCAACCGCCGTGTCGATCAGCCGCAGCAGCATTGAAAACAATACGGTTGACGGTGGTTCGGGTGGTGGCATTTACTGCGGCAGCGGCTGCGGCTTGGATGTCCGTCAGGCCAGCATTACGGGCAATACCGCCGGCGCGGGCGGCGGTATCTACATGTTGGGCGATGCGTTGGTAATAGCCAATACTACGCTGGCGCAGAATGTAGGTTACACCTTCGGAGCGGGCGCCTATGTCGTGCAGCAGACGGCGCAGCAAGCCGATCCACGTTTCGACTTTGTCACCTTGGTGGCCAACCAGGGGGATGGCATTTCGTTCTATTCGGCCGCGAGCGTTGCGGGCAGCGTCTTGTTGCGCAATTCGGTGGTCGCAGGCAATTCCGGCGATGATTGCGTAATGACGGCCAGTGGCAGCCTTGCCAGCCAGGGCTATAACTTGCTGGGCGCCACCTGTGCGGCGGGCAGCAACGATGTCGCGGCAAGCTTGAACAACCTGCATTTGGGTCCGCTGATCCTGGACGATCAGGGCCTGACGTGGGTAAAGCTGCCGGGGCCGACCAGCGCGGCGATCAACGCGGGCAATTGTGCCGCTTCCGCTTTGAACGTGGATCAGCGTACAACAGCGCGCCCGCAAGGTGTGCCGCGTGTCATCAACAAGTTCGATGGTTGCGACATCGGTGCGGCTGAGCTTGGCGACGACATCTTCTGGGACGACTTCGAGGATCACGCCGGCGCCGGCTGAAGCCTGCTTCGGCTGAGCGCGGGGTGCGTGTTGCGCGCGGTTCGCAGAAGTCGACGGCAGCCTGGATGAAGCGGTGCATGGCGCCGGGATTCGGGGAGCGATGTCCCCCGGGTTTCGCTGCGCTGCATCCGGGCTATGGTGCGGTTCTCAGGAGCTGGCGCCAGGTATCTCTCGGAGCGGTGACAATGTCTTGGCCGGTCACGAGGCGCGCGGCGGGAATACGGCTGGCCAATTGCAGCGTCAGTGCGCCAAGCAGGCGTGCCTCGTGGGGAAACGCAGCGCCGAGCAGCAATGGCTGGATGGAGTTCAGCAGTCGGGCGTAAACCGTGGCTTGCGATACCGCAGCCAGTGTTGAATGCACGCCACGCCCCGTGCGCGGACGTTCCAGCAGCCAGATGCGATCAATCCGGCATGCGGTGGGAAACCGGTGGTCATCGGGTGCGATGGCAAGGTAGGACCGGTGCTGCCGTTGGTGCCCGAGCCAGCCATCCAGCGAATGCTTGAACAGTGCGCTGGCGGCCCATGATGCGCGCAGTGACATGAATGCGCGGATGCGCTCACCCACCAGCTGGTCGTTCTGGCAACCCAGTAGCAGATGATCGTCGCTGACGATGGCGCCACCGGCAGTCAGGGCGCTGCTGGCGAGCACGGATTTGCCGGCCCCCCGTTTGCCCAGCACCAGCACGCCGCAGTCATCGACTTGGAGCAAGGCGCCATGGACGCTGGCGAAACCAAGCCTGGCCCACTGCTGGGCAAAAGCGAAACTCATCGCGGCTGGGAGCCGCCACGCGCCGGTGGAGTGGGTGGCTGCGTGCACATGCACTTCGGCCATGGCATTGCTTGCGGCTGCCAGCCGGCTGTCGTTGAACTCACGATGAAACGTAGGGACGTGGGTGGCGGCTGGATTGTCCGCGCAAGGTCGGTCCGGAGTGTCGAAGCGTATCGGCCCGAGCGAGTCGAGGTGCAGGTCTGCCGCTCCCATTGCGGCACCCAGAAACAATCCATCCAGTGGCAGCGGCGATGCGGCTGCAATCGTGATGCGGCCGCTGAGGGTGTCGCAAAGTAGGGAGGAGTTTACGGCACGCATGGCAGTTATTGTGGCGCATCAGCCGTGTGCCGGCCGCAGCCTGCGGGGCTGCATTACTTGCCGGCAAACAAAAACGCCAGGGCGAGAGTTGCCCTGGCGTTTCAGTTGGTGCGGGCTCGCGGCGTCAGAACGTAAGTTCAAGCTTGCCGCGGCAGACAGCGCTGATGGCTGGCGTGAAACCGGTTGTGTATAGAGGAAACACGGCAACCTGGATGTCGATATTGTCCGGAACGGTGGTGCCGCCCGGCAGTGCGGCGAGATCGACCAGTCCGGTGAATGCGGTGGTCCCGTAGAGGCTGGTGGGGTCCGCATTGCCGGCGGTGGTAAACGCGTAAGTGGCGTTGACCACGCTCCAGGTGGCGCTGTTTGATCGCTTGGCTTGCAGGAAGGCGACGATGGCGCCGGCACCCGTGCTGCCACCGGCGAGATTGCTCTGCATTGAGGACAACAGGGAAGCATGGGTAGAGCCCAGCGGCACCGGCACATCGTCGGCTTCGATGTAGACGTACTTGTCGCTGATCGAGTACGGGGCGCCAATCATCGACTGGCACGCCGGGTACGCGGCACCCTGCCATTCCATGCGCTGGCCGCCCGGCGGAGCGACCGCGCTGGGAGTGGTGCTGGGGGCGACGGGCAAAGCCGACGACCGGGATGAGATTTCACTGTTGGCCTTGGCGTAGTCCAGCCGACAGCCGGTTGCGTTGCATTCGATGCTGGGCAGCTGATCCGACTTGCGGGGCGGCTGGCGGTAGTCGCTGGCACTGGCAGCTGCAGCCAAGGAAACGCAGGCGAAAGCCAAGACTAGCGTGGTGACGGTGACGTTGGGACGAATCATGGTAATCCCCTGACTCAAGTTGCGATGGATGGGGTGGTCAGGGGTGCGGCGCCAAATACACGGTGTCCAAGCACTCCAGACGCAGCCTTGCGGCGGGTAACGCGTGAGTTATGCCAAGTGGGCAGCGCATTTGTTCGTGCCGCCTACGAGTTTCGGTTGGTGACGAAGTCGTCAATTAGGTCTTACGGTGGTGACGAAATCGTCGTCCAAAGCATTGGCGCTGCCCACCCCGGCAATTGCGACAGCCAGTGCTGTGCGCTGCAAGCTAGGCGCGGCATACGGCAGGCGCGCGGGTACGCCGCGCAGCGGCTCCGTGCCGCTCGACGGGGCGGGCATGACGACATCAGTGCTGTTCATGGGTCGATCCATCCGTTGCCTCCCGGGCTGTTCGCCAGTCGATAAGCCCCTTTGTTGAAGAATAGGTTAGCGTCCTTTGACTGTCAACTTCATCACGTTTTGGATCATTTTTCGGTAGCAAGGCCAGCACGGCAGGACCGAATGGGACCTTGCGGCAAGGGATGCAGGTAAATTCCGGTACGTGAGTCCCAATGTAGCGCTGGGCCACGGGCTTGAAGGGTGGCTTGTTGTCGTAGCGGCGGTGGAGTGGATCCATGCAATCCAGGAACGGGCCGCGAAAGTAGGGCAGGTCCAAACGCAAGCCATGGGCGGCAACGCCGGCCGCAGCCGTGGCGTAGCTGACGCCTCTGGCCAGCACCAGGCGGCGCCCCAGCCGGTGCATTGCCGTGGCATTGGACGACAAGTGGTGCTGCTGGAAGTCCCTTTCGACGTGCGGCATGTTGCGGCGCCCGAGCAGAATCCGTCGCGCGGTTTTGATTTCATCCAGCCAGCCATTGGACTGCCGCAATGCGCGGAGTTGGCCAAGCCGCCGCAGTCGCTGCCAGAACGGGTAGCCCAGTATGTCGAGCTGATCGAAGTCGAACAGTTCGTCGCCGCCGTGGCCGGTCAGTATCAGGCTGGCGTTGCGTGCGCGGGATTCGGCGGCACACAGCGCGCCGATGAAGCTGGTGGGAAACGGCGGCGCCGGGAGTTGCAGGCATGCGGCATAGGCATGGCGCACCGCATCCGGAGTTGCTTCGATCCGGGCCCATTCGAAATCGGCAACTTCGATCAATTGACGAATGACAGGGCTCTCGTCGCAATCGAATCCGGGAAAGGCGACGCTGGTGCAGAGGATTTGGTCCTTGCGTAAAATGCCTTGCCGCACGGCATCCATCAGTCCCACCAGCAGCACACGCGAGTCGACGCCGCCGCTTAGGCGCAAGGCGACTTTGCGGTTGCCGTAGTCGGTGTAAAGCGTGCGCAGGCCATCGGTGAGTTGTCGTGCCGGGTCGGGCTGGGGCGGGAGCGCGGCGGCGGGTGCCATGAATTGGCGCGGGCCCGGCGCGGTGTGGCCCGGATTGGCCGTGTAACGCACGCCGGCGTAACACCGGCGGACGCCTTCGTAAAAAGAGGATTCCGGTTCCAGCATCAGTCGCTGCGACCAGAGTTCGGCATCGGCGTCGCTGAAACGCAGTCCACCCAGCCGGCGACCGACTTCGCGGAGGTCGTTGGAGACCACCAGGCGCTCGGAATCGGTGCCGAAATAGAGCGCGGCAAAGCCGTCGAAGGAGCGGCCGAAATACAATGTGCCGCGGCGTTCGCAGGCGCCAACGAAGGCCACGGGGCGCAGGGTTTCCAGCCGGTCCAGCAGCCAGTCGAGGCCGTGTTCGCGGGCCTGAGCCAAGGTCTCGCGCAGCGCGCTGAATACGTCCAGGCCCGTGGGCGTGGCGGCGTACAGCCACCAGTCCGGCCCGTGGATCAGGCGCGAACAGGCGTCGGTGGTGTAATGCAGGGTGTCGTTGCCGCCGGGGAATGCGTGGATCAGGGTTTGCCAGCCCGCGGGCGCGACGGGTGCGGATGCCGGTGCGGCGGTGTGGCGCTGGCGTTCGAACAGAATCATGCGGTCATTGTGCAATGCGCCGCCGTGGAAACGTAGCCCGAATGCCGGCGCGGGAGGCGGTGCCCGAATCACGGGGTCTGGTTCAAGACTGGCGCTGCGCGAGGGAGTCCGCCTTGCCCTACACTGCCAGCATGGAATGGGGCGACGCCTGATGATTGATCTGCATTGCCACTTGCTGCCGGGCATCGACGATGGCGCGCATGATTTGACCATGGCGCTCAAGATGGCCGAGCTGGCGGCCGCCGACGGGATCCGCACGATTGCCTGCACGTCGCATATCTATCCGGGGCTGTACGAAAACACCGCGGCCGGCATCCGGGCGGGGATTGCGGCCTTGCAGGTGGAGCTGGATCGGCGCCAGTTGCCGTTGCGACTGGTCGAGGGCGCCGACACGCATTTGCAGCCGGGTCTGGCCGGCCTGATCCGTGCGGGACGGGTGCCGACCCTGGCCGGTTCGCGCTATCTGCTGTTGGAGCCGCCGCACCACGTGGCGCCACCGCGCTTCGATGCCGCCTTGTTCGAGTTGAAAGTCGCGGGTTTCGTGCCGGTGATTACCCACCCCGAGCGCTTGAGCTGGATCGGCGATCACTATCCGGCGTTCCAGCGCGCGGTCGAGGCCGGGGCGTGGATGCAGATCACCGCCGGCAGCCTGACTGGGCGCTTCGGGCGCGGCGCGCAGTATTGGGGCGAGCGCATGCTGGACGAAGGGCTGGTGCATATCCTCGCCACCGATGCGCACGATCCGAAGCGCCGTCCGCCGTTGCTGGCTGAAGGCCGCGAGGCCGCTGCCTTGCGTGTCGGTGCGGACGAGGCGGCCCGATTGGTCGTCAAACGGCCGCAGGCCATCCTCGATGATGTACCGATGGAGCAGGTGACGGCGCCCTGTGTGGCAGCGTCGGCCACCATGAAAAAACCGGGATTCTTGAAAAGCTGGTTCGGCAAGGGATAATGGACGGTCCGGTCCCTGGGCCGAACACAGACGATGTTGCCCATGAAAACCAGCCTTTGGCGCGTGGCTTTGCTGGCGGTCTTGCTGTTGCTGGGCGGCTGCGCATCGCAACGCGCGGTGACCATGGCCAAGGGGCAGACGGCATTGCCGCCGCCCGATACCACCAGCGCCTCCGGTGCGTACGAGGGCGGCTCGGAATACCGCATCGGTGCCCAGGACCTGTTGCAGATCACGGTATTCGGTGTGCCGGATTTGAGCCGTGACGTGCGTGTCAATTCCAACGGTCAAGTTTCCCTGCCGTTGATTGGTGGCGTGCTGGCGGGCGGCAAGACCATCCCGGAGCTGGAACAGGAGATTGCCGACAAGCTGTCCAAGTCCTATCTGCAAAATCCGCAGGTCAGCGTGTTCGTGAAGGAATACACCAGCCAGCGGGTGACCCTGGATGGGGCACTGGCCAAGCCCGGCATCTATTCGCTGACCGGCAAGACCACCTTGCTGCAAGCGGTGGCGATGGCGGGCGGCCTCGATCCCTTGGCCGAGCGCGATGGCGTGGTGGTGTTCCGGCAGGTCGATGGCAAGAAGATGGCGGCGGTGTTCAATCTGGCCAAAATCAGTACCGGTGAGGCCGCCGATCCGCGCATTTACGGCGACGACATCATTGTGGTGGCGCGCTCGGGCAGCAAGAGCGCGGTGCAGCAGTTGATCCAGTCGGCGCCCATTCTGGCGTTATTCTTCCTGCTTTAGACGGACGTTGACGGCAAAGGAATCCCTGCATCATGGCCACCCATCCCGACCATTTGCCCGCCGCGCCCCGCGGCGAGGGCGGACAACTGCCAACCGTGCATCCACAGGGCCCGGACGGGCGCCAGTTGCGCCCGCTGCCGACGTCGCGCGCGTTGGTGACGGATCTCGAACGGCGTGACGATGACGACGAAATCGACCTGCTGGCGTACTGGCGGCTGCTGGTCAAGCGGCGTTGGCTGGTGCTGGGCGTGCTGCTGGCGGTGGTCGCGGCGGCATTGATCTGGACCTTGCTGACGCCGTCGGTGTATCGCGCCACGGCCACCTTGCAGATCGACCCCTACGGGATGCAGGTGGTGCAGGTGCAGGGCATTTCGCCGATCCAGGGGCGTTACGACCCGGATTTCAACCAGACCCAGTACGAGTTGCTGAAAAGCCGTTCGCTGGCCGAGCGCGTGGCCGAAGACCTGCATCTGGCCGGTAGCGACATTTTTCAGCGCATCCAGCCGCCCGGCTGGTTCGATCGGTTGCGCGGTTTGCTCGATCCGGCCGATGCCAAGCAGGGCAAGCAGGCAACCCGGCCCACGCTGGCGCCGGGTGAGAAGGCGCCGACGCCGGCCCAGCAGTTGGCCCGCGCCACCGGCTTGGTGCAAGGCGGCCTGAACATCACGCCGGTGCGCAATTCGCATCTGGTGCAGGTGCAATACGACAGCACACTGCCGGATTTCGCCGCCAAGGTCGCCAATGCCGTGGCGGATGGCTTCATCGCCGCCAGCATGGATCGCCAGTACGGCGCCTCGTCCTACGCCAAGAAGTATCTCGAAGACCAGTTGGCCTTGTTGAAGTCGCGGCTGGAGGATTCCGAGCGCAAGCTGGTGGAATACGCCAAGGCCAAGGACATCGTGCCCGGCAGCGATGGCAAGTCGCTGGTCGAGCAGAACCTGACCGACCTCAACCGCTCACTGGCCACCGCGCAGGACCAGCGCATCCGCGCACAGGCGCGCTGGGAGCAGGCCAAGATCGCCGACGGCGCGGCGCTGCCGGCGGACATGCTGGGCAATTCCATCCTGCGCAGCTTGCAACAGCAGCGCGCGCAGTTGCAGGGCAAATACCAGGACCAGCTGCATACCTTCAAGCCCGAGTACCCGAGCATGCTGGCCTTGAAGAGCCAGATCGACGAAGTGCAAAAGCAGATCAACAAGGAGCTGGGCAATATCCGCTCCTCGGTCAAGGCGGAATACGATGCCGCGTTGGCGCAGGAAACCATGTTGAAGTCGCAACTGGATCACCTGCGTGAGGAGAGCCTGCAAGTCGAAACCCGCAGCATCCAGTACAACATCCTGAAGCGCGACGTCGATACCAACCGCGAGCTCTACAACGGCCTGTTGCAGCGCTACAAGCAGGTCGGGCTTGCTGGTGGTGCCAAGACCAGCAATATCTCGGTGGTGGATCGGGCCATGGTGCCGGCCGGCCGCTACTCGCCCAGCCTGAAACGCAACCTCGGTCTGGGCATTCTGCTCGGCTTGATGCTGGGTGTGGGCTTGGCCTTGCTGCTGGAGTATCTCGACAACACCATCAAGACCCCGCAGGACGTCGAGCACCTGTTGAAGCTCGGCGTGCTCGGCATCATCCCCAAACTCGGCAAGCAACGCCCGGATGAGGCCCTGGAAGACCCGCGCTCGGCGTTCTCGGAAAGTTACCGTTCGGTGCGCACGGCCTTGCAGTTCTCCACCGAGCGTGGCGTGCCCAAGATTCTGCTCTTGACCAGCACCAAATCCGGTGAAGGCAAATCGACTTCGGCGCTGACCCTGGCGCGCAGCTTCGCGCAGTTGGGCAAGCGCGTGTTGCTGGTCGAGGCCGATTTGCGCAATCCCGGCTTGGGTCGGGCGATGGGCCTGTCCACCGCCACCGGTTTGAGCAGCCTGCTGGCTGGGGCGGCACCGTTGTCGCAGGCCCTGACCCATACCGACGATCCTTGCCTCGATGTGCTTCTGTCCGGCCCCTTGCCGCCCAGCCCGACCGAGCTTCTGGCCGGGGTCAAGTTCGTGTCGCTGATGACGGTTGCTGCCAACAAGTACGACCAGATCATCATCGATGGCCCCCCGGTGCTCGGCATCGCCGATGCGCCGATTCTGGCCAACGTCGCCACCGGCACCTTGCTGGTGGTGCAGGCCGGGGTGACCCAGATCCAGCCGGCGCAAACCGCGATCAAGCGCCTGCGCATGACACGCGCGCGTCTGGTCGGTTGTCTGTTGACCCAATACGACGCGCGGCAAAGCGGTTTTGGCTACAGCTACGAGGGCTACTACGCGTATGGAGCGGCGCCGCAACTCGGCCATCAGTGAGGCCGGTGCATGACCGGCGACGCACTGGAGCAAGCGCTGGCGCTGCAACGCGCGCCGTTGCTGCGATTCTCCCTGCGTGACCGGCCGTTGGCGCCCGGCATCACGCGGGTCATCCAGCTGGCGGCGGCGAGTCAACCGCTGCTTGCCGATACCGCGGCGCGCCTGGGCCTGACCGAAGACGGCGTGCTGGAGGCTGTGCGCTTCTACTTGCAGCAGGTGCTGTTCGAGGGCGAGCCGGAGGCCTACCGCAGCCTGGGGGCGGCGCCGGCCGCAAGTACGGATGAAATCCGCGAACACTTCCGTTGGCTGCAACGCTGGCTGCATCCGGATCGTGCCAGCGATGACGGATTCGCACCCTTCGCCGCCAAGCTCAACTGGGCCTGGCAACAACTGCGCAACGAGCACAAACGCAGCGCGTACGACGTGGAGCGC
>DASSXP010000277.1:0-11158 GCA_035703755.1 Rhodanobacteraceae bacterium | reverse complement strand
TGCTCGATGCGGTTCTTGATCAGGTCACTGATCTCGGAGGGGTTCAAGGTGTTCTGCATGGGTGGTTTCCCTTGGGCCGCGCCGCCCGCTGGGCGACGCACGATGAGGTTCTTTGTGGCTCAGCGCGAAAGCGCTTGCTGCAATTGCGACAGGCGGGCACGTACGGAGTTGTCGGTAACTTCACCGCCAACATCCAGCACCGCGCCACCGAGGATCGCCGGATCGACATGGACTTCGAGGTCGATGTCGCGGGCATGACGCTGTTTCAACGCGGCCGCCAGGCTTGCCTGCTGCGCGGCATCGATCGCCACCGCGCTGGTGACGCGCACCTTGAGGCGATGTTCGGCGTCGCGGCGCAGGGTCTCGAACTGGCGCGCGATCTCCGGCAACAGATCCAGCCGGCGATTGTCGGCCAGCACCGCGAGGTAGCGTCCGAACGGCGCGTCCGCCGCCAACTCGCGCGGGCTGCACAACGCCGCCAACTGCGCCGGCGCAACCTGTGGATCGTTGCCGAGGCCAGCCAGGCGCGGATCGCTGGCCAACGCCGCAGCGGTGGTCAGATCGGCGGACCAGGCGTCGAGCGCCTTGAGGTCGCTGGCCGTCTCGAAGGCGGCGCGGGCGTAGGGTCGGGCCAGAGTGGCGGCTTCCATGATCGACTCCGGCTCAGATCTCGGCGACCAGCTGGTCGAGCATGGCCTTGTGGGCGGCCGGATCGATCTCGCGCTGCAAGATCTTCTCGGCACCCTTGACCGCCAGCCCGGCGACCTGACCACGCAGCTCGTCACGCGCGCGCCGCGACATGTTGTCGATCTCGGTTTGCGCGACCGCCTTCTGGCGCCCGGCTTCGAGCACCGCGTCCTGGCGCGCCTTGTCGACGATCTGACCGGCCTGTTGCTGGGCACGGTCGATGATCGCGCTGGCTTCGGCGCGCGCCTTGCGCACCTCTTCCTCGGCGTGCTTGTCGGCCGCAGCAAGTTCCTTGCGCGCCTTGTCGGCGGCAGAAAGACCTTCCTCGATGCGGCGGGCGCGCTCTTCCATGGCACCCTTCAAGGGCGGCCAGATGAACTTCATCGTGACCCAGATGAGGACCAGGAAAACGATCATCTGGGCGACCAGCGTTGCATTGATGTCCACGGTTCAAAACCCTCGACGACGTGTACTTTGATCTACCAAACGTATTTCCGGATCAACCGGCGGCCGCGGCCAGCAGCTTGGCGGAGAACGGATCGACGAAGATCAGGTACATGGCGATGCCGACGCCGATGATCGGAATCGCGTCGATCAGGCCGACCAGCAGAAACATCTTGCCCTGCAACATCGGCACCAGCTCCGGCTGGCGCGCGGCGCTTTCGAGGAACTTACCGCCCATCAAGCCCATGCCGATGGCGGCGCCGATGCCGCCGAGGGCCAACATGATGGCCGCAGCGATGACGGTATAGCCTTCAACACTTGCCAGTGCGCTGATATCCATTGAGGTTCTCCAGATTTGCTCTTGGTTGGGGTGAAAAGGGAAACGCTTAATGATGCTCGGCCGCCATCGACATGTAGACGACGGTCAGCACCATGAAAATATAGGCTTGCAGCGAAATGATCAGGATGTGGAAGATCGCCCAGCCGGTGGCCATCAAAACCTGCGCCAGGAAGGCCACATTGCTGCCCACGCTGCTGGCGGTGTAGTTCAGCGTCAGGCAGGCCAGCAGGATGAAGATCACCTCGCCGGCGTACATGTTGCCGAACAGTCGCAGGCCGAGCGACAAGGGCTTGGCCAGCTCCTCGACCACCTTGAGGCCGAAGTTGACCGGCATCAACACCACCTTGGCGACCGGATTGGCGGAGCCGAACGGGTGGAAGAAGGACTCCGCACCCATGCCCTTGAGGCCCTTGCTGTAGAAGCCGTACCACAGCGCCACCACGAACACGGTCAGCGACATGCCGAGCGCCATGTTCGGATCGGCCGATGGCACCGTGCGCAGGTGATGCACGCCCGCAGACGCGGCCAGACCCGGCAGCAGATCGATCGGCAGCAAATCCATGAAGTTCATCAAGAACACCCAGAAACCGATCAAGAGCGCCATCGGCGCGACCAGCTTGGAGGGCTTGTGGAACACGTCCTTGACCTGTCCGTCGACGAACTCCAGCAGAATCTCGATGAAGTTCTGGAACGTGGCCGGCACACCGCTGGTCGCGCGCCGGGCGGCGCGGCGAAACAGCAACACGAAGATCAAGCCCAGCAGCACGGAGAACACCACCGAGTCGAGGTTCAGCACCCAGAAGCCGTGAGCCTCCGGGTTGATGGTCATCGTCTTCAGATCCAACTTGAGGAACGTCAAGTGGTGGACGATGTATTCACTGCTGCTGTGACTGCCTTCAGGCGCCATAACCCGTCGCTTCCGTCAAAGTTTCTTTACCGCGCCCAGCATCGCCCAATTGACGACAAAACACGCCAGACCGGCCACCAGCAACGGCAGGTAATCCCCGCCGAACCACAGCGTCCCGAGCCAGAACCCGAGCGCCATCATGAAAACCTTCGCCGCCTCCGCGACATAAAACACCCCCAGCACCCTGCGCGGGTCTTCACCAGCGGGGCGGGCGAACACCTTCAGCGCAAACCACGCCGAGGGCAACACCACCACCGCGCCACCGAAGAGCGCTGCCAGCGCCGCCCGCGTGCCGTCGGTGAGAAACAAAACCGCCACCCCGAGCGCCGCGACTGTCTGCCAGCCGAGCAGGCGCGCGGCCTGGTGACGGCCTGCTGCGATCGAATTTCTCACGTTGGTTGCACTACTGGCGACTGGGCCACGACCTCCGACGGGCGAGACAAGCTCAAACCTGCCGGCAAAGTCCGGGAATTGTAGCAGCGCTGCGACTCTACTGGCAAGCCGCGAAGTCGCTCAAGGACCGCGCGCGAAGCGGCATATTTCGGCCCATGCTTCGCCCAGCTGGGGCGGGGTGTACTCATGGTCACCGACGAACTCGTGGTAGCCGAGCGTGGTCCCGAGCCGCCAGCCATTGGCGAGCAGCAGGTTGCGGTCGTACTGGGCATGAGCCAGGCCGGGATCGCTCAGGCCGATGTGCACGTCGATCGGCAGCCGCCGCGATTGCGCGGCCACCAGGTTGGCACACTGGCCCGGGGCCTGTGGATTGCAGGCAAAGGCGGACAACTCCCCGGCGGCGGCGGCCATGCCCGCAAGGCTGTTGACGTTCAGTTGCGTCCCCATGGCCACGCCATTGAACGCCAGATCCCAGGCCACGTGCCCGCCGGCGGAAAAGCCCCACAGGTAGACCCGGCTGCGCTCGATGTTGTAGTTGGCCTCAAGCATGGCGAGGATGGCATCGAAGCCGTCGTAGTCGTCCGGATTGCCGCCGACGATCCAGCTGCCCTGCTGACCATTGCCCACCGGCGTCACCAGGATGAAGCCCTGCGCATCCGCCAGCGGTGCCCACTTGGTCCGCGTGGCCTTGGCATCGTAAACGGCATTCTGGTGGCTGCCCGAGGCGCCGTGCAGCGCAATCACCAGCGGCCACGCGTGCGCTGACGTGTAGCCGGGCGGCACCCGCAGATAGACGGTCTGGCGGCCATCCGGGCGATCACCCAGGCCGCTGACATAGACGTAGGTGGTCACGTCGCCGGCCTGGCTGGCACCACTGCCCTGGGACGGATCGGCCGGCACCGCCACCGGCCCCTGGAAGCCATCGAAGAACAGGCTGTCATCGGCAGCACAGGTTCCCGCCGGCAAGCGCACGGTGGTGGCCGCCAATGCGTTTGGCGCGGCAGCAATCAACAGCAGCAATGCAATCAGGGGACGCCACATGCCGACAGCATAGCGGCACCACGGTGGCGCCGCGGTAGTCAAAACAGTGTGAATTCGGGCAAAGTGTCGGGCTTTCCCGCCCGGACGCCGCCATGAGCCAGCCCTTGCATGTCATCATTCTTGCCGCCGGCGAAGGCAAGCGCATGAAGTCCGCCCGACCCAAGGTGCTGCTGCCACTGGCCGGAAAACCCATGCTGGCACATGTGATCGAGGCCGCCCGCGCGCTCAAGCCTGCCGCGATTCACGTGGTTTACGGCCATCGTGGCGCGGCGGTTCAGGCGGCCTTCGATGACGCCACGGATCTGCGATGGAGCCACCAGACCGAGCAGCTCGGCACCGGTCATGCGGTGCGGGTGGCGCTGGACGACGGCATTCCCGACGGCGCGCGGGTGCTGGTGCTGTACGGTGACGCGCCCTTGATTCGGGCCGAGACTTTGCGTCGGCTGGTCGAATCCGCGCAAGCCTTGGCGATGCTGGCGACCGAGATGCCGGACCCGACCGGCTATGGTCGCGTCCTGCGCGACAGCGCCGGCTTTGTCACCGGCGTGGTCGAAGAAAAGGACGCCAACCCGGCCCAGCGGGCGCTGAAACTCGCCTACACCGGCTTCCTGGCCGCCGACTCGACGCCGTTGCGACGATTCGTGCACGGCCTTGGCAACGCCAACGCGCAGCGCGAGTACTACCTGACCGACGTGTTCGCCGCCGCCGCGGCCGAGTCGGTGGCGGTCGAGTGCGTGGTGCTGGCCGACGGCAGCGAAGCCAACGGCGCCAACGATCCCTGGCAACTGGCCGAACTGGGCCGCTTGTTGCGACAGCGTCGCGCCCGCGACGTTGCCCTGTCCGGCGTATTGCTGGCCGATCCGGCGCGCTTCGATCTGCGTGGCCGCTTGCACACCGGCAACGATGTGGAAATCGACATCGACGTGATCATCGAGGGCGAGGTAGTGCTGGGTGACGGGGTCCGCATCGGGCCGTTCTGCCGCCTCAAGGATGTCACGCTGGCCGCCGGCACGGTGGTACACGCGCACTGCGATCTCGACGGCGTCAACGCGGGCGAAGGCTGCCTGATCGGGCCGTTCGCGCGGCTGCGCCCCGGCAGCGAATTCGCCGCCGGCGTGCACGTCGGCAATTTTGTCGAGACCAAGAAAACCCGCCTTGGCGCCGGCAGCAAAGCCAATCACCTCACGTATCTTGGCGACACCGAGGTTGGCAGCGGCGTCAACATCGGCGCCGGCACCATTACCTGCAACTACGACGGCGTCAACAAGTTCACCACGCGGATCGAGGACGGCTGCTTCATCGGCTCCAACAGCGCACTGGTGGCGCCGGTGACCATCGGCACCGGCGCCACCATCGGCGCCGGTTCAGTCATCACCCGCGACGCCCCGGCCGGCAAGCTCAGCGTCGGTCGCGCCCGCCAGCAAGTCATCGAGGACTGGCAGCGGCCGGTGAAAAAGTCGTGAGCTGACGCAGCTCGCGCGGACTTTCAAAAAACCGCTCGCCGCCTTGCAGCGGATCGTCGAAACGCAGGGCTTTGGCAATCAGCTGCAAGGGGCGCGACGCATCATCCGGCGCCGCGCCCGCAAGCTCGGGATACAACGGATCATTGGCGATAGCCGCACCCAACGCCGCCATGTGCACCCGCAACTGGTGCTTGCGACCTCCAAGTGGGTAGAGCAAATACCGCCAGCACGCCGCACCGCGCGCGCGCACCTCGATGCGGGTCTCGCTATTGGCCTCGCCGGATACCTCGCGCATGCGGAAAAACGGCTCGCCCGCCACGATGCGCGTGCGCCGCACGAGTGGAAACACCTGTGTGGGCAGGGCCGGCGCGAGCGCTTCGTACCGCTTCTCGATCCGCCGCTCACGAAACAAGGCCTGATAGGCCCCGCGGCTCGCCCGCGCAGTGGAAAACAACACCAAACCCGACGTGAGTCGATCAATGCGATGCAGCGGCACGAGCTCCCGATTCCCGGTGCGCCGAATGAGACGAGCAAGCAGGGTTTCATTCACGTAGCGCCCGGCCGGCACCACCGGCAGAAAGGGCGGCTTGTCTGCTACCAGCAGGTGTTCGTCTTGATGCACGATGGCTTCGACGCTGGCGATTGACGGCTCGTCGATCACTTCACGCCAGTAGTGCACGCGCATGCCGGCACGGTAAGGCGTGTTCGCGTCGATGGGCTCATCGGCGCCGCTGCGCACCCGCCCACGGCGCATCCGATCCTGCCACACCGCGCGCGGCACCCGGGCGAAATGCGCGCTCAAGGCATCGAGCACCGTGGCCCACGGCCCATTTGGCAGATACACGGTATTGGGCGCCAGCGGTGTCATCGCAGTCCAGGTGCTGCCGACGCGTAGAATGCACGGCTTTGTTCCGAAGGGTACTGCAATGGCGCTTTCCGCCACCATCCACAAGGTTGAACTGACCATCAGCGACATGGATCGGCATTACTACGCCACCCATGCGCTGACCCTGGCGCGCCATCCATCGGAAACCGAAGCGCGCCTGATGGTGCGCCTGCTGGCCTTCGCGCTGTACGCCAATGATCGGCTGGAGTTCGGCCGCGGCCTGAGCGACGTCGACGAGCCGGCGCTGTGGCACAAGGCCTACACGGGCGAGATCCAGCTGTGGATCGACGTGGGCCTGCCGGACGAAGCCCGTCTGCGCAAAGCCTGCGCACAGGCGCAGCGCGTGGTGGTGCTGGCCTATGGCGGCCACGCCGAGGAGTCGTGGTGGCACAAGAATGCCAAACCACTCGCACGGCTGGAGAATCTCACTGTGCTCCAGCTCGCACCCGACGACCTCGACGCGCTAACTGGCCTGTGTTCACGCGGCATGCGTTTGCAGGCCTTGATTCAAGACGGCGAGGTTTCTCTCATCGATACCGCACAGACACTGAGTCTGCGCATCCTCACGCGCCAGGGCCATGACGCACCCGCTGGTGACAGCGCGGGGCAGCTGGCGTAATCGCTGCGGCGCTCCCGGCCACCGGATCAACGGCTCAAGATTCCGGCGCAATGGCCGGCAAACGCCAATCGATGGGCGTACGGCCGTGTCCAGCCAACCAGGCATTGGTCTGGCTGAAGTGGCCGCAGCCGATGAAACCGCGGTGGGCGGACAAGGGGGACGGGTGTGGCGCGCTCAGCACCAAATGGCGCTGGCGGTCAATCAGGCTGCCCTTGGCTTGCGCGTAGCTGCCCCAGAGCAGGAACACCAGTCCCTCGCGTTCGCGGTTGAGGACGTCGATGACGCGGTCGGTGAAGCCTTCCCAGCCTTTGCGCTGATGCGAGGCGGCGCGCCCGGCCTCCACCGTCAACACGCTGTTCAAGAGCAGCACGCCTTGCCCGGCCCAGGATTCGAGGCAACCGTGGCGTGGTCGCGGCAGGCCGAGGTCCCGCGTGAGTTCGGCGAAGATGTTGTTGAGCGACGGCGGCACCGGCACGCCGGGCGGCACCGAAAAACTCAAACCGTGCGCCTGACCCGGACCGTGGTACGGGTCCTGGCCCAGCACCACCACCTGCACGCGTTCGAATGGGGTGGCGTCGAACGCCGCGAAGATGCGCGCCATGGGCGGGTAAATGGTTTTGCCGGCGCGCGCTTCGGCCGCCAGAAAGGCGCGCAAGGCAACCATGTCGTCGCGTTCAAACCAGTCGCCGATGGCGGCTTTCCAGCCCGCTTCCAGCCGCAGGCGGTCGTTCATCCGTTGTCGGCGGCCTGCGCCCGCACATGCCGACTGACCCGCATCTGGAACATCAGCTTGGTGATCAGCAGGCGTTCCTCGATCGGCTTTTGCACCAGATCGTTGGCACCGTCACGCAGCAGCTTGGCTTGATTGGCGGGATTGTCGTCGCCGGTCATCACCAGCACCGGCAGGGCGCCTTTGCCGTACAGAAAAAACTTGCGCACGGCGTCGAGCAAGTCGCCGCCGGTCAGCTCGCCTTTCAGGTTGACATCGGTCAGCACCACGTCGGCGCCGATCCGGCCTTGTGCCTTGGCGGTTTCGAGCAGGGCCAGCGCATCCTCGACGCTGACCACATGCAGCACCTCAAGCCCGTGCTTTTTCATCATGCGGGTGGTCGCCAGCGCCACCACCCGGCTGTCTTCGACGTACAGCACGCTGCCGTCGGTGACCGGCTCGGGCTGGACGTAGCCGCGAATGAAGTCGGACAGCGCCTCGAAGCCCAGCGATTTGTCGAAGTAATCGGTGACATCGTCGCCCAGGGTGCGCGATTGCAGGCGCTCCTGCACGTCGCCGGACACCACCACGATGGGAATGTAGGCCTGCGGCGCGTTCTCGCGCACATGGCGGGCCAGTTCCAGCCCGTCCATGTCGGGCAGGCGCAGCGCGGTGCTGACGAAATCGACGACGCCATCGGACAAGGCCTGCCTGGCCTCCTCGCCGCTGCCGCAAGACAGCACCGTGACGCCCGGCAGGTCGCGTTGCAGCAACTGCTCGATCAGCCGGCGCACGACCCGTGAGCCATCGACGATCATGACCCGCGGCGTGTCGCTGGTGATGTGGCGGGTGAGGGAAGTTTCGCTCATGGGTCGCCCATGATCGGCGAGCGACCGGCCTAGGTCAACGTGGCACGGCCCCGCCGAGACGCCGGGTGCCGACCAGGCGGGCACCGATCCAGCCCAGAACCGCGGCCGCCACCGGCACCGTCAGCAACAGCCCGGTGGCCAGTCCGCGCAACGCCATGTCGCCGCCGTAGCTGGCCGCCAGCTGTGCCGCTGGGGCCGCCAGCAGCCACTCCAGCACGGCCATCAACGCCACCGCGATCAGGCCGGCACCGAGACCGTACCAGGCACCGGCGTAGAGATAGGGTCGGCGCACGAAACGCGGACTGGCGCCGGCCAGTTGCAGCACGGCGATTTCGTCGGCGCGCCCACGGATGTCCATGCGCACGGTATTGCCCACGACCAGCAGCATCGCCAGCCCCAGCAGGCCGGCCAGCAGCAGCAGCGCGCGCGTACCGAGCGCCAGCAAGGCGTGCATGCGCTGACGGAAGGCGCCATCGTCTTGCACCAGATCCACTGCCGGCAGCACCCGCAGCGAGGTAGCCAGCGCCGCGATACGGGCCGCATCGAGCCCGCTGCGGGGCTCGACCAACAGCACCCACGGCAAGGGATTCTGGTCGAGCGCGGCCAGCGCATCACCGAAGCCTTGCACGGCGGACAACTCCGTCAAACCCTGGGCCGGCGATTTCAGGTTCACCGCGGCAATCTCCGGCCGCTGCCGCAATTCGGCCGCAAGGGTCTCCGCAGCACTTTGCGTTGCCTGCGGGTGCAAGAACACGCCGACCGACTGCCCCTCGCCCAGCGCCTGACTCAACATTCGCGCATTGCCAAGCAGCAACCACAGGCTGAGCGGCAGTGCCAGCGCGAAGCCCAGCACGGCCATGGTCATGATGGTGCCGAGCGGACGTTGCCCGAACAGCCGCAACACGCTGGCCTTGAGCGACCAGCCGTGATGCTCCAGCCACACGGCGAACCGCGAGCGCCGGTTTGGCGCGGTGTGGCGACGGCTGCCGCTCATGCCACCTGCTCCGCCGGCACGTCGTCGACCAGGTGACCGTGATCGAGCACTACCGTGCGCTTCTTCATCCGTTTCAACAGGGTCAGGTCATGGCTGGCCACCAGCACGGTGGTGCCGGCCTGCTGGAAGCTGGCGAAGATCTGCATGATTTCGGTCGACAATTGCGGATCGAGGTTGCCGGTCGGCTCATCGGCGATCAACACCTCCGGCCGCGCGACGATGGCGCGGGCGATGCCGACCCGCTGCTGCTCACCGGTGGACAGCCGTTGCGGCGGTTGTTTTTCGTACTGCAACAAACCCACCAACTCCAGCGCCGCGCGCACCCGTCGCTGCCGCTCGGCGAGGGTCAGGCCGGCGATCACCAACGGCAACTCGACATTGGCGGCGACGCTGCGATCGAGCAACAGGCGGTGGTCCTGAAACACCATGCCGAGCCGTCGCCGCAGCGCCGGAATGCCGCGCGGCGGGACCTTGCCCAGATTCTTGCCATCCAGCGTCAGCACACCGCGGCTCGGCCGCTCGACCAGCGCGATCAATTTCAGCAAGGTGCTCTTGCCGGCGCCGGAGTGCCCGGTGATGAACACCATCTCGCCGGGCGCCACTTCAAACGACACCTCGGACAGCGCCTGACGGCCATCGGCATAGCGTTTGCTGACCTGATCGAAACGAATCATTTGACCAACCGGTTCAAGTCGAACACCGGCAGCAATACGGCCAGCACGATGAACAGCACCATGGCGCCAACCAGCAGGATCAACGCCGGCCCCAACACCGCGGTGGCGATGTCGAGCACCCGCTTCAGCAAGCGCGCGCAGTAGGCCGCCGCTTCGGCCAACATCCGCTCCAGCGTGCCGGCGCGTTCACCGGCGGCGATCAAGCGCAGTGCCACCGGTGGAAACTGGCCGCTGTCGGACAGGGCGCGTGCCAGCGAGCTGCCTTCGCGCACCCGCTGGGCCGCGCCCGCGAGAGCCTCGCGCATGGCAAGGTTCGGCACCACCTTGGCGGCAATCGCCAGCGATTCCAGCAGCGGCACCGCACTGGCCGTCAGCAGCGCCAGCGTCCGCGTCACCCGCGCGGTGTGGGCGACTTTCAGCAGCTTGCCGATGCCGGGCAAGCGCAGCGCCCAGGCATCGCGGCGCTGGCGCCAACGCGGCTGTTGCAAGGCCACGCGCACGCCCACCACCAGCGCCAGCAGCAGCCCCAGCAGCCAGATGCCGTAGTGGCGCAGAAAATCGCTGCTCGCCATCAGCGCCCGGGTCGACCACGGCAGGCTCTGATGCATGCGCGTGAACACGTCGGCGATTTGCGGCACCACGTAGATCAACAGGCCGCTGACCACCAGCACCGCGACAATACCGAGCAGCAGCGGATAGGCCAATGCCGCCCACACGCTTTGGCGCAAGGCATCGGCAGACTCGGCCTCGTCCGCCAACAGGGCCAACACCGCAGCGAGGCGGCCAGAGCGTTCGCCGGCGGCCACCGAGGCGCGGTAGAGCTCGGGAAAACTCGCCGGTTGTTCGGCCATGGCGTCGGCCAGGCTGGCGCCTTCGACCACCCGTGCACGGAGCGCCAACACCAGCGCCCGCACACGCGGTTCGGCGTCACGTTCGGCCAGCGCGGCAAGGGCTTCGTCGATCGGCAGACCAGCGCCGATCAAGGTCGCCAGCTCGCGCAGCAGCAAGGCCCGGCGGGCGCCGCGCAAGCCTTCCGCGCGCCGCCACCACGCGCCACGGGCAGCCGCTTCGGCAACCGCGTCGACGGCGACTGGCGTCAGCCCGCGCTCGCGCAGCAGATGTCGCGCCGAGC
>DASSXP010000222.1:0-4204 GCA_035703755.1 Rhodanobacteraceae bacterium | reverse complement strand
CCCGTATCCCGAATCCCGGCTTTTGAAGCGGTCATCGTCGCCGAGCCCACCAAGGGCGAGGCGGTGCTGGCCCATCGCGGCATCCAGTCGGTGTTGATGCGCTTCGCCGGCATCGCCGGCCACGCCTCGGCCGAGCAAAAGCCGGGCGACAGCGCGCTGCATCAGGCGATGCGCTGGGGCAGCTGCGCGCTGGATTTCGTGGACGCGCAGGCGCACGCGCGCTTCGGTGGGCTTACCGGCTTGCGCTTCAACATCGGTCGGGTCGAGGGCGGCATCAAGGCCAACATGATCGCGCCCAGCGCCGAACTGCGCTTCAACATGCGGCCGTTGCCGTCGATGAGCCCGGAAGGCTTGCTTGAACAGTTCCAGTCGCTGGCCCAGCCTGCGCCCGCGCATTTCGAGGAAACCTTCCGCGGCCCCTCGCTGCCTTCGGGCGACGTGGCACGGGCGGAGGAGCGGCGTCTCGCCGCGCGCGACCTCGCCGACGAGCTGGGCATTCCCGTGGGCAACGCGGTGGACTTCTGGACCGAGGCCTCGCTGTTCTCCGCCGCCGGCTACACCGCCTTCGTCTACGGCCCCGGCGATATCGCCCAGGCGCACGCCGCCGACGAGTGGGTGACGCTTGAACAGCTCGAACATTACGCAACGACGATTCACCGGATCATCCAACATGGACACGGCTAAGCACTCCACCCGCAAGACCATCGTGCGCCTGCTTTCCAGCATGGGCAGCGCGAAGGAAATCCAGCAATACCTCAAGCGCTTCTCCGAAGTCGACGCCAAGCGCTTCGCCGTGGTCAAGGTGGGCGGCGCGGTGCTGCGCGACGAGCTGGCCGATCTGGCCTCCTCGCTGACCTTCCTGCAGCAAGTGGGCTTGACGCCCATCGTGCTGCACGGCGTCGGCCCGCAACTGGACGAGGAACTCGCCGCGGCGGGTATCGACAAACACACCGTGAACGGCTTGCGCGTCACCTCGCCCAAGGCGATGGGCATCGTGCGCCGCGTGTTCATGCAGCAGAACCTCAAGCTGGTGGAGGCGCTGCAGGCGATGGACACGCGCGCCACTGCGGTGCCATCCGGCGTGTTCATGGCGAATTATCTCGACCGCGATGCACTTGGCATGGTCGGCAAAGTCACGTCGATCAATCTCGCGCCCATCGAGGCTGGCCTCAATGCCAATTCGATTCCGGTGATCGCCAGCCTTGGTGAAACCGACGAAGGCCAGATACTCAACATCAATGCCGATGTCGCCGCCAATGAACTGGTGCGTACCTTGCAGCCCTACAAGATCGTGTTCCTTACCGGCACCGGCGGGCTGCTGGACGAACAAGGGCGGCTGATCGATTCGATCAATCTCTCGACCGAATACGAGCATCTGATGGCGCAGTCGTGGGTTCATGGCGGAATGCGTCTGAAGATCGAACAGATTGCCGACCTCTTGCGTGACCTGCCATTGACGTCTTCGGTGTCGATCACACGACCGGCGGAATTGGCCAAGGAATTGTTCACCCACAAGGGTTCGGGCACCCTGGTGCGACGTGGCGAGAAGGTGCTGCGCTTCACCTCGTGGGAGGGCATCGATCAAGCCCGCATGAAGACGCTGGTCGAGTCCAGCTTCGGCCGCGAATTGGTGCCGGACTACTTCGAACGCACCCAGCCGCATCGCATCTACGTCAGCGAAAACTACCGCGCCGCGATGATCCTCACCATGGAAGGCGAGCTGCCCTATCTCGACAAGTTCGCCGTGCTCGACGACGCGCAGGGCGAAGGTCTGGGCCGCGCCGTGTGGCAGGTGATGCGCGAGGAAAATCCGCAGCTGTTCTGGCGCTCGCGCCACCACAACCAGGTCAACATCTTCTACTACGCCGAGTCGGACGGCTGCCTCAAGCAGCCGAAGTGGAAGGTGTTCTGGTACGGCCTGGACGGCAATTTCGACACCATTGCCCGTTGCGTGGCGCATTGCGCGGCACGCCAGCCCACCTTGATTGGTTGAGGAATGAGGATGCAAATCGAACCCTTGGTGCTGACCGGTCGCCATGTGCGTCTGGAGCCGCTGACGCCGGAGCACGTTGACGCATTGAACGCGGCAGCCCGCGATGGCGAACTGTGGAAGCTCTGGTTCACCGGCGTGCCCGATGCGGCGCACATGTCGGCATGGATCGACGCTGCGCTGATGGCAGCGGCGCGCGGGACGGACCGGCCATTTGTCGTGCGTCTGCTGGACAGCGGGGAGATCGTCGGCAGCACCCGCTACTGCAACGTCGAGATGGCGCATCGACGGCTCGAAATTGGTTACACCTGGTACGCGGCACGGGTGCAACGCAGCGCGGTCAATACCGAGTGCAAATTATTGCTGCTGCAACACGCTTTCGAGAGCTTGCGTTGTGTGCGGGTGGAGTTTTGCACGCACTGGCACAATCGCCGCAGCCGCGCCGCCATCGAGCGGCTTGGCGCCAAGCAGGACGGCGTCCTGCGCAATCACCGGATACTGGAGGATGGCAGCCTGCGTGATACGGTGGTCTATTCGATCCTGGACTCGGAATGGGCCGCGGTGCGCAACAATCTTCTCTTCAAGCTCGACGGAACGCTGGCCCCATGAGTCACACCAAAACCCTCGGTATCGTCGGCGCGCGCGGCCACACCGGCGCGGAACTGATTCGCCTGATCGCGGCGCATCCCGCGTTGGAACTGGCCTTTGTTTCCTCGCGCGAGCTGGATGGCCAGCCGGTGCGTGAGCACACCGATGGCTACGATGGCGCGTTGCACTACGAGAGCCTTGACCCCGCGGCCGTGGCCACCAAGCGCGCCGACGTGGTGATCCTGGCGCTGCCCAACGGCAAGGCCGCGCCCTACGTGGAGGCCATCAATGCAGCCGCACCGGAGACGCTGGTCGTCGATCTATCTGCCGATTACCGTTTCGACCCGGCCTGGTACTACGGCTTGCCCGAGTTGACCCGCGACAAGTGGCGCGGCGAAAAACGCATTGCCAACCCCGGTTGCTACGCTACCGCGATGGAATTGTCCATTGCGCCGCTCAAAGATCTTTTGGCCGCGCCGCCGGTGTGCTTCGGCGTGTCGGGCTATTCCGGCGCCGGCACCACGCCATCGGACAAGAACGACCCGGACAAGCTGCGTGACAACCTGATGCCGTACGCGCTCACCGGCCACACCCACGAGAAGGAAGTGAGCTACCAGCTCGGCCTGCCGGTGGAGTTCATGCCGCATGTGGCGCCGCATTTTCGCGGCCTCAGCGTCACCACCAATCTCTACCTGTCGCGTGCGTTGAAGCGCGAGGATGTGCTGGCGCGCTTCCACGCCGCCTACGACGGCGAGCCCTTGGTGCAGGTGCTGGACGAGGCGCCGTGGGTCAGCCGCATCGCCCACCAGCACCGCGCCGAAGTGGGCGGCTTCACGCTCTCCGCCGACGGCACGCGCGTGGTGATCGTGGCCACCCTGGACAACCTCCTGAAGGGCGCGGCGACCCAGGCGATGCAGAACATCAACCGCGCCATTGGCCTGAGCGAATGCACCGCCATTCCGGTTGAGCCAGCGTGAAGAAGAGCAGTGAAAGGTGACAACCAAGCTGCCGAGGACGGATTAGTGAAAACGGGTGAATTTCCGGGGCCTGTGAGCGCAAGTGAGCAGATTGACAATCTCGATGGCGCATCGCGGCAGACGTGTTCGGTTGTACAGATTGGGCTACCATCGCCCCTGAGATCATCACGGGAGAGATGATATGTTCAGGCCGCCTCACGCCGTCGCTCTGGTGCTGGCGCTTGGGCTTATTCTTTGTGCCTCTGCCGCCCTCGCGTTCATCGACCCGCCCACGCTGGCGCCCGCGAACCCAGTGGCGGGTCAGACGGTATCGGTGAGCATCCGTGCCGGGGGCTGTGATTTCTTCATCGAGCGGGCCGGCTACCCGCAGATCACGCAGACCGGGCAAAGCATCCGCATTGTTTTGGCGTCGATACATGCCACTTCTAGCCAATTTTGCATTCCACAACCCTCTACGTTGGTCACGCCCGTTGGCGCTTATCCAGCGGGCAGCTACACGCTTCAGGTTGATCGCGTCTATGCCGATGATCAAGGGCAAGATGTTGTGGAAACTATTGCCACTTTGCCTTTCGTAGTTGGCATGACCGCCGCTGGTGCAACATCGGTACCAGCTCAATCGCCATTCTTCATTGTGTTGCTGATCGTCGCC
>DASSXP010000218.1:0-11828 GCA_035703755.1 Rhodanobacteraceae bacterium | reverse complement strand
GCGAACACCGCATCCGCCGGAGTGCCGCGGGCGCGCGCCCGTGCGTAGGTCTCAACCAGCGATGCCACGTGATCCGGCTCAAACAGATTGTCGGCATCGAGAAAGCACACCACATCCATGCCGTCCGCCAGCGCGCACTGCGCGCCAATGCCACGCGGTGTGGCACCGTAGTTGGCGTGGGCATTGGGCAACACGATGTGGCGCAGGCGCGGCGCGCCATCCAGCAGGTCGTGGCGAGGAAATCCGTCCGCCACGCAGTAATGCACCAGCGCCGCGTGGGTCTGCGCGCGCACGCTATCCACGCAGCGCTGCAAGGTCTCCGTCGCTTCCTGGTAGTACGGCGTGACGACCGCCACGCGCATCGCTTCGGGCATATCCGGCTCCAGCGCAAATCAACCGAGAACGCACCCGCGATCCCCCCTGCCCGACAGTTTACATGCGAAACAATTTTCTTAAGGTAACGTCGATAAAGTGGCACAAACGCCACGGTACCTGCCTGCGCGATCAACCCGGTTTGCCGTCGACCCGCGGCGTGCCCAGAATCCACAGCGAACGCAATACCCAGGGCAGGAAAGCGACGAGCCAACCAGCGCCGGCAATCACCAGCCACAGGTAGTGATCGGCGGCTTCTTCGGCGCCAATGCGCAGCAAGACCACCACCTGCAACAGCACGAAGCACAACCACGGCACCGCACCCATCTGCATCGGCCGACCGGAGTGCCCCTGGCTGACACGGGTCACCATCGCCACCAGCATCGAGCCGAAGAAGCCGATCGCGACCGCGTGCAGCGGCGCCAGACCAAGAACCAGCTCGCCGCTACGGGCAAACACGATGTCCTGGATCGCCAGCAGCACGAACCCCAGCGGCAACCACGCGAATGCCAGATGCAGCACGGCGAGAATGCCGGGGCGCATGCAACGCCACGGCTGCCACGCCAGCGCGTGCCAGATGAAGAGCAAGGCCAGCGGCACATCGACCAGCCACAACCAGCCGGTTGCAAAACGCCACTCCAGCAGCGCCCGTGTCAGCAGCAGCAGCCACGCCAGCGGCAAGCTCCAGGCCGGCCGGTGCATTTCGTAATTGCCGACCACATTCTTGCTGAAGAACGGCAGCATGCGGTGACAGACGGTGAAATACATCGGCAACAGAAAGCCCCAGGTACCGAGCTTGATCGCCAGCCAGGCCCAGCTCGCATCGGCACCAAACAGAAAGGCCACGAAGGCGGCCAAGCCGATCGCGCCCACCGTGAACGCCGCCAGCGCAGACCAGCCGTGCTGGTTGCGCGCTTGTGCATTGGCCAGCACCCATGCCAGCGTTGCCACACCGACCAGATAGCCGACCAGCATCAATGTGAAACCGGCCTTGAGCAACACGGGTTGGTGCAGCAATCCGAGGTTGGCCAGCACATAGCCGAGGAGCAGGCTTCCAGCGACGGCGACGTAACGCCACGGTTTGACCATCGGCCCCGCCATCCAGCGCGGAAAGGTGGTCATCAAAAAGCCGAACATGAACAGCGGAAACAGGCCGTACTGGATCAGCATGGCGTGGCCGAAACGCGGCGGGATCGTCGGCTGCGGCCACGCAGCCCAGCCGAAACGCATGGCAGCCAGTTGCAGCGTCCACCACAGCATGTTGAGCAGGATCACCAGTGCACCGGCAAAAAACAGCGGCCGGTGCGGGGCGGCGGCCAGCAAGCGGGGCAGATCGGCCAGCCGCGCGCGCTCGGTGGCAAGGTCCGTGGACATGGTGACTCCCGGTGAGAAAAGCCCATCATGCCACCGCACATCCCTTGCCGAACTGATTCAGGTCAGCGGCATAGCCGCCGCGATCAGCGATTCAACACGCAGTTGGCGAGTTCACGCAGTTCGTTGAGCTTCAGCAGGGCCACGTTGCGGCCTTCGATCTGCACCAGACCCTGGCTGCGGAAACGGCCCAGGACGCGGCTCACCGTCTCGGCGGCGAGGCGCAGATAATTGGCGATATCGCCACGCGACATGCTGAGGCGGAACTCGGTGCCGGAGAAACCGCGTGAGGCGTAGCGCTCACCGAGATCCACCAAAAACGCGGCCATGCGCTCATCGGCGGTGTGGTCGCCTGCCAGCAGGCTCGCGGTACCCAGCTCCTTGCTGATCAGGCGGAACAGGTGCTGCTGCACGGCCGGCATGCGTGCCGCCAGCGCGCTCATCGCCGGGAACGAAAAACGGCAAAAACCGGCATCCTCCAGGGCGACAGCGTCGCAGGGGAATTGATCGGGGTAGATCGCGTTCAAGCCGATCACCTCGCCCGGCAAGTAGAACCCGAGCACCTGCTCCCGGCCCTCGCGGTCCACCAGGCAGGTTTTCACGGTGCCATGGCGGACCGCAAAGATGGCACGGAACGGGTCGCCGGTGCGGAACACGTAGTCGCCGGCGTGATACTCGTCAACGTGCTCGACCAGGCAATGCAGCGCATTGAGCTCGGGTTTGCCATAGCCCACGGCAAGACAGGCCCCGGCGAAGGCGCAAGTGCGACAAAAATGCAGCTCGTCACCGTCGTCGACGATCGGGCTGGGCACGGCGGGCAGTCGGCCCGCGGATTTCATGGATTGCATCTTCGGTTTGCTGTTGCCGGAGCGGACGACGGCTTCAGATCGTGCGCGAAAAACGTGGGGCCGCGTCCTCGGAATGCAAGTAGGCGTCGAAGCACATGGCAATGATACGCAACAGCAGCCGTCCGCGCGAGGTCACCTTGATCGTGCGGGTGTCGAGCTCGACCAGGCCGTCGTCGGCCAGTTGCGCCAGCCGCTCCAGCTCGGCGGCGAAATACTCGCTGAAAACCAGCCGGTGGCGTGCCCCGAAAGCGGCCATGTCGATGCGGTCGAAGCACATCAAGGTGTTGATCGCGTCGCGGCGAATGCGGTCATCTTCGTCCAGCTCGATGCCCCGCGCGATCGGCAGGCGGCCGTTGTCCAGCGCCAGATCGTAGCCGGTCAGGTCGCGCGCGTTCTGGCTGTAGCTGTCGCCGACACGGCCAATGGCGCTGACGCCCAAGCCCACGATGTCGCACTCGCCATGGGTCGAATAGCCCTGAAAATTTCGCTGCAACGTGCCGTTCTGCTGCGCCTTGACCAGTTCGTCATCGGCCTTGGCGAAATGGTCCATGCCGACGTAGAGATAGCCGGCCTCGCCCAAACGTTCGATGGCCAGCCGCAACAGGTCGAGGCGGGTCGCCGGATCGGGCAAGTCGGCCGCGTTGAGCTGGCGCTGCGCCTTGAACAGCTCGGGCAAATGCGCGTAGCCGTACACCGCGATGCGGTCGGGCGTGAGCGCGATCACTTCGTCCAGCGTGCGACCGAAACCGCTCACGCTCTGCTTGGGCAGGCCGTAGATCAAATCGACGTTGGCGGAATGAAAGCCGGAATCACGGGCCGCCTCCAGCACCGCGCGGGTTTCCTCGATGCTCTGGATGCGGTTCACCGCCTCCTGCACCGCCGGATCGAAATCCTGGATGCCGACCGAAATGCGGTTGAAACCCAGCTCACCCAAACCACGGACGTAGGCGGCATCGGCGAAACGCGGATCGATCTCGATGCCGAACTCGCGCGCGCCGGCGTGGGCCAGGGCAAAGTGCCGCGCCAGCGACTCCATCAGCTCGCCCATGCGCGAAATGTCGAGGAAATTGGGTGTGCCGCCGCCAAAATGCAGTTGCCGCACCGGCCGGTCGCGGTCGAACAGGTCAGCGGTCAGTTCAATTTCACGATACAAGCGTTCGAGGTAACGGTCGGCCTTGGCGACGTCGCGGGTGATGATGCGGTTGCAGCCGCAATAGAAGCACGGGCTCATGCAGAACGGCACATGCACGTACAGCGACAAGGGCCGTGGAATCGGCTCCTCGTTGGAGACGCGTATCGCCTGCCGCAGCTCCGCCTCGCCAAAGCGGGTGTGGAACTGCGGCGCGGTGGGATAGCTGGTGTAACGCGGGCCGGCGCTGTCGTAACGGGCGATCAGCGCGGCATCAAAAGTGGGGCTGGCGGCGGCTTGGCTCATGCGCGCCACGGTAGGCGCGACACGAGCCGAAAGCATTGACCGGCGTCAATTCCCGAGCGCCACCATGGCCTGATCGATGGCGCCAAATAGGCTGTGGCCTGCGGCATCGGTCACTTCGATGCGAATGCGATCGCCGAACTTCAGAAACGGGGTTTTCGGCGCGCCGTCACGCAGTTTCTCCACCGTGCGCTGTTCAGCGAGGCACGAGGCGCCGAGCGAGGTGTCCTCATTGGCGACGGTGCCGGAGCCGACGAGGGTGCCGGCAGCCAGTGGCCGCGTCTTGGCCGCATGCGCGACCAGCTCGGCAAAACTGAACTGCATGTCGACGCCGGCCCTGGCTTCGCCGAACCATTGCCCGTTGATCCAGGTGCGCATTGGCAGGTGCAGCTTTTCGCCCTGCCAGGCGTCGCCCAGTTCGTCCGGGGTCACGAACACCGGCGACAAGGCCGAACGCGGTTTGGATTGCAGGAAACCGAAGCCCTTGGCCAGCTCAGCCGGAATCAAGTTGCGCAGGGAAACATCGTTGACCAGACCGATCAACTGGATGTGTCCGGCCGCCGCGGCCGGCGTCACCGCCATCGGCACGTCGTCGGTGACAACCACCACCTCGGCCTCAAGGTCGATGCCGTAGTCCTCGCTCGGCACCACCACGTCGTCGCGCGGGCCGAGAAATCCGGCGCTGACGGCCTGGTACATCAAGGGGTCGGTGTAGAAGCTTTCCGGCACTTCGGCGCCACGCGCACGGCGGACACGGGCGACGTGCGGCAAGTAGGCCGAGCCGTCGACGAACTCGTACGCCCGCGGCAAGGGTGCCGCCAGCGTGATCGGGTCGAGTTCGAACGCGCCCGAAGCCGTACCGGCTTCCAGCTCGGCGTACAGCGCATTGAGGCGCGGCGCCGCATTCGACCAGTCGTCGAGCGCGGCTTGCAATGTCGGCGCAATGCCGCTGGCGATCACGGCGCGACGAAGATCGCGGCTGACCACGACCAGGGTACCGTCGCGTCCGCCCTGTTTGAGGCTGGCAAGTTTCATCGAGAATCCTTCATTCAAGTATCAGGTCGGCAACATCGTGGTGCAGGGCGGCGAGTCCACGATCAAGGGTGGCGAGGCGACCGCGTTGCTTGCGCGCCAGTGCGGCGAGATAGGCGTCGGTCACCTGGCGATGACCCAGCACCCCGTCCCAGCGCACCGCGCCGTAGTCAAGGTCATCCGGCCAAAAATGATGCGCCGGATGCGCGGCAAACTGGCGGAGTATGGTGAGCCCCGCATCGATGCCGAGCGCCGCACGGTTCATCAACAGCCGCAGCAGTGCGCCCTGGGTAATTGGGCAGGTGGCGAAACCCTGCACTCCGTGACGCCGAAACCAGCCACGCACCAGCGCATGGTGCACGTGGTCGCGGTCACCAAGTGCGATCAACACGTTGGCATCAAGCAAATGGACCATAGCGACCCAGTTCCTCGTCTTCCAGCGCGTCAACGTCGTTGCTGCTGGTCACGCTACCGGAATGGAACAGCGGCAGCCCGGTTTCATCGTCAAGCTCATACGCCGGGCGCGCCTCGGCCACAGTGCCTGCCGGTTTCAGGCCGCGCAGGGCCAACTCCAGCACCAGTTTGCTGAAACTGATCCCGCGCGCGCGCGCCAACTCGGTGAACAAGGCGTGCTCGCGCTCGGGCAGATCAATCGTGGTACGCATCATCTGGCCCTTCTGATTGCCCGAAAGTCATCATTGCATCACGATGCAATGATGTCAACGTGGCGCAGAAAAATGCTTCGCCAGGCCTTGCCAGCAATCCGGGTAATCGCGTTGCCGCGCGGCGGACTCCAGCGCCTGAGCGGTTGGATGGATCACCGCCCGGGTCTCGAACATGAAGGCCATGGTGTCGGTGATGTGCTGCGGTTGGTCGGTGTTGACGCCCATCGCCTTGGCGTAGCTGGCCGCATCCGGGCCGTGGCCGCTCATGCAGTTGTGCAAGCTGGCGCCACCCGGCACGAAACCGCCACCGCTGGATTGATCCTTGGCGTCGTATTCGCCGTGCACCAACCCCATGAACTCGCTGGCGATATTGCGATGGAACCACGGCGGCCGAAAGGTGTGCTCGGCCACCAGCCAGCGCGGCGGGAAGATCGCAAAATCCATGTTGGCCGTGCCCGGCGTGTCGCTGGCTGAGGTCAGCACGGTAAAGATGCACGGATCGGGATGGTCGTAACTGATCGAGCCGATCACGTTGAACCGGCGCAGGTCGTAGCGGCAGGGCGCGAGGTTGCCGTGCCAGGCCACCACGTCCAGGGGCGAATGGCCGATGGACGCGCTCCACAGCTGGCCCTGGAACTTGGTCACCAACTCGAAATCGCCGTCAACATCTTCAAACGCGGCCACCGGCGTCTCGAAGTCGCGCGCATTGGCCAGCGCATTGGCGCCGAGCGGGCCGAGTTCCGGCAGACGCAGGATCGCGCCGAAGTTCTCGCACACGTAACCGCGCGCCGCGCCATCGGGAAGGCTGACCCGGAAACGCACGCCACGCGGGATTACCGCAATCTGCTGCGGCTCGATTTCGAGCACGCCCATCTCACTGTGAACTGTCAAGCGCCCCTGCTGTGGCACCAGCAGCAGCTCGCCATCGGCGTCGCAGAAGAACCGACCCTGCATGTCGCGGTTGGCAAGATATTGATGGATACCGATGCCGCTGCCGGCGGCCGGGCCGCCGTTGCCGGCCATGGTGTAGAGGCCATCGAGAAAATCCTGCCCGGCGGCTGGCGCCGGCAGCGGACTCCAGCGGTACTGCTCGGGGCTGCTGGCCACTTCATCGAAGCGGTTGTGGAAATGCCCGTGCGCCAGCGGCGAAAAGCGCCCATGCACCGCCGCCGGCCGAATGCGATACAGCCAGCTGCGGCGATTCAAGTGCCGTGGCGCGGTGAACGCGGTGCCGGACAACTGCTCGGCGTAGAGACCAAACGGCACCTGCTGTGGCGAGTTCTGCCCCACCGGCAACGCGCCCGTGATGGCCTCGCTGGCGAACTCGTTGCCGAAACCACTCTGGTACTTCAACGTCATCGTCTATTCCTCATCAGGGCAACCCGCCGCGCCGGACGGCAGCGGGAACGGCCACCAAGGCCTCCGTGCTTGTCCGCGCAATTCCGCGGCAAAAACCCGCTCAAAGCACGCCGCGCTTCATCTGGTCGCGCTCGATCGACTCGAACAGCGCCTGGAAGTTGCCCTCGCCGAAACCCTCGTTGCCCTTGCGCTGGATGATCTCGAAAAAGATCGGACCAAACGCGTTCTGGGTGAAGATTTGCAACAGCAGCTTCTGCTTGGTCTCCATGTCGGCATCGATCAGAATCTTGTTTTGCCGCAGCCGCGGCACGTCCTCGCCATGGTTCGGGACGCGCACATCAACCACATCGAAGTAGGTGTCCGGCGTATCCAGAAACTCCACGCCGGCCGCGCGCATTTTTTCGATGGAATCGTAAATGTCATCGGTAAACAGCGCGATGTGCTGGATGCCTTCGCCGTTGTAGTCACGCAGGTATTCGTTGATCTGGCTCTTCTCGTCGGAGGACTCGTTGAGCGGGATGCGCACCACGCCATCCGGCGCCGTCATCGCCTTGGACAAGAGGCCGGTCTTGGCACCCTTGATGTCGAAGTAGCGGATCTCGCGGAAGTTGAACAACTTCTCGTAGTAGTCCGACCACTTCTGCATATTGCCAAGGATGAGATTGTGGGTCAGGTGGTCGATGAAGGTCAGGCCGAAGCCGACCGGATGCTGCTCCACACCAGCCAGCGGCAGATAATCGGCATACAAATCATCACGCGCATCATCAACCAGATACAGCATGCAATCGCCGATCCCCTTGATTGTCGGCGTCGCCACCGCGCCGGTCTCCGGCTTGAAATCGCTCTTCGCCCCGCCGTTGCCGAGCACATGCTCCAGCACTTTGGCAGTTGGCTGCCTGAAGCGGATGGCAAAGCCGCAAGCGGACGGGCCGTGCTTGGCGGCAAAATCGCTGGCAAAGGAGTCCGTCGATTCGTTCAGCAGAAAGTTGATCGTGCCCTGGCGGAACAGGGTGATGGGGCGATCCTTGTGCCGGGCCACCGCGGTGAAGCCGAGGCTTTGCAGATACGCGCGCATCGCCTCGCCCTGCCCGGCCGGCGCGGCGAATTCGACGAATTCGAAGCCGTGGATACCCATCGGATTGTCGAACGTGGTGACGTGCATACCGAGATTGGGCTGGGCGTTCATGGCAAGACTCCGGTGCTGGATGTGAGGCGACAAAAGACCGCGAATGGCGGCGCTGCGGATGTCCTTGGCGCAGCACGCTTGCGGTAGAGCCGACTTTATAGTTTCATTTGCAACTAATTGCAAGCTACAGTGCAGCAATGCAACGACACGACCCCTTGCAGCTTGAACATTTCCTGCCCTACCGGCTGTCGATCCTGTCGAACCGGGTCAGTGCCTCGATTGCCCGCGAATACCAGCAGCAGTTCGAGCTCAGCATGACCGAATGGCGGGTGATGGCGGTGCTGGCCCGCTTCGATGGCGAAGGCCTGTCAGCGCGCGAAGTGGCGCAACGCACCGAGATGGACAAAGTCCAGGTCAGCCGCGCGCTGGCCCGGCTGGTCGAGGCCGGCCGCGTGCAGCGCGATGTGCACGGCAACGACAAGCGCCGCTCGGTGCTGGCATTGAGCGCCAGCGGCTGGGCCATCCACGACATCGTCGCCCCGCTCGCTCGCGCCCAGGAGCGCGCGCTGCTGCGCCGACTCGACAGCACGGAAGTTGCCACTTTGACCCGCATTCTGGACAAGCTGGCGCCGGTGTAGACCAGTTTTCCGCTGTACTCGGCAGCGCTTCAGCAGGGCTACACCCAGCCGGCAAGGCCAGTTGTCAAACAAGCGTTTGGATGTCCATCCATCCAAACACCGACAGCGGAATCAGCCGAAAAAAAGTTTCGACGAAAGGCTTGACAAGGCCACGAAGCGGCCCGTAGAGTCCTCCCCATGTCGCAGCGCAGCAGCCACCGCCACGTCACCCTGATCGATCGTCTCACGACGATTGACGACGTGCTTCAGCAGCGCGGCTCGCTCATTATTACCCTCGTACTCGTACTCCTTATTATCAACGGAGGTGCGGGCTGAGGGCGTGTAACCAGGAAAAATAGCAACAAATCCTGAAACACCCGAAGAACCCCGCACCAGAAATGGCGCGGGGTTTTTTGTTGCCCACGGTCCGCATCCACACGCGGAGCCAGCATGAAAACCCAGCCACAACCCGAGCAAGCTGATCACGCCGCCGACGACAAGCCGGCCGGCGAGGATCATGTACGCATCTTCGACACCACCCTGCGCGATGGCGAGCAGGCACCCGGCTTCTCGCTCGACCGCCGCGCCAAGCTGCGGCTTGCACTGGCGCTGGAAGCGCTGGGCGTCGATGTGCTGGAAGCGGGTTTCCCGGTCGCTTCGCCAGACGACTTCGCCGCCGTGAACGAAATCGCCGGCGCCCTGCACAAGACCACCGCGTGCGGCCTCTCACGCTGCCTGCCGGGCGATGTCGACGCCACCGCCCGGGCACTGGAACCCGCGCGGCATTCACGCATCCACCTGTTTCTGTCGACCAGTCCGCTGCACCGCGAACACAAGCTCAACATGAGCAAGGCACAAGTCATCGACACGGCCTGTGCCGCCATCGAGCGAGCGCGCGGGCTGTGCCACGAAGTCGAGTTTTCGGCCGAAGACGCGATGCGTACCGAACCGGACTTTCTGGCCGCGGTCTTTTCTGCCGCCGTCGCTGCCGGCGCCACCACCCTGAACGCACCCGACACCGTCGGTTACATGACGCCGGCGGAAGTCGGCGACCGCTTCCGCTGGCTGCGGCAGAACGTGAAAGGCGCCGAAAAGGTGGTGTTTTCCAGCCATTGCCACAACGATCTCGGCCTCGCCGTCGCCAACAGCCTGGCGGCGGTGGAAGCGGGCGCACGGCAAGTGGAGTGCACCATCAACGGCATCGGCGAGCGCGCCGGCAACGCCGCGCTGGAAGAGATCGTGATGGCGATGAAGGTGCGCAGCGCGTACTTCGGTACCGATACGCGCATCGATACGCGGCGACTGGTGCCGACGTCGCGCTTGCTGTCGCAATTGACCGGCCAGTCGGTGCAACGCAACAAGGCGGTGGTTGGCGACAACGCCTTTGCGCACGAATCGGGCATCCACCAACACGGCATGCTGAAACATCGTGGCACCTACGAAATCATGCGCCCGGAGGACGTTGGCATGAGCGGCACCAAGCTGGTGCTGGGCAAGCATTCCGGCCGCCATGCCCTGCGTGACCGCCTGCAAGCCCTCGGCCACGCCGTCGATGATGCAACGCTGGACGAGGTGTTCGCGCGCTTCAAGAAGCTGGCGGACAAGAAACGCGAAGTCCACGACGACGACCTGGAAGCGCTCGCGCTGGGTCAAGACCCGGAAGCCAGTGGCCCGTGGCGGATCACCCAACTCACCACCAGTACGCATCTTGGCGGCAGCGCGTCGGCTTCGGTGCGACTGAAGCACGACGATGGTCGCCAGTCGGCCGAAGCCGCCTTGGGTGATGGCCCGGTTGACGCACTGCTGCGGGCAATGCAACGCGCCACTGGTCACGCCGTGTCGTTGACCGAGTTCGCCGTCCACGGTGTCGGCGAAGGCGGTGACGCACAAGGCAAGGCGCATCTGTCGGCGCGTCACGCCGGCCGCCAATGGCGCGGCAGCGCCGTCAGCACCGACATCGTCGAAGCCGCTGCCCAGGCTGCACTCGCCATCGTCAATCGCATCGAGCGGCAAACCCCGGCCGCCACCCATACCCCGCAAGGAGCTTCTGCATGAACACGCCTTTCGTCTGGCACAACGGCCACATCAAGCCTTGGGCCGACGCCACCACCCACGTCGGCGCCCACGCGCTGCATTACGGCTCCTCGGTGTTCGAGGGCGAGCGCGTCTACGCCACGCCGAACGGCCCGGCGTATTTCCGCCTCAAGGATCACACCCGCCGCCTGTTCGAATCGGCCAAGGTCTACGAGATCGACGTCGGCTACAGCGAGGCCGAGATCGACGCCGCCTGCCACGAGCTGATCCGCGCCAATGGCATGAATTCGGCCTACGTGCGCCCGATCGTGTTCCGCGGCGCCGGCGGCCTCGGCGTGGTGGCGAAGGACGGCGCGCCGGTTGAGGTGGCGATCATGGCGATGGCCTGGGGCGCGTATCTCGGCGAGGCCGCCGAACGCGGCGCCGACGTCTGCGTGGCCTCCTGGCAGCGTCCCGCGCCCAACACCTTCCCCAGCTGGGCCAAGGCCGGCGGCAATTACCTTTCCAGCCAGCTGATCGGGCTGGAAGCGCACCGCAACGGCTACGACGAAGGCATCGCGCTGGGCGTGAACGGCATGCTCAGCGAAGGCGCCGGCGAGAACCTGTTCCTGGTGAAAAACGGCCGCCTGCTCACGCCGCCCTCCAGCGCCGGCATCCTCGCCGGCATCACCCGCGACAGCGTGATCCAGCTGGCCGCCGAGCTGGGCATCGCGGTGGAAGAGCGCGACCTGCCGCGCGAAGCCTTGTACAGCGCCGACGAGGTGTTCATGACCGGCACCGCCGCCGAAGTCACCCCGGTGCGCTCGGTGGATCGCAAGGCCGTGGGCAACGGCCAGCCCGGCGAAATCACCCGCGCACTGCGCGAGGCCTTCTTCGGCTTGTTCGATGGCCGCACGCAGGACAAATGGGGCTGGGTTGAAGTCGTGGAGAAACAGGAGGCCGCGGCATGAGCGCACGCACACTGTTCGAAAA
>DASSXP010000144.1:0-3473 GCA_035703755.1 Rhodanobacteraceae bacterium | reverse complement strand
TCATCGCCAACACAATGGAAGGCGTGCGCGACTGGGTGCGCAACGTGGAGCGCAAGCCCGGATCGTTCTCGCTGCCCACGTCCAGCGACCGCTTCTACCCCGACTTCCTGATTCGACTGGACAACGGCGGCATCATCGCGGCTGAGTACAAGGGTTCGCACATCGCCGACGGCAAGGACAGCGACGAGAAGAAGTGCATGGGCGAGCTGTGGGAACGGCGCAGCAATGGCCGCTGCGCGTTCGCGTGGGTCGAGGTGACGGACAGCAAAAACTGGGCGCCACTCAAGCGTGCGGCCGAGCGGTGCAGCGGCGCATGACGCGCGCAGGCGCCGCCGAGGGCGGGATTCGTGCTGGCTTGCTGTCCAGTACGGACTCCCGTATCATGTACCCCAACACACCCGCCACGCTGAGCCCTGTTTCGACAGGTGATGCGCATAATTGGCGGGTTTTTATTGCCTGAACGATGCGCTACCTCAAGCCCGCCCTGACCTTCGACCAGCAGCTCGACTTGCTACGGCAGCGCGGGCTGACCATACACGATACAGATCGTGCCTTGCGATGGTTGCGGAGCGTGAGCTACTACCGGTTGAGCGCGTACTTCCTGCCGTTCAAGGATGGTGAGCAGTTTCGTCCCGACGCGGATTTCAACGAGATTGCTGGACTCTACATTTTCGACCGCAAGTTGCGGTTGCTGATCTTGGATGCGATCGAGCGCATCGAGGTTGCCATCCGCACGTCGGTGACCTACGAGATCGGGCACGCTTACGGCGCCTTTGGTCATACTGACCCGGCGAACTTTGCCCCTGGGTTCGACCATCCACGTTTCATGGGCGAACTGTTGGACGAGGAGCGGCGTGCAAAAGAAACGTTCGCCTCGCACTACCGCAAACAGTACGCCGAAGAAACGCACCTGCCGGTATGGATGGCAACGGAGCTGCTTTCCCTTGGCACCATTTCCAGGCTTTACCAGTCGCTCGATCCCAAGCTGAGGCAAAAGGTCGCCACGCCGTACAAGGTCGATGCTCAGTTTCTGGTGAGCTGGTTGCACACGTTGACCTACGTTCGGAACGTATGCGCGCATCACAAGCGCCTGTGGAATCGCCAACTCGCCATCAAACCGCGCTTCCCTTCACGCAGCCTCACGTGGCCGCACCAGGTGCCCGACAATGGGCGCCTCTACGCCGTACTGGTCGTGCTGCGGCACATGATGATGGTGAACTCGCCGAACTCGAGATGGGCAGATCGGTTGCACGACCTGCTGGCTGCACATGCGACCGTGCCGCAGTCGGCAATGGGCTTCCCGTGCGGTTGGCAGAAGCTCACTACTTGGCGATGACGCAGCGAAATGCGGTACACCAGCGGTACACACGTCAGTTCGGAGCACCTTCGCCAAACTTCGGCAACCTTCTGCTTCCAAACTACTTTTGTCTATTCCAGACTTCGCCAGTCTTCGCTTGATATTCAACAACTTATTGATTTCAAAGGCGACTTAAAATCCCTCACCCTAACGGGTATGCGGGTTCGATTCCCGCTCCGGGCACCAATTGCGCGGCGTCGTGGCTGTGATGCGGGGCAGATCGAGGTCGTGGGCACAATGCGCTGACGGGCTTCGGCGGGGGACGTTGTGGCGTGGCGGGCGGGTGCTGCGTCGTTCGCCGCTTGCAATGAGTGCGCTTGCGCCGTACTTTCGGGGTGTCGTGGCAGCAAGGAAGGGGAGCCAGCATGATTGATGTCGTTGTCGTCGATGACCACGAGTTGGTGCGGGTCGGGTTTCGGCTGATCCTTGAAGGGGCGGGTGACATCAAGGTGACGGGCGAAGCCGGCGAGGCGGAGAGTGGCTTGCGGCTGATCCGCGAGTTGCAACCGGCCGTGGCGTTGGTAGACGTGCATTTGCCCGGTTACAGCGGCCTGGAACTGACCGAGCGGCTGCGCCGTGCGGACGTGAAGACGCAGGTGGTGGTGCTGACCGCCATCGAGAACTCGGGCCTGCCACGGCGGCTGTTGGAGGCTGGCGCGCTGGGCTATCTGACCAAGGCTTGTGCGGCCGAGGAATTGCTGCGCGCGGTGCGCGCGGTAGCCGAAGGCAAGCGTTACCTCGCGCCCAGTGTGGCGCAACAGTTGGCACTCGACAGTCTCTCTGGCCATGCCTCGCCGTTCGACACGGTCAGCGCGCGCGAGTTGGAAGTGGCGTTGATGCTGGTGCGCGGCGAACTGGTCAAAGACATTGGCGCGCGCTTGAACCTCAGTCCGAAGACGGTTTCAACGTACAAGCAGCGCCTGTTCGACAAGCTTGGCATCGACAACAATATCGCGCTGGCGCATTTGATCAATGCGTACGGGCTCAACGAATCCGGCGTGCCGATTGCGCTGCCTGAGGCTGCCAGCCACGGCTGAGCGCCTGTGTGAAATGTCCGTATTCGGTGGGCGCCGCACCAGCCAATCCAATGACTCCGCGTGAGTGACTGAAGTTCAAGGCCAGTCAGGTGGGCGTTTGCCGGCATTCCGGTTCGGGCGCGCGAATGGCCGAAAGAACCGGCACGGGTGCGCCGGTTCTTGTCGCATTCCGTCAAGCCGATGGTGTGGGCGGTGCGGACTCGACCTTTTCGGTTGTTGGTGCGGGGCCGCCCAATAATTCGCCCTGGGTGGGTGCCTTGGCCGGATCGGTACGGGTTGGCTCTGCGTCACTCAGGCTGATCGGCGCCGGTGGCACCGGAATGTGCGTTGACAGCGGAATCGACTGCAACGGGGTGTCGCTTGCGGCGGCGGCCGGTGCTGCGACCGCTGCTGCGGACGCCGGCGCGGGGGGCGTGGCGGCGGCGCTGCTGGCTGGCTTGACGTGCGTGTCAGCGGCCGGCTTGTCTGGCATGGTGGTCGGTGCGGTCGCAGCCGGGACAGTCGCAGTCGGCACAGTCGGCTTGGGTTCGGGCTGCACGCTTGCCGTTGTCGCGGCGAGGTCTTGCGGCGGCGTCACATCGACGCGGGCAGGTGCCGCAACCACGGTCGGCACTGCGACAATGGGCGAGGCGTCTGCTGTCGCCATTGCGGGCGCGGCGGGCGTGCTTTCGACCGTGGCGTTGACGACCGGGGACGCATCGGTGCTGACTGCCGCAACGTTTGTGCTGATCGCGGCACTGGCTGCCGCGGCGGCTGGTGTGTGGACGGCCTGATCGACGGCGACAGCGATTTCCTTGCGGGCCGGCTGCTCCGCGCCAGCAACGGGGCGCGGCGCAGCAGCGGCCGGCACTTCTCCCCACGGGGCGCGAATGCGGTTGTCGGCGGTGCTGTCCTCGTCTTCGAAGTCGCGGACCGACTGGTCGGTCGGCGCGTCGGCGGCGCTGTTGCCGGCGTCATCGGTGCGACGGCGGCGGCGGCCACCACGGCGACCGCGGCGGCGTGAACGCTTCTCGCCGGTTTCGGTGGCGTCGGTGCCCGGCGCGGATGCCGGCTCTGGGTGTGTGGCGGTGGTTTCGACG
>DASSXP010000050.1:0-10351 GCA_035703755.1 Rhodanobacteraceae bacterium | reverse complement strand
TGCACGGTGGCGCCGGCGACCGGCTGCCCCGAGGCATCGACAATGCGGCCACTGATGGCGGCGGAGGTGTTTTGCGCCATCACCGGCGAAACGGCGAGCAGCGTGCTGATTGCCAGCGGCAGTAGTGCTACACGAATGCGCTTGTTCATCGGGTTGTTCCCATGCTTGCGATCCAAGGATTGCAGCCGGCCCCCGTACCCAAGCGCGAACTCTGTGCCCGCCGCTCCGTACCCAACCTGCTGCGATGTCGACGCCCGCGCGCTCAAGCGCGCGACCGTTAATACCAGTTTAACAGCGTTGTACTACAAAAATGTAACAGTTGTTCGGAATTGTCGCTCACAGCGCCCCGCGCAGGAAGGCGGCGATCCCCGCCATCACCATTTGCACCGACAGCGCCACCAGCAACATGCCCATCAGGCGCTCCAGCGCGGTCAACACGCTTTCCCCCAGCAGGCGGAACAGATAGGTGGATGACATCAGGATCACTGCCGTTGCCAGCCAGGCCAGGAACAGAGCGATGCCCCACTCGACCGTACGCCCGGGCTCGGTATTGGTCAACAGCAGCAGCGCCGCCATCGCGGAAGGGCCGGCCACACCGGGGATCGCCAGCGGCACGATGAACGGCTCACCGCCTTTCTGGTCGCCGAATATGCCCCCATTGGCCGGCGGGAACACCATTTTGACGCCAATAAGGAACAGCACGATGCCGCCGCCGATGCTCACCGACTCCTGCTTCAGCTGCATCAGCTGCAACAGGTAGCGCCCGCCGAGCAGAAACGCCAGCAACACGCCCAGCGCGATCAGCAACTCCCGCGCCATCACCCAGCGCCGGCGCTGCGGCGGCACGTCCTTCAACAGGCCCAGAAAGAAGGGGATATTGCCCAGCGGGTCCATGATCAGGAACAGCAGCACACCCGCGGACAGGGTGGTCATGTGGGATTCCATGCGTGGAACTCCTGTGAATGTGAATCAATGACCGGTGTTGCGCCGCGCCGGTGCGCGGGCGTGACGTCAGCCGTCCGCCATGCCATCTTGAACGTCGGAAGCGATGGCCCCGCGCGCGCAACCCGCCGCTTCCGCCCGCAAATCCAGCACCCCACCGCGCGCCGAAGCACCGCCGGCGCCAGCCAGCAGATAGACCACCGCCGGCGCGCTGGCCTCGGGCAGTGCGATGGCGCTGGCGTCCTCGGCGAACCAGGCCAGTCGCCGCAAACCGGTGCGCATCGGCGCCGGCAGCAGGGCGTGCACCCGCAACTTGGAGGTCGCCGTTTCAGCATGCAGGATGGCGACCATGCGCTCCAGCCCCGCCTTGGCCACACCGTAGCCGTTCCAGTGCGCCCGCGCCAGGCGCTCGGGGTCATCGAGCAGGTATACCAGTGCCGGATCCGGCGCCGCCATCAACAACGGCTGCAGGGCCTGGGTCAGCAGCAACGGGGCGGTCAGATTGACTTGCAGATCGAGCAGCCAGTTGTCCGGCTTCTCCATCGTCAACGGCGTCAGGCCAGCGAAGTGCGCCGCCGCGTGGACCACGCCGTCGAGACGACCGAACTCGCGCTCCAAGGCCTCGACCAGGCTGTCGTAGTCGCGTGGCGAGGCGCCCGCCAGATCGATGGGAAAAATGGCCGGTTCCGCACCACCCAGCGCCTTGAGTTCGTCGTAGACCTTTTCCAGCTTGCGCACCTTGCGCCCGGCCAGCACGACGGTAGCGCCGGCCGCCTGGCAGGCCAGCGCGGCGGCGCGGCCAAGGCCGCCGCTGGGGCCGGTCACCAGCACGACACGATCAGCCAGGCTGTCCGCTTGCGCCTGCCAATCCGCCGGAAATGCGTGCCGCGGCAGACTCATGCGGCAGCCCCGCGCAGATCGCGCGCGATCCGCGCGAGCTCGCCCGATTCCAGCAGCTCGACGGTGATGTCGCTGCCGCCGAACAACTCGCCCTGGACAAACAATTGCGGGAATCCGGGCTGATCAGCGAAACGCGGCAAAACCGCGCGAACCTCCGGGTCGATCAGCACGTTGACGGCATGGAAAACCGCGCCGGCGCGCGCCAGCGCCTCCACTGCGCGGGCGGATTGCTCGCACATCGGATACTCCGGGGTACCCTTCATGAACAGCACGATCGGGTGCGCCTCTAGCGTGGCGCGGATGCGCTCGACCACGTCCATCCGAATCCTTGACTACAATGGGGAAGCCTCAGGTCGCCCGCTCGGTCATCGAGCCGACGAGCACCTGCAACCGCGCATTGTATCAGCCGCACCGCCCGTCGGCCGGCGCCCTTTGTCACTTCAGGAGACAGCATCATGGCCATCGAACTCCCCGCCCTGCCCTACGCCCGCGACGCGCTGGCGCCACACATTTCCGCCGAAACGCTGGATTACCACTACGGCAAGCATCACCAGGCGTATGTCACCAATCTCAACAAGCAGATCGAGGGCACGGAATTCGCCGACCTTGATCTGGTCGCCATCGTCAAAAAGGCCAGCGGCGGCATGTTCAACAACGCGGCCCAGGTGTGGAACCACACGTTCTACTGGAACTCGCTCAGCCCCAGCGGCGGCGGCGAACCCACGGGCAAGCTCGCCGATGCGCTGATCAAGGCGTTTGGCTCCATCGATGCCTTCCGGGATGAGTTCAGCAAAGCCGCTGCCGGCACCTTCGGCTCCGGCTGGGCGTGGTTGGTGCAACGTGCTGACGGCTCGCTGGCCATCGTCTCAACCTCCAACGCCGCCACCCCGATCACCGGCACCGACAAGCCGCTGCTGACCTGTGACGTGTGGGAGCACGCGTACTACATCGACTACCGCAACGCCCGCCCGAAGTACGTCGAAGCGTTCTGGAAGCTGGTCAACTGGGATTTTGCCGCCGCCAACCTGGCGTGACACGGCGCCGTGATGCCGTCGACAGCGACGGCATCACGGCTACGCATCAGAACGGAATGTCGTCGTCGACAAAAGACGAGTCCATGGCCGCCGGCGGCGCCGATGGCGGCCCCGATCGCTGCGGCCGCTCGTTGCCGTAATCGCCGCCGCTGCGCGCGCCACCGCCACCGCCACCGCCGCGCGAACCGCCTTCAGCGGCGCCACCGAGCAACTGCATTTCGTTGGCGATGATGTCGGTGGCGTAGCGCTCGACGCCTTCCTTGTCGGTGTATTTGTCGGTGCGGATCGAGCCTTCGATGTAGACCTGCCGGCCCTTGCTGAGATAGTCGGCGGCGATGTCCGCCAGCCGGCCGAACAGCTTGACCCGGTGCCATTCGGTACGTTCCTGCTGCTCACCGGTTTGTTTGTCGCGCCACGACTCACTGGTGGCCACGCTCAGAGTGGTGATGCTGGAACCGCTGCCGGTGGTGCGCTTGATCGGGTCGGCGCCCAGATTGCCGAGCAGAATGACTTTGTTGACGCCTCGTGCCATGGGGTGCCTCGTCGTGGATTTGCGTGTATCAAGGCGCGACAGACTAGCACAGCCGCCAAACCGCGCCGCCGGGGCGCGCCGCCGTGCCGTGTAGGCGCGTGCCGCGCTGCCGCGCTTGCGCCGCCGCCCTTATAATCCGCCGTTTGATTGTCATTGTCCCGAGCCCATGCCCGCCGACACCACCCAACAAGCCGTCAACTTTCCCGCCATCCGCTCGCTGGCCGCCGCCGATATGGCTGCGGTTGACGCGCTGATCCGCGCCAGCCTCGGCTCGGACGTGGCGCTGATCGCCCAGGTGGCCGAACACATCATCGGCGGCGGCGGCAAGCGCCTGCGGCCGCTGTTGCATGTTTTGGCGGCACGCGCCGCCGGTTACGCGGGCGATGCCCACATCAAGCTGGCGGCAGTGATCGAATTCATCCACACCTCGACCTTGCTGCACGATGACGTGGTGGACGAGTCGGACTTGCGCCGCGGCCGCAAGACCGCCAATGCCGTGTGGGGCAACGCCGCCAGCGTGTTGGTGGGCGATTTTCTCTATTCGCGCTCGTTCCAGCTGATGGTCGAACTCGATTCGATGCCGGTCATGCGAGTGCTCGCCGACACCACCAACACCATCGCCGAGGGCGAGGTGTTGCAGCTGCTCAACATCGGCAATGCCGACGTCGATGAGGCCGCTTACCTCACCGTGATCGAGCGCAAGACCGCGGTGCTGTTCGCCGCCGCCACCGAGCTCGGCGGCCTGTTGGCCGGGCTGCCCGACGCCCACACCCGCGCCCTGCGCCGCTATGGCATGGCGCTCGGCTACGCCTTCCAGATTGCCGATGACATGCTGGATTATCTCGGTGACGCCGAGACTCTGGGCAAGAACGCGGGCGACGACTTGGCCGAAGGCAAGCCCACGCTGCCGCTGATCTACGCCCTGTCTGAAGCCACCCCGACGGCCGCCGCCACGCTGCGCCATGCGATCGAACATGGCGATCTCGATGCGCTGCCGGACATCGTCGCCGCCATCCGCAACGGCAACGCCCTGCAGCGCAGCCGCGAATGCGCCGAACACTACGCCGACGCCGCCATCGACGCCCTCAGCGCATTGCCGGCGTCGCCTTTCCGCGACGCCCTGGCAGATCTGGCAAGCTTCGCGGTACGCCGCGACGCGTAGCAGCGTGGTACCCGTGGTGGCGCGGCGCAATGGTCAAACGTCCCGCGTCCCGTCATCCCGCGCGCCGCAGCCTCGCTCCGGTCCCGCGCGCAACGCAGCGAAGACGCGGAACCCACAGCGTACCGCGCCGCCGAACCAGCGCCGGATTTCAGTGCGCGGGTGTCCGCGTTTCTTGCAACCGCCGCAGCACCTCGCCACCGCGGCGGCTGGCGGCGTCGAGGCGCGCCTGACGCCCCGTGCCCACATGCGACAGCCACAGGTGCAGATCCGGCACCGGCAGCGCGCCGAGGCCGCGCTCGGGCCACTCGATCAGAGCCAGCGCGTTGGCGTCCGCCAGGGCATCGAGCCCCAGCCACTCCAACTCGCCCGGATCGGCGATGCGGTAGAGGTCCAAGTGCCAGGCGCGGCCACCCTTGGCCAACGGGTATTCCTCGATCAGGCTATAGGTCGGGCTTTTGACCCGCTCGCCGACACCCAGCGCTTGCAGCAGGGCGCGCGCGAAGCTGGTTTTACCGGCGCCGAGCTCGCCGTGCAGGTAAATCGTCAGCCCGCCATCGAGGCACGCGGCCACGCGTTGCGCCAAGACGATGGTGGCGGCCTCGTCGGCCAGCGTCACAACGCGGGATTCAAGTGGGGTCATTGAGCAATTCGCGCAAATAGGGGAAAAGATCCGCGGCGAGCAGACCGCGTTCGCCAACGCGGGCGGCCAGATCGCCCGCCCGTGCGTGCACGCCGACGCCGACGCAGGCAGCGGCAAACGGCGACAAACCCTGTGCCAGCAAGCCCGCAATGATGCCGCTCAACACGTCCCCCATGCCACCGCTGGCCATGCCGGGATTGCCCCAGGGACACACCCTCACGCGACCATCGGGCGTTGCAATCAGGGTGCCGGCTCCTTTCAGCACGACGGTCGCCGCGTAGGCTTGCGCCAGTTCCCGCACCGCAGCAAAGCGATCCTGTTGCACCGTTTTGACATCGCAACCCAGCAGCCGCGCCGCTTCACCCGGATGCGGCGTCAGCACCACCGGCTGGCCGCTGAACGCGCGTGGCGTCTGCGCCAGCCAATTGAGGCCGTCCGCATCCAGCACCAGTGGTCGCTGGGCATCCAGCGTGAGATCGAACAGCACCCGACCCCAGACGCCCTGCCCCAGTCCCGGCCCCGACAGCAGCACGCCAGCCCGTGCCAGCACAGGCAACACGTCGGCCGCGGATTCGACCGCGTGCAGCATCAATTCCGGTCGCGCCGCCAGCAGCGGCGCGACGTGCACTGCGCGGGTGGCGACACTGACCAGGCCCGCGCCCGTGCGCAAGGCGGCTTCACCCGCCAAACGCACGGCGCCACCGAACCCCGCCTCGCCGCCGAGCACCAGCACATGGCCGAAATCGCCCTTGTGGCTGGCCCGCGGCCGCGGTGGCAGGCTGTGCGCATGCAGCAGCTCGGCATCCGGCGCGCGGCTCGCCAGCGCCGCCGCCGGCAGGTCCAGCCCGGCCAGCACGCGCTCGCCACATACCTCACCGGCGTGATGGGTGAACAAGCCGCGCTTCCACGCCACCAGGCTAACGGTCGCATCTGCGCGCACACACGGGCCGGTGATGACGCCGCGATCCGCATCCAGGCCGGAGGGCACATCCAGCGCCAGCACCGGGCGCGCGGTGGTGTTGACGGCCTCGATCAGGTGCGCCGCCAGCCCGCTGGCGACGCGGTTGAAGCCGCTGCCAAACAGCGCATCCACCCATACATCCACTGCGGGCAGTGACATCTGTGGCGTCGCCACGGTGATCTTGCCACCGGCGGCGAGAAATGCCTGCCGCGCGCGCGCCGCCTCGCCGAGTGATTCCGGCGTCAGCGCCATGGCCGTGACATCGAGCCCGGCGGTGCGGGCACAGACACCCATGAGATAGCCGTCGCCACCGTTGTTGCCGGGGCCGCACAGCAGACCGATGCGTGCCGCCTGTGGCCAGCGCGCCCGCAGGTGCGCCCAGGCGGCTGCGGCCGCGCGTTGCATCAAATCGAACCCCGACCCACCCAAGGCATGGATGGCTGTCGCGTCCATCGCCCGCACGTCGGCGCTGGTGTAAAGGTCGGTTTCGAGTGGCATTGGCCGATTATAGGCGCGGCGCGGCCTACACTAACGCCATGCCCGACCGCACCATCGATTACCACGCCCTCAAAGCCGCGATCCGCCAATGGGCCGAGGCGCTGGGTTTTGCCCGCACCGGCATCAGCGATGTCGATGTGCGCCAGGACACCGCGCGTCTGGACCGCTGGCTGGCTGCCGGTCTGCACGGCAGCATGGCGTGGATGCAAGATCGGCGCGACCTGCGCGCCCACCCGGAGCAATTGCAGCCCGGTGCGCTGCGTTCGATTTCGGTGCGAATGGACTGCCACCCACCGAATCTGCCGGACGGCTGGGCACAATTGGCAGACGGCGAACGCGCGTACATCGCCCACTACGCGCTCGGCCGCGACTACCACAAGCTGATGCGCAACCGCTTGCAGAAGCTGGCCACGCGCATCGGCGCGGCGGTGGGCGAATTCGGCTACCGCGCCTTTGTCGATTCCGCCCCGGTGCTGGAAAAGGCCCTGGCCCGCAAGGCCGGTCTCGGCTGGGTCGGCAAACACACCCTGGTGCTGTCACGCGATGGTGGCTCGTGGTTTTTGCTGGGTGAACTGCTGACCGATCTGCCGTTGCCGGTGGACGCGCCGGTGGGCGACTACTGCGGCAGTTGCACACGCTGCATCGACATCTGCCCGACCCAAGCCATCCTCGCACCCTACACGCTGGATGCGCGGCGCTGCATTTCCTATCTCACGATCGAGAGCAAGGATGCCATTCCCGAGCAGCTGCGCCGTCCCATGGGCAACCGCATTTTCGGCTGCGACGACTGCCAGCTGGCGTGCCCGTGGAACAAGTTTGCCCAGCTCGCCAGCGAGCCCGACTTCGCACCCCGTCACCAGCTCGATCAAGCCCGATTGGTGGACTTGTTCGGCTGGAGCGAAGCGGAGTTTTTGCAGCGCACCGAGGGCATGGCGATCCGTCGCGCGGGTTACCTCGGCTGGTTGCGCAATATTGCGGTGGCGCTGGGCAACGCGCCGCATTCCGACGCCGTGCTTGCCGCACTCAACGCCCGTGCCGATCACCCGTCCGAGCTGGTCCGCGAGCACGTCGCCTGGGCACTCGCCGAGCAGCGCGCCAAGGCCGGCTGACTCAGGCTTCCGCCATCTGCTTGGGGATGGAACGATTGGTGTGGCTGATGCGGTTGTCGCCGTTGAAATACACGCAAGTGGGCTGGTAGCCGGCCAGTTCCGACTCGGCCACTTGCGCGAACGCGGCGATGATCAAGATGTCGCCCACCTGCACGCTGCGGGCCGCGCTGCCATTGACCGAAATGATGCCGGAGCCTTCCTCGGCGCGCAACGCATAGGTCACGAAACGCTGACCGCTGTCCACGTTCCAGGCGTGGATTTGCTCATATTCACGGATGCCGGCGGCATCCAGCAGATCGCCATCGATGGCGATCGATCCTTCGTAGTGCAACTCGGCGTGACTGACGCGCACCCGGTGCAATTTGGCCTTGAGCATGGTGAGGTGCATGGCGGTATCTGCGACTGGAAAAGAAGCCGGCATTGTAGCGAGCGCGGGCATCCATGATGCAACGCAACACGCAGTTGCCACGATTCAGTCCAGCACGAGATTGTCGATCAGGCGTGTGCGACCGAGGCGCGCCGCGATCAGTGCCACCAGGCCGCTGCGCTCGTCAGCGGCAGGCATGCCAAGATCTTCACCACGACGGATTGCCGCGTAGTCGGGCAGGAAGCCGGCCTGTTGCAGGCGCGACAGCGCGCGCTGCTCGATCGCTGCACGCGCTTCGCCGGCAGCGTGGAAGTCCCGCATCATCGCCAGCGTGGCGTGGATTTCGGGAGCCACGCGACGCTCCTCCGCGCTCAAATATTGATTGCGGGAACTGAGCGCCAACCCGTCCGCCTCGCGCACGATCGGCGCGCCCAGAATCGCAACCGGCAACGCCAGATCGCGTGTCATGCGCTCGATCACGCGCCACTGCTGGTAATCCTTGCGACCAAACACGGCGACATCGGCTTGCACCAGATTGAACAAGCGCGCCACCACCGAGGTGACGCCGTCGAAGTGGCCGGGCCGATGGGCGCCCTCCAGCACCTCGGTGAGACCCGGCACCTGCACGCGGGTGGCTTGCGCGGTGCCGAACGGATACAGGACCGCCGGCTCCGGCGCAAACAGCAGGTCGCAGCCGTGCGCATCAAGACCGGCCTGATCGGCCGTCAGGGTGCGCGGATAGCGCGCGAAATCTTCGCCGGGGCCGAACTGGGTCGGATTGACGAACACGCTGACGACGACCCGTGCGCAGCGCGCACGCGCCAGCTGGACCAAGGCGTGATGGCCGGCATGGAGATTGCCCATGGTCGGCACGAAGCCAATGCTCTCGCCCTGACCGCGCCAACTGCGCACCACGGCCCGCAGAGCGCTCGCGTCGGTGACGGTTTGCATCAGTAGCTGTGTTCGGCGGTGGGGAAACGCCCGCCGCGAACATCCTCGGCGTAGGCCGCGATTGCCGCCTGCACCGAGTCGCGGCCGGCAAGGAAGTTCTTGCTGAAACGCGGCCGCTTGCCGGCGGTGATGCCGAGCAAGTCGTGGATCACCAGCACCTGGCCATCGCAGCCGCCCCCGGCGCCAATGCCGATCACCGGGATCGTCAGCTCGGCACTGATCTTGGCGGCCAGCGCGGCCGGCACGCATTCCAGCACCAGCAGTGACGCCCCGGCATTCTGTACCGCCAGCGCGTCGGCGCGCAGGCGTTCGGCCGTATCCGCGTCGCGCCCCTGCACCCGGTAACCGCCAAACACATGCACCGACTGCGGGGTCAAGCCAAGGTGGGCGCAGACCGGGATCGCGCGTTCGGACAGGCCGCGGATCAACTCGCACACGCGTCCGGCTCCTTCAATCTTGACCATCGCCGCGCCGCCCTCGCCGATCAGGCGCGCGGCGGCGTCCAGCGTGTGTGCCAGATCGCGGTCAGCCATGAATGGCAAGTCGGCCAGCAGCAAGGTCGCGCGCAGGCCACGCGCAACCGCCTGCACGTGATAGACCATGTCATCGATACGCACCGGCAAGGTGCTGGGATGCCCCTGCACCACCATGCCGAGCGAGTCTCCGACCAGCGCCACGTCGATGCCGGCCTGTTCCAACTGGGCGGCAAAACTGGCGTCGTACGCGGTCAACATCACGATCTTGCGGCCTTCGGCTTTCATCGCCTGCAAGGCCGGCACGGTGACCGGTTTGCGCGATGCAGTGTCGGCGGAGCTGTACACGGCATTTACCTTGAAACGGAATGGCTCATTCTAACTTGCGACACGCCGCGCAATCGACCCGTTTGAGCAATGCGCCCACCCGGCCCTGCCCCGGAATCGCCAGCCGTGGCGCCAGCTCGGCCAGCGGCAGCAACACGAAGGCGCGTTCGGCGATGCGCGGGTGTGGCAACACCAGTTCGGGCGCGGCCATGACGGTATCGCCATACAGCAACACGTCGAGATCGAGTGTACGTGGCCCCCACCGCGGGCCATCGCGCCGGCGGCCGTGGTCGCGCTCGATGGTCAGCATCGCGTCGAGCAGCGCGCGCGCGCCCAGCTGGGTATCGAGCAACACCACCGCGTTGATGAAATCGGGTTGCTCGGTGACACCCCACGGTGGCGTGGCGTAATCGTGTGAGCGCGCCCGTACCCGCGTGCCGGGCAGCGCGCCCAGC
>DASSXP010000045.1:0-11380 GCA_035703755.1 Rhodanobacteraceae bacterium | reverse complement strand
CTGTTGCTGCTGTTGCTGCTGTTGCTTGAGCGCCTGCTCAACCAGCGCGCGGTTGTGCGTGGCATCGGCCATGTCGGGCTGCATGGCCAGCGCCTTGTCGTACGCCTTGATGGCCGGCTCGTACTGGCCTTCGCGCGCCAGCGCATTGCCGCGGTTGTAGGCTGCGGCCGCACCCGGCTGTGCGGCGTAACCTTGCGCGGCGGCTTGGTAGTCGCCCTGCCGATAGTGCGCCGCGTTCTCAAGTCCCGGATCGCGCGCCAGTGTTGCGGCGACTTGTGGCTGGCCGGCCGCCAATGCCGCTGCTGCCCGTTGGTCGCGATTCCGCCACAACGCGTCCCACCACGATGCAGTGGCGCTGGCCGCTGGTGCGACGCTGGTGGCCGGCGCCGGCGCGGCACTGTCAGCAGCCAACGCCGGCTGCGTCGCGAGCGGCAGCAACAGCACCAGCGCCACCATCACCAGCCAACCACGCCGGAACATCAACGCCAGCAGCGGCAGCAATGGCAACAACAGCCACGGTCCACGGTCACGCCATTGCTCCGCGCGTGCGCTCGCCGCATCGGCGGACGGTGCCGTGCGGCGTCCGCTTTGCAGATGCAGAGCAGTGATATCGGCGCCCCCCGCTTGCAGCGTCCGGTAGCGCCCGCCACCCGCTGCCGCCAAGCGGGACAAACTGTCGGCATCCAGTTTCGTCAGCACGATGTTGCCACCGCTATCGGTCAGGAAGCCGCCACCGGGCAAGCGCACCGGCGCGCCGGTGCTGCCGCCGACACCCAGCACGGAAACCGTCACGCCGGCGGCGCGGGCTTTGCCGGCGGCCGCGATGGCCGCCGCGTCGGCACCGTCCGTCACCAGCACGATGCTGCCACCGCTGATGCCGGCCTGCGCCAGCAATTTGACGCCGAGTTCGATGGCACTGGCGGCATTGTTGCCCGGCACCGGCATCACATTCGGCTGCAACGGGTCGATCAGGTTCAGCACGGTGTCGGCATCGGTGGTCAGCGGTGCCACCACGAAGGCGGCGCCGGCGTAGGCGATCAAGGCGTTTTGCTCACCGCGACTGGCCTCGACCAGATCCCGCACCTTGTAGCGGGCGCGGGTCAGGCGGTCCGGCGTGAGATCGGTTGCGAGCATGGTATCGGACAGGGACAAGACGATCACTTGTGCGCCCTGCCCTTGCTGCATCGGTGCTGGCAACCGTTCCCATGCCGGCCCGGCCAATGCCAGCGTCGCCAGCGTCCAGCCCAAGCCTGCCAGCAACGCGCCGGCCAGCCGCCGCCGCGGTGTGCCGTGCAACAGCAACGGCAGCATGTCGGGATCGACCAACCGGGTGAGCGCCAATCGCCCCTGCTGCCGGCGCCAGGTGGCGAACACCAGCAACGGCACACCGGCCAGCGCCCATAACCAGGCCGGATGAATCCAGTGCAGTTGGCTGAAGATGGCACTCATGCGCGCCGCTCCCGCCAGCGCGACCCGCGTCGCCACAGGGCGTCCAGCACCAGTGCCAGCACAGCGGCCAGCAAGGGATAGCGGAACCATTCCGTCGGTGGCCGCAACAGCCGTTGTTTGCCAGCGACGGGCTCCAGCTGGTCAATGGCGTGATAGGCGGCGGCGAGCTCGCCGGTGTCGGTGGCGCGAAAGAATTTGCCGCCGGTTTCCTCGGCGATATGGGTCAGCATGCCGACATCCAGCTCGGCCGATGGATTGACCAGATGGCTGCCGAAGAAATCGTTGACCCGCATGTGCTCGCTGCCAACGCCGATGGTGTAGATCCTGAGCCCGGCCTGTTTGGCGATGGCTGCCGCCTCAAGCGGCGCGATGGCGCCTGCGGTGTTGACGCCATCGGTCAGCAGCACCAGCACCCGCGCTGCGGCCGGCAGCGCCTTGAGGCGTTTGGTCGCCACTGCGATGGCGTCACCGATGGCGGTCTCCTGGCCGGCGAGGCCAATGGCGACGCTCTCCATTTGCTTGCGCACGCTGGTGAGGTCGTAGGTCAATGGCGTCATCACGTAGGCGCTGCTGCCAAACAGGATCAGCCCGAGCTCATCGCCATCGCGGCGAGAGATGAAGTCGCTGGCAATGGCGCGGATGGCGGCAAAACGGCTGACTTTGTAGCCACCGAGCTGCATGTCCTGGGTTCCCATCGAGCCCGACAGATCGATCGCCAGCATCATCGCGCGACCGCTGCGCTTGACCGGCTCGGCGGCACCGGTGGTCTGCGGGCGCGCTGCCGCCGTGAGCAGCAGCAGCCACGCCAGCAGCAGCAGCCACGGCCAGGCACCGCGCGTCTTGATCTCGGCATCGGCCAGACGCAACCCGCGTTGCGGCAGATGCAAGGCCACGTCCGCAGCCAGCGGAGGCAACCAGCGACGTAACACCCACGGCAACGGCAACAGCAGGAACAACCAGGGCCAGGCAAACTCATACATCGCGGTGCCTGATGAGGCGGCGCAAGCAGGTTTCCGCGGCGCCGAGCACCACCGCGACATCCAGGGCCGGCTGCGGCTGGAATGCCTGCGGCCCGAGCACCGGTTCGAGCGCGGCGGGCAAGGGCTCTGCCTGCAAGCGTGTCAGTTCCGCCCGCCACGCGGCGCCCTGCAACTGCGCGTTGCCGCCGCAGTGACGAACCACCCGCCGCAACAGTTGCGACAGCGCCGACGCCAGCTGGCCGTTGTCGGCACCGTCGACGTGTGTCTGACGGATGGCTTGCAGCTCGCGCGACAGTTGCCGCCACAGGTGGCGACGCCGACGCCAGCGGCGCACGCGGCGGGCGGCCCACAGCAGCAAAACGCCAGCCAGCAGCAGCAACAGCCACCAGCCGGGTGCCGGTGGCCACCAGCTGGCCTCCGGCACGTGGATATCGCGCAAGGGCAGCGGCGGCACGCCCGGATTCAGCATCGGAATGTCCCTGGCTTGTCAAGCAACTGACGCAGCGCCAGCGCGGGATCGTCACCGGTTTCGAGACGCCATGCCGGCGTCGCCGTGCGTCGGCACAACGCCTCCAGCGCCCGGTGCCCCCGGGCCAATTCGGCGGCAAACGCGTTGCGCGCGACGCGACTCTGCAACACGAGTGCATGCCGTTTGCCAGCATTTTCGACGCTGTAGCTTCCGGTCGGCGGCGGCGAACACTCGAGCGCATCGCTCACGATCAGCGCACTCAGCTCCACCCGCTGGCGCAGCCGTGCCAGCAACGGCTGGGCCGCGTCATCCGCCGAAAACCCATCACTCATCAACACCACCCGCGACCCCGGCGGCGCCAGACGCAGACAACGCTTGAGTGCGATGGAGAGTGGCTCCTCGTCGCCCTCGGGCGCCGCATCCCAGCGCGCCAGCGCGCCGATCAAGGCCAGCGCACCGCGCGCGCCGCCGCGCGGATTGACGCTGGCCGCCAAGCGTCCGAACACCATGCCGCCGACCCGATCGCCACCGCGCACGCCCATCCACGCCGCCAGCGCCGCAGCGCGACAGGCCTGCACCGACTTGAAGCGGGTGCGACTGCCGAAACGCATGGAGGCATTGCCATCGACGAGCACGATCAGGCTGCGCTCGCGCTCCTCCTGAAACAGCTTGGTGTGTGGCTTGCCGGTGCGCGCGGTGACCCGCCAGTCCATCGCCCGAATGTCGTCGCCGGGCTGATACACGCGCGATTCGGCGTAATCCACGCCACGCGCATGCAGGTGACTCAAGTGTGTGCCGGCACCGCTGGTTCTGGCCCGCGCGGTGCTGCCCAGGCGGGGCACCTGATAGCGCAACGCCAACAATTCTTCCAGAGTGACCCGCGCACGCCCTTGCACGTCACGCGTGGTGACGGCCTCGACACGCATTCGCTGGCTGCCGGTTCGATCCATGGCTTGCCCACGCCCGCTCAGGGCAACGGCACGCGCTCGATCAGGCGATCGATCACGGCATCCGATGTGACGCCTTCCGCTTCGGCTTCGTAGCCCAGCAGAACGCGATGGCGCAAGACATCGTGTACCACGGCGTGCACATCTTCCGGCAATACGTAATCCCGTCCGAGCAGCCACGCGTGCGCGCGTGCGCAACGCTCCAATGCGATGGTGCCGCGCGGGCTGGCGCCCCAGGCAATCCAGCTTGCCGCCTGTGCATCCCAGTGGGCAGCATCGCGTGTCGCCAGCACCAACTGCACGATGTAATCGGCCAATGGATCGGCAAGATGCAGATCGAGCACAGCGCGACGGGCATCCAGTACCGATTCGGGCGTCAGCATCCGCACTGATGCGGATCGAGGTGCAGCCGATTGCTGGCGCGCGGCATGGCGCGCGAGATCGAGGATTGCCCGCTCGCTGCCCGCTTCCGGATAGCCGACTTTGACGTGCATCAGAAATCGGTCGAGCTGCGCCTCGGGCAACGGAAAGGTACCTTCCTGCTCGATCGGGTTTTGCGTTGCCATCACCATGAACAGCGCCGGCAAGGGCCAGGTGCGCCGACCGATGGTGATCTGCCGCTCACCCATCGCTTCGAGCAAGGCCGACTGCACCTTGGCCGGCGCGCGGTTGACCTCATCGGCGAGCACGATGTTGTGGAACAACGGCCCTTGTTCGAACTCGAAGCTGCCGGTCTGCGGGCGGAAGATTTCCGTGCCGGTCAAATCCGCCGGCAGCAAATCCGGGGTGAACTGGATGCGGTGGAACGGCGTATCGATGCGTGCCGCCAGTTCCTTGATCGCGGTGGTCTTGGCCAGCCCCGGCGCGCCTTCGACCAGCAAATGGCCATCGGCCAGCAGGGCAATCAGCAGCCGGTCGACCAGGGCCTGCTGACCGATCACGGCCTGCTGCATGGCTTCCCGCAAAGCGGCGAAGCGCGCCTGAAGCGAGGTCTCGGTAGCGATGGGAATGGCTGAATCCATGAACGTGACCAATGCGGACTGCTTCAATCGACCGCCAAACTGACGAAAAGTTTGCGCTCCGAACAAATTTGGTCTGCGAGGCAAACAAGCAAAGGGCCGCGACTGCGGCCCTTTGCAATCAAACGAACGGCTCAGCAATCAAGGGCAGACCGGGCTGAAACCGCCACCCGATCCCTGCACCGTAACCGTCACGCTACGCCCACCGTCGGTGCTGAACGTGCAGGTGCCTTGTGTCGCATCCGCTGCGGTTGCCCGGAACAGCGCTTGCCCAGCCGCATTGGTGGTGGCGCTCGTCGGCGTGATGGAAACACCGCCATCGCAGCTGACCGAGATTGGCACCCCGGAGAGCTTGCCGCCAACAGTCGAATACGCCGTGATCACAATGCTGGCCGGTTTCGGCGGCACCGGCGGCGTCGCCGTGTCGTCGCCATCGGTTCCGCACAACTGGCCACTGGCCGACAGGAAGCCCACCTGCACCAGCAAGTCCACCGTGGCTGTAGCCCCCGCCGAACTGAACACGATGCTGCCACTGTTGCTGCCTGTCGCGGCGGCTGGCAAACCCGATGTCTCGACGTTGGCGACCGCACAACCATCCGCCCCGGTCAGATGATCCAAAACACCCGACATTCCTTCGCCATCGATCGAGCCCGAGCCACCGCCCAGTTGCATCTGGAAGGCAATCGGGAAACCGCGCAACGGGATCCCGATGGCATCCGACAGACAGACGTTCACTTGGGTGCTGACATTGCCGGGAATCGGATTCGGCATTGCCGTCAGGTATGCCGGCGCGACGCCCGGATAGGTCATGGTCAACGCATCGGTGACGCGATCAGCGCCGCTGCCCTGCGCCCACACCGCCACCGCCTGACCCACCGTGTTGACGGTGTAGTTGAGCTTGACGCTGGCCACACCGGCGTCATTGGTGGTGGCGCTGGCGCCGATATTGCCATGCTGGGCACGACCCACGAGATACGGCAGCACATTGCCGAAATCGACGCTGGAACCGGTTGTGGCATTCAGGTTGAAGTTGGGCGTGACGCTCAGGCTGGTCGCGCTGTTGACCGCGGAAATGCTGACCGCGCTTTCCAGGTTGGAGTTGCCATCCACGGCCTTGCCGAACACCACCAGTGCATCGCCGGGGCCGGCCGCATCTTCGGGCAGACCGCCCATGTTGAGGGTGAAGTCGCCATCGGGCGCGGTGAACAGGCTGCCGCCTTCCTTCGGGTTGCCATCGCAACCAGCCATCTTGAAGGTGTTGGCGCGACGATAGCTGTGCCCATCGCAATCCATGAAGGCCCCGGTGTCATCAAAGTCATACACCGGTGCATCGACGGAACCGAAGCGGATCGCGGTGCCCGGCAGCACCGGGTTGCCCTGCCGGTCGGTCGCCAGCGCGCTGACGGTAAGGCTCAAGGTCGCATCCGGATTGGCGGGCACCGAGCCATCGTTGGCCGGCTCCACGCCGTCCGCCACCGGCAACGAGTTGATGGTGATCCCCGGCAATTTGCTGGCAAAGACCGGCGAGGTGATTTCGAGGCTGTAGAGTTTGCCGTCGGACACCACCACATCGAAGGTGTCGCTGACCGGTTCACTGATGCCGTTGTCGACATCGTTGTCGGCACCATCGGCGGTGGCCTGGATGGTGATCGGGCCTTGCGTGGTACCGGCGATGAAGGTCGCGTTGGCGACGCCGTGAACGGTCTTGACCAGCACCGATTGACCACTGGCAGAGCCGGACTTGACGCTGCCGTTGTTGGCATCGCCCAGTACCTTGAACTCAACGTTGTTGGCACCGGAATCAGGCAGCACTTCGCCGCCCGCATTTTGCACGGTGGCGGTCAAAGGCACCTGCGAACGCCCACCCGTGGTGGTCAGGTAGGCATTGCCTGCCGTGCCCACCAGCGAAACCACGGCCGGCGTATTGCCGGCGCCGCTGACGGTGAAGGTCAGGCTGGCGGATTTGAAGTTGAGGTCGCCGACCGCCGGCGCGGTGACCGTGAGCACGGCCTGACCGGACGAGGTGTAGGAGGTCACGAACACGGTCGCCTTGCCCGCCACCACCTTGACCGGGGCCTGGCCCCAGCGCTGGGTGATTTCGTTGACGTCGTCCGTGCTGGGATCGTCCAGGGTCGAGAACGTGGCCACGCTGACCGGGTTGATCGAGACGTTGACGGTATCGACGGTGCTGATGATGTTGCCGTCGCGGCCCTTCAAGGTGATGTCCACCTCAGTGGTGAACGGGCCACCCGGCGTGGGCGTCGATGCGGTGGGGTTGATCGGCAGGGTCAAGGTCCCGGCCACCATGTCGATGCGCCCGCTGACGGCCGGCGTGGTGGCGCCGTGGCCATCGCCGCCGCCACCGCCGCCGCAACCGGCGAGCAGGGCCGTCGCCAGCAAGGGCAGACAAATTTTTGCAAAAGATTTCATGTGGGGTTCTCCGAACGTTCTCGTATGCGGCTCCGCGTGCACGGATACCCTGCTTATTGAAGGTTGGCGCTCAGGATGCGCGGGGTGACAAAGACCAGCAGTTCGGCCCGGTTGCTGGTGTTGCTCTTGTTGCGGAACAGCGCGCCGATTCCTGGAATGTCGCCCAGCAGCGGCACTTTCTTGACGGTGTCACTCTTGTTGACCTCGAGGATGCCGCCAAGGACCACGGTCGCGCCATCGTCGACCAGCACGGCGGTCTTGATCTCGCGGTGGTCGATGATCGGAATCTGGCCCGTGGCACCCGCGTAATAGCCCGCCAGCGAATCCTTCTTGACGTCGAGGTCGAGGAACACGCGTTTGTCGTTGGTGATCGTCGGCGTCACCGCCAATTGCAGCGTTGCGTCCTTGAATGCCACCTGCGGCAACTGGCCGCCGCCCTGACCGCCACTGGTGACGGTTTGGTAGCCGATCTGTTGGCCCTGGGTAATCGTCGCCGGTTGCTGGCTGGCGGTAATCACCCGTGGGCTGGAGATAATCTCGCTCTTGCCTTCGGTCTGCGCCGCTGACAGCTCCAGATCCAGCAGGTAGTCGGCGCCCAGGATGGCGAGGCCGAAGCTGCCGGTGCTCGCTGCCACCGGCAAGTTGACGTTCAGGCGATCGCCCAGCGACGGCGTGAGCACGCCGCCACCCGTGGCGCCCGGATTGACCACCGGCAAACCACTGCCATTGTGGTTGAACCGGTTGACCAGCGCCTGATTGATCATGCCGTCGGTGCCATTCAAGCTGCCGGTGGTGGTGATCACATTGCCGTTGTTGTCTTCATAGCCACCGCTGACACCGAACTTGACGCCCAACTCGCGGGCGAAGTCGTCGGTGGCGACCACGATGCGCGACTCGATCAGCACCTGTTGCACCGGCTTGTCGAGCACCGCCACGATGGCACGCACCTTGCGCAGCGAATCCGGCGTGTCCTTGACCAGCAGGGTATTGGTACGAATGTCGTAGGAGACACTGCCGCGCGGGCTGAGGAAGCCACGACTGTTGTCCGCGCCCTGACTGCTGCCGCCCCCGCCCTGCAGGCTGCCTTGAGTCAGCAGCTTGGCAATGTCCGAGGCCTTGCCGTAGCTGATCGGGATGTAGTCGGAGGCGAGCTCGGCATTGTTCTCTTGTGCCATGCGTGCTTCGGCCAGCTTCTGTTCGCGCTCGGCGATTTCGGCCTGGGGGGCAACCCAGATCACGTTGTTGTCACGACGCTTGTCGAGGCCCTTGGCGCGCAACACGATGTCAAGCGCCTGATCCCACGGCACATTCACCAGCCGCAAGGTCACCTGACCCGACACCGTGTCGGCCACCACGATATTGAGGCCCGACTCGCTGGCGATCAGGTGCAACACCTGGCGCACCGGGATATCCTGGAAGTTGAAGGTCACGCGGGTGCCGGTGTAGACGGGCTTCGGACGTCCGTCCGGACCCAGCTCGACGTTGGCCTTTTTGTCGTCTTTCTTGGCCTGCTTGGGCGCGACTTCCACCACGTACTGCGTGCCCGATTGGTAGGCAGACGCCTCAAAATCACCACCGGCCGCGATCGTCATGCGGGCGCCAGCGGGCGTGGCATGGGTTTCCACCGACTGCACCGGCGTGGCGAAATCCGTCACGTCCAGATGTTGCGCCAGCTTGGCCGGCAGACTGGCCTGGCCGATGTCGACCAGTACCCGGCCGCCTTCGCGGCGCATGTCCACGGCGGCACCAGCGCGGTTGAAATCGATGATGACGCGACCGGCGCCATTGTCCCCACGACGGAAGTCGATGTTGCTGATATCGGTTCCGGTCGCCGGCGGCGCCTTGCTGGGATCGGAGGCGGCGTAGGACTGGGCCGTCGTGGTCTCGTTGACGCCGTTACCCACGGTGATGATCAGGTTGTCCCCATCCACGCGGGTGCGGTAACTCGCCGGACGGAACAGGTCGACCACCACGCGGGTACGCCCACCGGCCGTGACCACGGTCGCACCGGAGGTGGAGCCGATACCGATGTTGACGCTGCGCTGGCTGACGGTGTTGGCGGTGTCAGCGAAATCGAACGCGATGCGTGGCGGATCATTGGTGGTGAACGCCGACGGCGTGACTGCCGCACCGTCAAAGTGCAGGCTGATTTCCACAGTGCCGCCCGACAGGGTCTGGTAGCTGAGGTCTTTCAGCGTGTGCTGGGCCATGGCCGGCGCGGCCAGCAGCAAACCGGCACACAGCATCAGACAGGCGCTGAGCCAGCGACCGGAAAGCCGGCGATGGGTGTGCGCGTGCACGTGAGCGTTAAAGGTATTCATTGTCGTCTCCCCCAATGTCCTCATGGGTTCTCTCCGCCCAGTGCGACGGTGGCGTTGCGTTCCGACCAGCCGCCATTGCCGTCAGGCACAAGCTCGACCAGATCGATGTGGTCCTCGGTGATGCCGACGATGTGCCCATAGTTCTGTCCTGCATAATTGCCGTCTTTGACGCGGTGAATGACGTCCTCGGAGTCTTCCAGGAGCGCGGTCAGATCGTTGCCTGTACCAATCGTGCCAACCATTTTCAGGCTGTCCAGCGGATAGGATTCCAGTGGTTCCTTGACCCGGTTCGGGTCCGGCCTCGGGCCGCTCGCCACGGTCGACGCGCCAGCCTGCTCGCTGGCCGCCGGCGCGAACGGATCGCGCAGGTCCTGGTCCTTGTAAATGAAGGTTTCAAAGGTCTTGATGACCGGCAGCGGCGGCAGCGGCGCGCCCTTGCGGGCCTTCTGCTGCGCCACCCATTGTTCGAGATCACTGTTGCCGTTCATGCAGCCACCGAGCACGACGGCGGACAGTGCGAGCAGACTGAGGCGGGCGAGTGTGGATTTCATGTTCACTTGCCTCCCTTGCCGGCATGCGCCTGTTTGTCGGCATTGGCCGCTTCCTCGTCATCCAGGTAGCGGTACGTCTTGACCACGCCCTGCATCACCAGACGTCCATTTGCCGCCTTGCCTTCGGGCTTCAATACCACGTCGTGCATGGTCAGGATCACCACCCGCGGCAACGAGGCCACGCCGCTGATGAAAGTACCGAACTGGTGGTAGGTACCAGCCATGCGAATCTGGATCGGCTTCTCGGCGTAGAACTCTTTCAGCGCCTCCGGGCCCGGCTGGAACAGGTCGACCTGCAGGCCGGCGGCCAGCGCCGTCTGCGAGATGTCCACCAGCAACTCGGGCATTTCGGTCTTGCTCGGCAGCTGCCGCAACAGCTGTTGCAGCATGTCCTGCATCTGCCCCAGCTGCACCTTGAGCGGCTCCAGGTTGACTACCTTGGCCTGCTTGTCGCTGAACTCCTTGCGCAGGTTCTGCTCGGTCTGCTGGGCGCTGGTCAATTCCTCTTGCTGATTGCTGACCTTGAAGTACCAGCCGGCAACCACCAGTACCACGAACACCACCACGCAGAAGAAACCCTTGATCGACTTGGGCCAGCCACCGACGTTGTTGTAGTCGAGGTTTTGCAGATCATTCCAGAGACTCATGATTTGCCCCCCGTCGCCTTGGTGCTGCCGCTTTCCCCGCCGTCAGCGTTTTTTTCCTCCGGCTTGGTCAGCTTGAGGTCAATGGAAAAAACGTACGGCAGGCTGCTGTCGGTGTCCTTGTTTTCCGTCTTCTTGAGATCGGTGCCACCCAGCCAGTGCGACGCTTCGAGGTTGCGCAGATAGGTGGCGACGCTGGCGTTGGATTGCGCCACGCCATCCAGATGCAGGTTTTCGCCGTTCTGCGCCAAATCGGTCAGACGCACGCTGTCGGGGATGGTTTTCACCAGCTCGTCGAACAGATGCACCATTTGCGAGCGGTTGGCTTGCAGTTGCTCGATGATCTGCTTGCGCGCCAACAGGCGGTCACGGGTCTTTTCCAGATCCTTGATTTCGGCGATCTTGGCATCCAGCTGCTTGATTTGCGCCTGCAGGTAGGAATTGCGACCGTTCTGGACTTCGATGTTGTGCGACATCCAGAACACCCAGCCAAGCACGATGGCGATACCGGCAAGGGCCGCCATGCCGAGCATGCCGTAAAACTCGCGCTCACGGACTTTGCGCCGCTCA
>DASSXP010000024.1:0-8925 GCA_035703755.1 Rhodanobacteraceae bacterium | reverse complement strand
TTCGAGTCCGGCCTGCTGTCGATCATCCTGATCGATCTGGTGCTGGCCGGCGACAATGCCATCGTCATCGCGCTGGCCGCCCGCAGTCTGCCCCATCATTTGCAAAAGAAGGCGATCTTCTGGGGCACCTTCGGCGCCATCGCCGTGCGGGTCGCGCTGACCGCCATCGTGGTTTACCTGCTGAAATTGCCCGGCCTGATGCTGGCGGGCGGCCTGCTGCTGCTGCCAATCGCCTGGAAGCTGCTGCGCCAGGACGATTCTGACCAGCCTCACCTGAAGGAGGCCGCCGGCTTCTGGGCAGCGATCCAGACCATCGTCGTGGCCGATGCCCTGATGGGCCTCGACAATGTGCTGGCCATCGCCGGCGCGGCCAAGGGCCACCTGGGCCTGGTGGTGCTCGGGCTCTTGATCAGCGTGCCGCTGGTCGTTTGGGGTTCAACCCTGATCCTGAAACTGATCGAACGCTTCCCGATCGTGATTTACATCGGTGCCGGCGCGATTGCCTGGACCTCGGCGCGCATGATCGCCCACGACCACTTCACCAAAGCCTGGTTCGACAGCCACGAACCGATGCGCTGGGTGCTGGACGCGGTGCTGGTTGCCGGCATCTGCGGCTTGGGCTGGTGGGTCGAAAAGCGCGTCAAGGCGCGCAAGGCTCTGGCGCAGGCGCACACAGCCAACCCAACCTGAAACACGCTAAAACGCGGAATCCGGCTGGCCGAGGAACGCTGTTTCCTCGGCCGTCGACTCGCGGCCAAGCAGCCGATTGCGGTGCGGGTACCGTCCGAAGCGGTCGATGATCGCTTTGTGCTTCAGCTCGAAACGGTAGTTCGCCTCGAGTCCCGGCTGCGCAAACAGCCGCACCGCCTCGGCATGGATCCGCGCCGATTCGGAATGCATGAAGGGCATGTAGAGAAAGGCGCGCTCAGCCGCCGCCAGTGCCTGATCCGCGCCGGCAGCAACGGCTTCCTGCGCCAGCACCAGCGCCATGCCATCGGCGGCAAAAGCGCGCGCGTCCTCGCGGTACAGATTGCGGGAAAACTGATCCAGCACGATCACTTCCCCCAGGCGCCCCGCAGCGGTGACGCGCCAACTCGACAACTCCGCCCGCACGGCTTCGGCGTGCAGCATCGCGAAGTGCTGGCGAATGGCCGCATCAAACGCATCATCCTTGCGGAAATGCTGCGCGGGGCTGCTTTCTTCAAACCAGAATCGCAACACGGCATCGGCTTGCATGGCTTGTCTCCGGCGTGACCACAAGCACCCATGCTAGCCGATGCGACTTGCCCGCCGCGGTATCCGGCGGCATGCTCAGCGGATGAACGACACCGCCCCACCCTACCCGCACCTGCTGGCACCGCTGGACCTCGGCTTCGTCACCCTGCCCAACCGGGTACTGATGGGTTCGATGCACACCGGCCTGGAAGACCACGCCCGCGACTACGACAAACTCGCCGTCTACTTCGCCGCCCGCGCCCGCGGCGGGGTCGGCTTGATGGTCACCGGCGGCATCTGCCCCAGCATCGAAGGTTGGTTGAAGCCGTTTTCGGGGCGCCTGTCGATGCCCTGGCATGTGGCACGGCATCGCAAGGTGACCCGCGCCGTGCACGCCGAAGGTGGCCGCATCTGCATGCAAATCCTGCACGCCGGACGCTATGGCTACCACCCGCTGTCGGTGGCGCCCTCGGCGATCAAATCCCCGATCACCCCGTTCACGCCGCGGCGCCTGAGTGATCGCGGGATCGAACGCACCATCGGCGACTTCGTGCAAAGCGCACGGCTGGCGCAGCAAGCCGGTTACGACGGGGTCGAAATCATGGGCTCGGAGGGCTACCTCATCAACGAGTTCCTGAGCGCCCGCAGCAACCAGCGCGATGACCGCTGGGGCGGCGCGCTCGAAAATCGCCTGCGTCTGCCGCTGGAAATCGTTCGCCGTACCCGCGCTGCGGTCGGCCGCGAGTTCATTCTCATCTACCGTCTGTCGATGCTGGACTTGGTGCCAGAGGGCCAGGCCTGGGAAGAAATCGTCGCGCTCGCCAAGGGCGTCGAGGCGGCCGGCGCCACCCTGATCAACACCGGCATCGGCTGGCACGAGGCGCGCATCCCGACCATCGTCACCTCGGTGCCGCGCGCCGGCTTCAGCTGGGTCACGCGGCGCATGAAGACCGAGTTGTCGATACCGCTTATCACCACCAACCGCATCAACCTGCCGGAAGTGGCCGAGGCCGTGCTGGCTGCCGGCGACGCCGACATGGTATCGATGGCGCGACCGCTGCTGGCCGACCCGGACTGGGTGGTCAAGGCCGCGCGGGGCCAGCGCGCGTCCATCAACCCCTGCATTGCCTGCAACCAGGCCTGTCTCGATCATGTGTTCGAGAACAAACGCGCGTCCTGCCTGATGAACCCCCGCGCCTGCCACGAGACCGAGTTGCTGGACGCTCCCCTCGTCACCCGCAAGCGTTTTGCCGTGGTCGGCGCCGGGCCGGCTGGCCTCGCCTGCGCGACCACGCTGGCGCAACGCGGCCACACGGTTGCCCTGTACGAGGCGGCCGGGGAAATCGGCGGTCAGTTCAATCTCGCCAAACGCATTCCCGGCAAGGAGGAATACGCCGAACCGATGCGCTACTGGGGCCAGTTGCTGGCAGAACACCAGGTCGAGATGCACCTCGGCACCCGCGCCACTGCCGCGCAGTTGGTCGCGGCCGGCTACGACGCGGTGATCGTCGCCACCGGCATCACCCCACGCACATTGACTGTTCCTGGGCATGACCATCCCATGGTGTTGGGCTACCAGGACGTCATCGAAGGCCGCCAGCCGGTGGGCGCACGGGTCGCCATCATCGGCGCCGGCGGCATCGGTTTCGATGTGGCCGAGTTCCTCACCCAGCCCGCGCCATCACCCACCACCGACACCGCTCGCTGGGCCCGTGAATGGGGTGTCGACACCACGCTGGCGCACCGTGGCGGACTCGATCAAGCCGAGTCGGAGCCCTCACCCCGCGCGGTCTGGTTGTTGCAACGCAGCCCCGGCCGACCCGGCAAGCGTCTCAACAAGACCACCGGCTGGGTGCATCGGGCCACGCTCAAGGCCAAGGGCGTGGCCATGCTGGGCGGCGCCAGCTATCAGCGCATCGACGATCAAGGCTTGCATATTGTGCTGGAAGGCCAAGCGCAGCTGCTGACAGTCGACAACGTGATCGTCTGCGCCGGACAAGAACCCAATCGCCGCCTGGCCGATGAACTTGGCGCCCTCGGCGTCACCGTGCACGTCATCGGCGGCGCGGATGTTGCGGCAGAACTCGATGCCAAACGCGCCATCGAGCAAGGCACCCGGCTGGCCGCGCGCCTGTAGCAGCGCCCCTTGGGCGCGATTGGCAGATCGGCATGAACGGTATGCTTGATCGCGGCCATGGGCCGGCCCTGCGCGGTACTTGACGCGCGGGGTGCGGTCGCCCCCTGGCGCGTCACGCCGTCTACCGGCAATCAGCCGGCGTTACGCAGGCTGCCGACTTGCGGAAAGCGGGCGCGGATGGCGCTGGCGATGCCGTTGCTGTCGAGGCCGGCCTCGGCCAGCAGGTCCTCGCGGCTGGCGTGGTCCAGGAAGCGATCGGGCAAGCCAAGATGCAGGATTGGCAGCTCGATACCCTGCCCGCCCAACCATTCGGCAACGCCGGAACCGGCGCCGCCAGCGATGGCGTTGTCCTCGATGGTGACAAAGGCGTGGTGGCTGGTGGCCAGCTCGCGCAGCAGGCTTTCATCGAGCGGCTTGACGAAACGCATGTCGACAAGGGTGGCGTCAATCGCATCGGCCACCTTGCGCGCGGCGGCGAGCGGCGCACCGAATGCCAGCAGGGCGAGGTCGTGACCACGGCGGACCACCTGCGCCTTGCCGATCGGCAAGGTATCGAGGTCGGTCGGCACGGCGACACCGGGGCCGCTACCGCGCGGGTAGCGCACCGCAGCAGGGCCGTGCCAGGCAAAGCCGGTTGACAGCAGTCGCCGGCATTCGGCTTCGTCGCTCGGCGCCATCACCAGCATGTTGGGCACGCTGCGCAGGTAGGAAAGATCGAAGCTGCCGGCATGGGTCGGGCCGTCGGGGCCGACCACGCCGCCGCGATCGATGGCGAACAGCACGTCGAGGTTTTGCAAAGCCACGTCGTGGATCAGCTGATCGTAGGCGCGCTGCAAAAAAGTGGAGTAGATCGCCACCACCGGCTTGGCGCCGCCACAGGCCATGCCGGCCGCCAGCGTGACCGCGTGTTGCTCGGCGATACCGACATCGAAGTAGCGATCCTTGTGCTCGTGCGAAAAGCGCACCAGGCCGGAGCCTTCGCGCATCGCCGGGGTGATGCCCATCAGGCTGGGGTCGGCGGCAGCCTGATCGCACAGCCAGTCGCTGAAGATGTCGGTGTAACTTTGCTTGCCGGGCGGCTTCTTGACCACGCCGGCGGACGGGTCGAACGGCCCCACCGCGTGGTATTCGATTTGCGCATTCTCGGCCGGGGCGTAGCCCTTGCCCTTCTTGGTGATGACGTGCAGCAGACGCGGGCCGCGCAGTTCCTTGACGGTGCGCAGGGCTTGCAGCAGCGTCGGCAGATCGTGGCCGTCGATCGGGCCGGTGTAGTGGAAACCGAGCTCCTCGAACAGGGTCGAGGGCATGAACATGCCTTTGGCGTGTTCTTCCCAGCGCTTGAAGAAGCGGCCAAGGAAGCTGCGCTTGGGCATCATCCGCTTGGCGCGTTCGCGCCAGGTGTTCAGGGTGAAGCTGGTCAGCATGCGCGCCAGCATTTTGGTCAGCGCACCGACGTTCTCGCTGATCGACATCTGGTTGTCGTTGAGGATCACCAGCATGTCGGGCTCGATGTCGCCGCCGTGATTGAGTGCCTCGAAGGCGAGTCCCGCAGTCATCGCGCCGTCGCCGATCACCGCCACCGTGCGGTGGCTGTCGCCGCGCAACTTGGCGGCAACCGCCATGCCGAGCGCGGCCGAGATCGAGGTCGAGGAATGCCCCACGCCGAAGGTGTCGTAGACGCTTTCCTCCCGGCGCGGAAACGGCGCCAGGCCATCTTTCTGCTTGATGGTGGTGATGCTGTCGCGGCGACCGGTGAGAATCTTGTGCGGGTAGCACTGGTGCCCCACGTCCCACACCAGCCGATCCGCGGGCGTGTCGTAGAGGTAGTGCAGTGCCACGGTCAACTCGACCACGCCGAGACCGGCGCCGAAGTGACCGCCGCAGCGCCCGACCGACTCAATCAGGTAGGCGCGCAACTCGCTGGCGACGGTGACCAGATCGCTCTCGGGGACTTGCTTGAGATCGGCCGGCGAGTTGATTTTCGCCAGCAGCGGATAACGGGTGGAATCGATCATCGGGCTATTGTTCGCCGTTGCGGCGCGCGGGGCAAGCGCTGCCCCGCGCGGAGCGGGTTTCAGTGACTGGCATCGCCGTCGCGGCGCAGCCGCAACAGATGGCGCACGCGCAGGTGGCGGCCGGTCTGGCGCGACTCGCGCAAACGGCGGGCGTGCGCGCCCAGCACGTCGCCGCGGGTCAGAATGCCGAGCATGGGATGGGGCGCATCGCGGCCCACCACAATCAGGCGGCCGACGTTTTCGGCCACCATGTGGTCGGCCGCCTCGCGCAGCGAGTGGGTCTCGTGCACGATGATCGGCTTGCGATGCAGCATGTCACCAATCCGGCGCAGGCCGGGCGTGTCCGGGTTCAGCAGGTCGCGCCGCGTCACCACCCCGCGCACATGGCCAGTTTCGTCCAGCACCGGGTAGCCCTGGTGCTGTGCCTCGGCCGCGCCGCGCAGCAACCACTGCCGCACTTCGGTGAGTTCATCCGAAGTCTTGAGCGTGACCACATCGTGGCACATGGCGTCACGCACCAGCACCTGTTCCAGGTAGTCGGCCGCGTACTCGGACGGCACGCGCACGCCGCGACGGGCGATTTTCTCGGTCATGATGGTGTTGCGCATGCACAAGCAAGACACCAGATAGGCGGCGGTGCAGCCGCCCAGCAGCGGCAGCAGACCGGATACCGCGTGGGTGGTTTCCAGCGCAAACACGATCGAGGTCAGCAACGCGCGCGAGGCGCCAACGAAGATCGCCGCCATGCCAACCAGCGCCGCCATCCGTGGATCGACCCCGAACGAGGGCGCCACCACGGCAATGCCGATCCCGGCCAAGGCGCCGAGCGCGCCGCCAATGGTGAACAACGGCGCCAGCGTGCCGCCCGAGGTGCCGCTGCCGAGCGCGATCGACCACGACAGGAATTTCATCAGGCACAGCATGGCCAGCGCGCCGGCGGCCAGATGGCCGGTGACGATGGCCTCGATGTTGGTGTAACCGACGCCCAGCGTCAGCGGAGCGATCCAACCGATCACGCCAACGGCAACGCCGCCGATGGCCGGCCACCACATCCAGTGGATCGGCAGCTTGGCGAAGGCATCCTCGATGCCGTAAACGATGTGGGTGACGGCAATGCTGATGACGCCGATCAAGGCGCCCAGCAGCACGTAGAACACCAGTGCTTCGGCGCCCGGTGACGGCATTGCCGGCATGGCGAACCCGGCGGCGTCGCCACTGATGCCGTAGCGCACGGTGGTAGCGCTGAAGGCGGCCAGGGCGACCGGAATCAACGAGGAGGCGCGCAATTCAAACAGCAGCAACTCCACCGCCAGGATCAACGCGGCCAGCGGCGAGGCAAACACCGCCGCCATACCGGCCGCAGCACCCGCCGCGAGCAGCACCTTGCGCTCGCTGGCGGTGACGCGCAGCAACTGGCCGAAGAAGGAGCCCAACGCGCCGCCGGTGGCGATGATCGGGCCTTCGGCGCCGAACGGGCCGCCGCTGCCGATGGCAATGGCCGAGGAAATCGGTTTCAGGAAGGTGATGCGTGGCGCGATCTTCGATTCATTCAGCAGCACCTGCTCCATCGCCTCGGGGATGCCGTGGCCACGGATGGCCTGCGAGCCCCAGCGCGCCATCACGCCGACGATCAGGCCACCGATCACCGGCACCACGATCACCCAGGCGCCCAGATGGTGGTCGGCCGGCGACGAAAACGCGGTTGACCAGCGGCCGTAAAACGCGAGATTGGTGACCAGACCGATCAAGGCGGTGAGGAGGTCGGCGATCCAGGCTGCGGCAATGCCGAGCAGCACCGCGATCAGCGAAATCAGCAGCACGCGCCGACTGATCAGCATGGATGTCCGCGGCAGCTGCGAGGCATCGCCGAGGCTGCCGAGCGCGGGGGCGATCGGCAAGGGGGCGTCGTTGCCGGCAGCGCGCAGGCCATCCGGCGGCGGAAGATTGTCGATACTCATGCGTTGCTTGCCTTGTTGAGCCAGTTCTCGACCGGCGCCAGCTGCGCCTCGCGCCCCAGCGCCGTGGCCATCGCGCGGGCGCGCGGCAGCAAAGCCTCCAGCGTTGGCGCGCGGACGGTGGCGTGGCCGACCTTGCGGCCTTCGCGCGGACTCTTGCCGTAATCGTGCCAGTGCGCATCGCTCGCCGCCAGCACTGCGCCGGCGTCGGGCAAGGCGCCGATCCAGTTGAACATCAGGCTGACACCGTCACAGGCGGTGTCGCCCAAGGGCAGCCCCAGGACCGCGCGGACATGGTTCTCGAACTGGCTGGTCAGCGCGCCTTCGATGCTCCAATGGCCGGAATTGTGCACGCGCGGGGCCATTTCGTTGCCGAGCAGGCGCTCGCCATCGTCGAACAGCTCCAGTGCGAACACGCCGACGTAGTCGAGCTTCTCCGCCAGCGCACGGGCGTGCGCCAACGCGGTGTCGGCGATGGCAGACGGCACATTGGCGGGCGCCAGGCTCATCGACAGAATGCCCCGGTCATGCCAGTTCTGCACCAGCGGCCAGGCACGGAACGCGCCATCGCGGCCGCGCACGGCGATGACCGACAACTCGCGCCGAAACGGCACCAAGGCTTCCAGTACCAAGCCATACGCTGCGCCCTGCTCGCCCAGCGCGGCCCAGGCGGCATCGGCATCGGCCGTCGAGTGCAGCCGGAACTGGCCCTTGCCGTCGTAGCCCAGCCGCCGCGTCTTGAGAATGGCGGGGGTACCAATCGCCTCGATCGCCCGTTCCAGGCCGGCACGGTCATCCACCGCCGCATGGGCGGGCGTGGGCAGGCCGATTTCCGCGAACAGCGCTTTTTCGCTGATCCGGTCCTGTGCCACCGCCAGCGCACGCGCGTTGGGAAACACCGGCACCCGCGCCGCCAGCCAGTCGACGCTGGCGGCAGGCACGTTCTCGAAATCGAAGGTGACCACGTCGACCTGCTCGGCAAAACTCGCCAGCTGATCAAAATCCTGCCAGCCGGCGGCAATGACCGGCGCGACATCGCCGGCGCAAGCGCCGGGCGCGTCATCGAGCACCAGAAACCGTGCGCCCAACGGCACCCCGGCCAGCGCCAGCATGCGCGCCAGCTGGCCGCCACCCAAGATGCCGACCGTGGGAACCGCTCGCGCGCTCATGGCAGGCTCGGGTCGTCGTTGCCGAGCACCGCCGCGGTCTGCCGGGCCCGGTAGGCGTCCAGCGCCTGCGCCACCTCGGCATCGCTGCTGGCCAGCATGGCGGCGGCGAACAAGGCCGCGTTGACCGCACCCGCGCGGCCGATGGCAAACGTGGCCACCGGCACCCCGGCGGGCATTTGCACGATGGAAAGCAAGGAATCCATGCCTTTCAAGGCGTGCGACTCGACCGGCACCCCGAGCACCGGAATGCGGGTCTTGGCGGCCAGCATGCCGGGCAGATGCGCCGCGCCACCGGCGCCGGCGATGATGGCCGTCAAGCCGCGCGGAGCGGCCTGTTCGGCGTAATCGAACAGGCGATCCGGGGTGCGGTGCGCCGACACCACCCGCGCTTCGCAGGCAACACCAAGCTCGGTCAGCGTGTCCACCGCGTGCCG
>DASSXP010000321.1:0-6471 GCA_035703755.1 Rhodanobacteraceae bacterium | reverse complement strand
GCAGCGCAAGCGAGATTGAACTGCGGCTGGCCGCACTCACCTCACCCAAGACGCTCGGCGGACTGGATTGCGCCTGCGAGCTCCTCGCCAGCGCCATCGAGGAAGACCAGCCGATCCTGATTGCCGGCGACTACGACTGCGACGGCGCCACCGGCGTCGCAGTGGCGGTGCGTGGCTTGCGCCTGCTCGGGGCGCGCCGGCTCGACTACGTCGTGCCCGACCGCTTTGTCCACGGTTACGGTCTGAGCCCCGCGCTGATCGACTCGCTGGCGGCAACACCGGCCTTGATCGTCACCGTCGACAACGGCATCGCCAGCATCGCCGGCGTGGCGGCGGCCAAGGCGCGCGGCATCCGCGTGCTGATCACCGACCACCACCTGCCGGGCGAGACGCTGCCCGCAGCCGACGCCATCGTCAATCCGCGCGTCCGCGGCGAAGGCCTCGGCAACCTTGCCGGCGTCGGCGTGATGTTCTACCTGCTGCTGGCCTTGCGTGCGCGTCTGCGCCAAGCCGGGGCCTACCAGTTGCGGCCCGAACCCGAGCTCGCGGCCTTGCTGGATCTGGTGGCGCTCGGCACCGTCGCCGATTTGGTGCCACTCGACCACAACAACCGCATTCTGGTCGAAGCTGGCCTGCGTCGCATTCGCGGCGGCCGCGCCAGCGCGGGCCTCGCCGCCTTGATCAACGCCGCAGGCCGACACGCCGCGTCGTTGACGTCCACCGACATCGCCTTTGCCGTCGCGCCGCGCGTCAACGCGGCCGGACGGCTGGAAAACATGGCGCTCGGCATCGAGTGTCTGCTCAGCGATGACGCCGCGCACGCTGGTGAGCTGGCGGCAATCTTGTCCACGATCAACAGTGAGCGCAGAGGTTTGCAAGCCTCGATGCTGGCCGACGCGGAAACAGCACTGGCGCATACCAATCGGGACCATCGCACCGGCGTGGTGCTGTTCGATGCCGCCTGGCACGCCGGCGTGGTGGGCCTGGTGGCGTCCAAGGTCAAGGAACGCCTGCACCGGCCGGTGATCGCTTTTGCACCGGCGAACGAAGGCAGCGCCGCTTTGCGCGGTTCGGCGCGCTCGATTCCGGGCTTCCACATCCGCGATGCACTGGCCACGATCGATGCCGCCGAGCCCGGCCTGATCACCCGCTTCGGTGGCCATGCCATGGCGGCCGGGCTGGAGCTGCCCGCCGCCAGCCTCGCGCGCTTTGCCGCCCGTTTCGATCAGGTTGCCAGGCAGGGCATCGCGCCCGAAGCGCTGGCGCCGGTGCTGTGGAGCGACGGTGAGCTGGCACCGGCCGACTTCAACCTCGACCTGGCGCGTCTGCTGCGTCACGCGGCGCCGTGGGGTCAGGGCTTTCCGTCGCCCCTGTTTGACAACGTGTTCGAGTGCGTATTGCAGCGGCCGATGGGGCAGGGGCATCGCCGGCTGGCGCTGCGCGACCCGCGCGACGGCCATGTGCACGAGGCGGTGATGTTCAACGTCGAGGATGACCTGCCGATGCAGCGACCGCTGCGCATCGCCTACGAGCTGACCGTCAACGACTGGCAAGGCCGCGAAACCCCGCGATTGTTGCTGCGCCATGTCGACGAGACGCTATGATCAGGACTCCGTCCACGTCGGGAGTGCGCCATGATCCGTGAAATCGACAACCTGCCACCCGGCGCCATCGGCTTCAGCGCAACCGGCGTGGTGACCGCCAAGGACTACGAAAACGTCATCATGCCGGCGGTGGCAGCCGTTGCCGCGATGGATTTGCGGGTACGCCTGCTGTACCACTTCGGTCCCGACTTCGAACGTTTCGGCAGCGGCGCGATGTGGGATGACGCCGTGCTCGGCATTCGCCATGCGCTGGAATGGGACCGCATCGCAGTGGTTTCCGACAACGACTGGGTTTCCTTCGCCGTGCAAGCCATGCACTGGTTGTTGCCCGGTCGGGTACGCTTGTTCCCCAATGCCGAACTCGACGCCGCGCGCGAATGGATCAGCGAGCCGCGCTGAGGCAGCAGGCAGGCTTGCGCAGCGAGCAAAAATCTGATTTGATGCGGGCCATGTTCTCCGTCAGCCACCCGAACCCGAACCCGACCGCGCCCACGGCGCCGGCCGTGGCCGTGGCCGTGGCCGGCAACAATAATTCGAACCGCAATAACGCCAACCGACATTGGCGGGCCTGCGTGTAGCTCCAAGCATTATTCGAACCACGCAAAAAGCCCGCCCAGTGCGGGCTTTTTGCGTTTCTGGCGTAGCGATTTCTGCCCGTTTTTCCACCCTTCAAACCAAGGCCCGATCCCATGTGCTCCATCTTTGCCCTGTTCGACATCCACGCCGACGACGATCACGCCGCATTGCGTCGCCTCGCTCTGGCCTGCTCGCAAAAGCAGCGCCACCGCGGTCCGGACTGGAGCGGCGTATTCGCCGATGACCACGCCATCCTGGTACACGAACGCCTCGCCATCGTTGACCCGACCTCCGGCGCCCAGCCCTTGCGCTCGCGTGACCTGACGCTGGCGCTGGCGGTCAATGGCGAGATCTACAACCACCGTGAACTGCGCGCGCAAGACGATTACGAGTACACCACCGGATCCGATTGCGAAGTCATCAATGCGCTCTACTGCGGCGGCGAGGACGCGAGCAGCTGGCTTGCCCGCCTGAACGGCATCTTCGCATTCGCGTTGTGGGATGCCGCCAGCCAGCGCTACCTCATCGCCCGCGACCCGATCGGCGTGTGCCCCTTGTACTGGGGCCACGATGTCCAGGGCCGCTTGTGCGTGGCGTCGGAAATGAAGGCCCTGGCCGAGCTCTGTGCCGATGTCGCCGAGTTCCCGCCGGGGCACGTCTACGATAGCGCCGTGGGCGAGCTCACGCGCTACTACCAAAAGCCGTGGCGCGACTACGCGGCCACCCGTGGCCATGCGCCGCTGCCGGGGCGCTTGCGGCACGCTTTCGAGCAAGCCGTACACCGGCAGATGATGACCGATGTGCCCTATGGCGTGTTGTTGTCCGGCGGTCTCGATTCTTCGCTGGTCGCCGCCTGTGCCGCCCGTTTCGCCCGCGAACGGATCGAGGATGACGATCAGAGCGAGGCCTGGTGGCCGCGTCTGCACTCGTTTGCCATCGGCCTTGAAGATTCACCCGACCTCGCCGCCGCACAGCTCGCCGCCGATGCGCTCGGCACCGTGCACCACGGTTTCGTGTACCGCTTCGAGGAAGGCCTGGACGCCTTGCCGGAGGTCATCCGCCATATCGAAAGCTACGATGTCACCACCATCCGCGCCTCGACACCGATGTATTTGCTGGCGCGCCGAATCAAGGCGATGGGCGTCAAGATGGTGCTGTCCGGTGAAGGCTCGGATGAAATCTTTGGTGGCTATCTGTATTTCCACAAGGCGCCGTCGGCCGAAGCCTTCCACGAGGAAACCGTACGCAAGCTCGACGCATTGCACAGTTACGACTGTCTGCGCGCCAACAAGTCAATGATGGCGTGGGGTGTCGAAGCCCGCGTGCCGTTCCTTGATCTCGAGTTTCTTGATGTCGCCATGGGCATCGATGCCGAGCACAAGATGGCCGGGCAGGGCCGGATCGAAAAGCACCTCTTGCGCGAAGCCTTCGACGGCGCCTTGCCGCCGGAAATCCTGTGGCGGCAGAAAGAGCAGTTCAGCGACGGCGTCGGTTACGGCTGGATCGACGGCCTCAAGGCCCACGCCGAAGCGCGCGTCAGCGAGCGCGAATTTGCCGCGGCCGCGGCACGCTTTCCGCACAACACACCGAGCACCAAGGAGGCCTATCTTTATCGCAGCATTTTCGAACGTTGCTATCCGGGGGAAGCCTGTGCGGCCACGATTCCCGGCGGTAAATCGATTGCCTGTTCCTCGCCGGCAGCGATTGCCTGGGATGCCTCGTTCGCAGCCATGGCCGATCCGTCCGGCCGCGCGGTCCAGGGCGTGCATCAGCAAGCGCTGGCCGCGGCGGGCGCAACGGTCGACGGCGTGGTCAGCGTCAGTGATTGAGTGGCAAGGATGCTCGATCCGGCACCGCGTGCTGCCAGGACGCGGTGTCCGCAGCGATTCAGGGCAGCGCGTGGGTGCCTGTGGCCCGGATGATTTCGGCTTCCGCCGCGTATTGTGCGAGTAGTTCTTCCTGCATCACTGCTGCGGCCACCGGATGGCCAAAGTAGTAGCCCTGCATCTGGTCGCAACCGTGCTGGTCCAGCCAATCGGCGACCGTCGTGGTCTCCACGCCTTCGGCCACGATGGTGGCCTTTATCACCCGGCACAGGGCGATGATGGTTTCCACAATGGCGGCGTTGCGGGGCAGGTCGACAATCAGGCTGCGATCAATCTTGATGCAATCGATATCGGTCACGCTGAGCCGGGACATATTCGAATAGCCGGTACCGAAATCGTCGATGGCGATGCGAACGCCGAGTTCGCGCAGTTGGCGCAGATTGTCGTGCACCACCGGGTTGTCGTCAGCGAGCAGGCTTTCAGTGATTTCCAGCTCGATCCGGTGCGGATCGCAGCCGGTGACGTGGAACAACTGGCGTACATCGCTGGCGAAACGCGCATCCACCAATTGATTGAGTGACACGTTGACCGCGATGGTGACGTCGATGCCCAGCTGGCGCCAGGCGCAGGACTGCTGCATGGCGCGCCGCAAGACGAAATGGCCCAGCATGTTGACCAGACCGGCCCGCTCGCAGAGCGGGATGAACTCGCCCGCGGGTACCATGCCGAGCGCCGGGTGATGCCAGCGCGCCAGCGCTTCCACGGATACGGTGCGACCGAGCCGCACCGAATGGCGGGCCTGAAAATGCACGTCGAATTGCTCCCGCGCACCAGCCTCCTTGAGGTCAGCCACCAGGCGAACCTCGCGCTCCATGCGTTCGCGCAACTGCGCGTCAAACACATGGCAGCGATCACGGCTGCGTGACTTGGCCTCGTACATGGCCCAGTCCGCGAAGCGCATCAGTGCCTCGGCATCGTCGCCATGCTCGGGATAGCAGGCCAGACCGATGCTGGGTGTCACCTTGAGATGACGATCGCTGGCGCTGACGGGTACGGACAACCGCAGCTGCAAGCTGTGTGCCTGTTCCTCCAGCCGCACGCGGCCAGCCGCTTCGTGGGCCAGAAACAGGAACTCATCGCCACCGATACGCAGTGCCGCATCGTCCACGGTGCTGACTGCAAGCAGGCGGCGGGCGACTTCCTTCAAAATCATGTCACCGTGCTGGTGGCCCAGCGTGTCGTTGATGGCCTTGAACTGATCGAGGTCGATGTAGAACACACCCACGCGGTCGCCGGTCGCGCGGGCGAGATCGCGCAAGCGGTCGAACAACGACGTCACCATGAGCCGAGATTGGGCAGACCCGTCAGCGGATCGTGCTGCGCCATCGCGCGTGCCATGGATTCGGCTTCCTTGAGGCGGCTGACGTCGGTGGCGCTGATCAGCACCGAGGGCGTGCCGGAAGCGGGATCGAGGCAACTGCGTGCATTGAGTTCATGCCAATACAGGCCGCTCGGGTTCTGCACGCGCACGGTTGTGTTGCATTCGCCTTGTCTGGCCACGGTCTCCAGCAACTGGGTACAGTCCTCCGCGTGGACGAAGCGATCCTGCAAGTTGGCGTGGTGGCCCTTGAAAGCTTCGCGCGCCGCCAGGTTGAGGTACAGGGTGTGGCCATCCATGCGGTGCAGGGAAATCATCAGTTGCGTGTGCAGCAGCGCGTCGGCGCTGCGCAGGGCTTCGGGCGCCAGCGTGCCCTCGGTCTGTCCCTCACACAACATGCCGATGCGGCCATCGGCCAGACGCACGCCGCTGAAGCGCACGCGCAAGGTGTGCGGCACCCCACGCGGATACAGCGTCCACAATTCGGAAAAGCTGGCGGCGCTGTCGCGGAAGTCACTTTGATACTGGTGCAGTCGGCGTTGCACCGTGGGCGACATCGTGGACAGCATGTCACGGGCCTGCAACTCGGCCAGCTCCTCGGCCTGCCAGACCGCCAAGGCAGCCGCATTGGCCCACAGCACGCGTCCGCGGTCGATATCGAATACCCACATGGCGGTGCCGATATGGTCGATGACCTCGCGCGGATTGGCGCTTGCGTCCAGCACCGGCAACAACGCAGACGCAGTCATGTGACGTATCCGCGCACGGGCATCCAGACCACCGCGGACACGGTGGAGGCAAACAAGCAGCAGGTCGAACGCTGGACCGTCATCCCCGACATGGTCGCGTCTCGCGCAATGGCATCGGCTGTCAATATAGAGCATGTGCCCGTCGCACGGCACCCAGTAGCGGCCAGCAATCGGGAAGTGTCGTCGCGGCAGGCCCAGCAAGCCGAGTGCGAGCGCGTGCCAGCCTGCTAGAATGGGCGCTTTTCGTCGGCCACAAAACTTATGATCGAGACCAATCCGATCCACGCGCAGATCCACGACCTCACCGGCCGGGTCGAGTCGCTTCGGGGGTATCTTTG
>DASSXP010000305.1:0-2799 GCA_035703755.1 Rhodanobacteraceae bacterium | reverse complement strand
GGCCATTCGCGTCGGTCCGATCACCCCGAGCGCCCCCAAGACGCGCCCGCCAGCCCGATAGGGTGCGGTGACAAGGCTGCAACCGTCAAGCGGTGCGAAGCCGGATTCCTCACCGATGAACAGCCGCACACCGGGGGCGCTGGTGCAGCGCTCCATCAACTCCATCAGGCCGCGCTTGCGCTGGAAGGCCTCGAACAGCTCGCGCAAGCGCTCCATGTCGGCCAGCCCGGCCGGCCCCATCAGGTTGGTCTGGCCGCTGACCATCACGTCGGCATCGTTGCTGGGCGCGAAGGCGCCGGTGGTGACTTCGATCACGCTGCTCAACAGGCGGCTGATTTCGCTGCCGGTAGCGCGCAACTCCTGCGCCAGCTCCTGCCGGATGTCGTCCAGCGCACGGCCCGCGTAGCGTTGGTTGAGATAGTTCGCCGCTTGCTCCAGCTGGCTGGCCGTGGGTGCCTGCGTCAATTCGAGGATGCGGTTTTGCACCTGGTTGTCGACGAACACCAGTATCGCCAGCACGCGGTTATCCGGCAGTGGCACAAAGTCGATGTGGCGCAAGGCGAAATTGGCTTGCCGGGGCACCGTGACCACGCCGACGAATTGGGTCATGGCCGACAGCAGGCCGGAGACATTGCCGAGCAGGTCCCGTGTGCCGGCCGGCGCCGGCGGCAATTCCCGCGCCAGCCGCGCCAGATCCTCGCGTGTCAGCGGCTTCAGTTCGATCAGGCTGTCGACGAACACGCGCAAGCCGCGCGCGGTCGGAATGCGCCCGGCCGAGGTGTGCGGCGCCGCTACCAGGCCGATTTCTTCCAGATCCGCCATGATGTTGCGGATCGTTGCCGGGCTGACATCCAGCCCGGTAGCCCGTGCCAGGGTGCGAGAACCGACCGGCTGGCCCTCGGCCAGGTACTGCGCAATCAGGGTGCGCAGCACACTGCGGGCGCGGGCATCAAGGCTGGAATCAAAACTGGGACGCATGCGAAGGCTCCGGCGGTGTCCGGGCACCGGCATGGTGGGCCACTCGCTGCCTATTGAATAAGGTCTGGCGCGCGGATTTGCAAGCGCGGGTGTCACCATCGCGGGGCGAACGAGTGCGCCGGATGCCTTGCCCGCCGATGTCATACACCGAACAGGCCCGGCGGGGGATTTCCTGAAGCAAGGCTGCCGCTACAATGCCGGCAACCCGGATTGCCACGCGCCTATGCTTGCTGAACTTCATGTCCGCCACTTCGCCGTCGTCGATCAGGCCGAAATCGAGCTCGGACCCGGCATGACCGTGGTTACCGGCGAGACCGGCGCCGGTAAATCCCTGCTGGTTGACGCCTTGCTGCTGCTGACCGGGCTGCGTGCCGATGCCAGCGTGGTGCGCGCGGGTTGTGAGCGGGCCGAACTCAGCGCCGGCTTTGACCTCGGCGCCCTGCCCGCCGCCGCCGCCTGGCTGAGCGAACAGGCCATGGACGACGCGGGCCAGTGCCAGTTGCGTCGCGTGATCGCTGCCGAAGGCGGCTCGCGGGCGTGGATCAACGGCCGCCCGGCCACATTGGCGCAATTGAACGAACTCGGCGCCTTGCTGGTGGAAATCCATGGCCAGCACGAGCATCAGGCCTTGTTGTCGCGCAGTGCCCAACTGGCGCTGCTGGACGCGTTCGGCAATCATGCCGGAGCCGTGTCGGCGGTGGCCGCCGCCGCCCACGACTGGCGCCAGATCGGAGCCCGCATCCATGCGCTTAGCGCCGGTGCCGATCCGGCCGCACGCATCGACTGGCTCGAACACCAGCTCGCCGAGCTTGATGCGGTCGCACTGGACCCGGCCGCGATTACCGCACTGGAAGAAGAACACCGCCGGCTGGCCAACACCGGCCAACTACTGCAAGGTGGCGCGGCGTTGGCCGAACTGCTCGACGGCGACTCCGATTTCACCCTGACCCGCCTCGTCCACCGCGCCCATCACGAAGCCCAGCAGCTGGCCGGTTTCGATGATCGATTGGCGCCGTTGGCGCTACTGCTGGAACAGGCTGGCATCGAGATCGACGAAGCCAGCGACGCGCTCGCCCGCCATCAATCCGCGCTCGATCTCGACCCCGAGAGCCTGGCCGCTGCGGACGCCCAGCTGGCGCACCTGCATGAACTGTCGCGCAAGCACCGCTGCCCGTTGCCGGAACTGCAACAACAAGCCAACCGCTTGCGAGAGGAGTTGGAGCAGTTGCGCGGTGCCGGCACGGAAATCGAGCAGCTCGTCGCAGCCCGCAGCCGCCGTCAGACCGAATGGCAGGCGGCAGCGCAGACTCTTGCCAGCGCCCGCCAGCAAGCGGCGCAGCGACTCTCCAGTGAGGTCACCCGGCTGATGGCTGAACTCGGCATGGCGGGCGGGCGTTTCGAGTCACAGTTGGAGCCCGTGCCGCACACCGATCCCGACCCGAACGGTACGGAACGGGTCGAATTTCTGGTCAGCGCCAACCCCGGCCAACCCGCCCGCGCGCTGCGCAAGGTCGCCTCCGGCGGCGAACTGTCGCGCATCAGTCTCGCCATCGAGGTCGCCGCCCTCGGCAAGGATCAGGTCGGCACGATGGTCTTCGACGAAGTCGATGCCGGCATCGGTGGCGCGGTCGCCGAAGTGGTGGGCCAGAAGCTGCGTCAACTGGCTGGCGCACGCCAAGTCCTGTGCGTCACTCACCTGCCGCAGGTGGCAGCGCAAGGCCATGCACACATCAAGGTCAGCAAGGCCCGCGCGGGCGACAGCACCGAGACCGCCATCCAGACCCTCGACGGCAAGGCACGCCGCGAGGAAATCGCCCGCAT
>DASSXP010000239.1:0-6404 GCA_035703755.1 Rhodanobacteraceae bacterium | reverse complement strand
GGAAACGCGCTTTCCGGAACGCCTGCTGCGGCTGCACCGCGCCTGCCTGCTGCCGCGGGAACGCCTGTTGGCGATCCGGGTGCTGGAGGATGGCCGCGCGGTGGCGCGCCTGTCCGGCTGCGAGGACGTGCTCGAAATCAGCCGGCGGATGCTGCCGGCCCTGCGCCGTGAACTGCGCGAGACCTGACGCCGCCGCCGTACTGCGCGACAATGACAGGTCGCCAACCGGACGAAGTTGCCATGAGCCACGCCACCCTGCGCATCGCCACCCGCAAAAGCGCGCTTGCCTTGTGGCAGGCCGAACATGTGGCGGCGCGCCTGCGTGCCCTGCATCCGGGGCTTGCGGTGAGCCTGCTGCCGCTGTCGACACGTGGCGATGAAGTGCTGGATCGCTCGCTGGCCGCGGTTGGCGGCAAGGGGCTGTTTCTCAAGGAGCTGGAAGTCGCACTGCAAGAAGGCCGCGCCGATCTTGCCGTACATTCACTGAAAGACGTCCCCGCCGAGCTTGATCCCGGTTTCATGCTGGCGGCGGTGCTGGAGCGCGCCGATGCGGCCGACGCCTTTGTCAGCAACCGCCACGCCACTTTGGCCGACTTGCCGGCCGGCGCCACGGTCGGCACCTCATCGCTGCGCCGTCGCGCGCAATTGATGGCCGTGCGGCCGGATCTGTGCATCCGTGATTTGCGCGGCAACGTCAACACGCGCCTGAGCAAACTGGATGCCGGCGACTACGACGCCATCGTGCTGGCGGTAGCAGGGCTCGAACGGCTCGGTTTTGCCGCCCGCGTGGCGTCGCGCCTGGCGCCGCCGCACTGGTTGCCCGCGCCCGGCCAGGCCGCGCTCGGCATCGAGTGCCGCGACGGCGACCACGCCGTGCTGGAGCGCGTGCTGCCGCTGCAACATGCGGGCAGTCGCCGCAGCACCGAGGCCGAGCGGGCGATGAACCGTGAGCTTGGTGGCGGTTGCAGCGTGCCGGTGGCCGCGTGGTGCGAGGCGCGCGCTGGCGAGCTGCATCTGGCCGGGCTGGTCGGCGATGTCGAGAGCGGCCGACTGCTGCGCGCCGAGGCCACTGGCATCGACCCGATCGCGCTCGGCCGTCAGGTGGCTGCGCTGTTGCGCGAACAAGGCGCCGACCAATTTCTCGCCGCCCATTGTTGAGCGTCGCGGCCGCCCCCATTTCCGTCCGGTTCCCCTCGGAGCGACACCGTGTCCATCGCCAGCACTGCACCCACCACGCCGATCACCGATCGCCAGCAATTGGTTGACTATGTTGCCCGTGGCGAAAAGCCCCGCGACGCCTGGCGCATCGGTACCGAACACGAGAAGTTCGGCTTCTACTGGGACAATCTCAAGCCGCCGCCCTACGCGGGCGAGCGTGGCATTCGCACGCTGTTGGAAGGGATCGCCGCCGCCGGCGGTTGGGATATCCACAGCGAACACGGCCAGCCGATCGCCTTGTCGCGCGACGGTGCCTCGATCACGTTGGAGCCGGCCGGCCAATTGGAGCTGTCCGGCGCGCCACTCGAAACCATCCACCAGACCTGCCGTGAAGTCGCCTGTCACCTGAAGGAGGTTCGCGCCATCGCCGAGCCGTTGGGGATGGGCTTCCTGGGCATGGGGTTCCAGCCCAAGTGGCGCCGCGACGAGATGCCGTGGATGCCGAAAGGTCGCTACGCGATCATGCGCGAGTACATGCCCAAGGTCGGTTCGCTCGGCCTCGACATGATGACCCGCACCTGCACGGTGCAGGTCAACCTCGACTTCGCCAGCGAAGCGGACATGGTAAAGAAGTTCCGCGTGGCGCTGGCGTTGCAACCGATAGCGACCGCCCTGTTCGCCGATTCGCCCTTCACCGAGGGCCAGCCCAACGGCTTTCAGAGTTTCCGTTCCCAAGTCTGGACCGATACCGACGCCGATCGCACCGGCATGCTGGATTTCGTGTTCGAAGAGGGTTTCGGCTATGAGCGCTATGTCGACTACATCCTCGACGTGCCGATGTATTTCAGCATGCAGCAAGGCGAGCCGGTCAACCTGGCCGGGCGCAGCTTCCGCGATTTTCTCGCCGGCACGCTGCCGGAACTGCCGGGTGTGCATCCGACCCTGCGCGATTGGGCCGACCACCTGACCACTGCATTCCCGGAGGTGCGGCTCAAGCAGTACCTCGAAATGCGCGGTGCCGATGGTGGCCCGTGGGCGCGGCTGTGCGCGCTGCCGGCGCTGTGGGTTGGCCTGTTGTACGACGACACCGCGCTCGATGCGGCCTGGGATCTGGTCAAGGATTTCAGCCTCGCCGAACGCCACGCGTTGCGCGACGGCGTGCCGCGGCAGGCCCTGAAATTGCCGTTCCGCCACGGCACGGTGCGCGACTTGGCAGAACAGGCGCTGAAGATCGCGGGAGATGGCCTCACGCGGCGCGCGCGTTTGAACCCGCGTGGCGCGGACGAGACGATCTTTCTGGAACCGTTGCTGGAAATCGCATTGGCCAATCAGACCCCGGCCGAACGCAAGCTGGAACTGTTCCACGGGCCGTGGCAGGGTCGCGTCGATCCGCTGTTCCGCGAATTCGCCTACTGAGAGTCTGTGGAAAAATCGCCCACCTACTGCGGCCGCCGCCGAACGCCCCTGGCGGCGGCGTTCAAATTTTTCGCCAGCGCAGAGTGAGCGGGTGAGCGCCGCAACGCACCGGGTGCACGGGCTGGCCGGCGACGAGATTGCGCCCGACTGGCCGCCGCTACAGATCACCGGGGTCGAGCGCCTGCTGGATGGCTTTCCGGCTTTGCGCGGCCCGGTGTCGATCCTCTGGCACAGCCCGCGTCCGCTGTCCGCCGCGGCGCGTGTCTTGACGCCGGGCGGCGAGGTGTTTGTCAAACGCCACCACCCTCGCGTGCGCAGCCCCGCCGTGCTGGCGCAAGAACACGCCTTGATGGCGCATTTGCGCGCGCGCGGCATGCCGATTCCCGCCGTGTTGGCAGATCACGCCGGTCACAGCGCCATCGAGCAGGCGGGCTGGACCTGGGAAGTGCACGCGTTGGCCGAGGGTGAAGATCGGTTCCGTGACGCAATGTCGTGGCAGCCACTGACCGATGCGGCGCAAGCACAGGCCGCCGGCCGGATGCTGGCGCGTCTGCACGACGCAGCCGCCGATTACCACGCGCCGCAACGCGAAACGCACGTATTGGTCTCGCGCGCCGATCTGCTGCTGGCGTCCGATCTTGGCGATACCCTGGAAGGCCAATGGCCGGAGCGGCCGGCGCTGGCCGCGTTTCTTCAGCGGCGTGACTGGCGCCGCGAACTGGCACCCATCGTCGCGCGGCAAAGCCGCTTGCGCGATGCACTCGCCGCCGAATCACCGCTGTGGACCCACAACGACTGGCACGTATCCAACCTGTTCTGGGATGCCGCCAAGCCCGATGCCATCCGCGCGGTGCTGGACTTCGGCCTGTCGGCCCGTACCTTTGCGCTCTACGACCTTGCCACCGCCATCGAGCGCAACGCCATCGCCTGGCTGGAACTTGGGCAAACCGAGGCCATTGGTCATCCCGCCATTGCCGCCGCGTTGATAGACGGCTATCACGGCATCAGGCCGCTGGACGCGCGGCGGCGGGCACTGCTGGCCGACGTGCTGCCGATCGTGCAGCTCGATTTTGCGCTGTCCGAAATCGAGTATTACCAAGGCATTACCCACTCCACCGCGCACGCCGATGTCGCCTGGCACGACTTCCTGCTCGGTCACGCCGCCTGGTTTGACAGTGTGCCCGGCAAGGCATTGGAGGACACGATCCGGCGTGGCAGGGCGTAACGCGGATTCCGGCGCGAGACCGACACGGATGCAATTGGCTGGCGTTCATGGTTCAATGCGCCCCTGAAGCGGGGGTGCCCGGTATGGCCGGGCTGAGAAATACCCTTTGAACCTGATCCGGTTTGGACCGGCGTAGGGAGCTTGATCAAGGCGCGTGGACGGGTTCCGTCCTGCGCCTGCCGTCGCTTCGTCCTTTTCCTGACGACGATGACGATGAAACGCACAGCCCTGTTCCTTGCCCTGTTCCCCTGCCTGACCGCGTTTGCCGCGACCGACAAACCGCTGGCCGATCCCCAGCATGCGACCGAGCTCGGCACGGTCAAGGTGGCGGCCCGCGCCGACAAACACGCGGACGATGCCGCCGTGGCGAGCTACGGCAATGCCGACCCCGCCAACACGCCGGCGAGCGTGCGGGTGCTGGATCGCGCCCAGCTAGATGATCGCCACGTTCGTGACTTGAGCGAACTGGCGCGGCTCGACGCCTCGCTTGGTGACAACTACGCCCCGGTCGGTTACTACCAAACCCTGGCAATCCGTGGTTACCCGCTCGACTACGCCACCGGCTTTCGCCAGAACAATCTTGGCATCACCGGCGAGCAGCGGGTAGCGCTTGAAAACAAGCAGCGGGTCGAGGTGCTGAAGGGTCTGGCGGGCCTCGCGGCGGGCGTGATGGAACCGGGTGGCGTGATCAACTACGTCAGCAAGCGGGCAGCAGACGTGCGCACGCTGACCCTTGGCACCGATGTGCACGGTTCGCGTTACGCCGCGCTGGATGTCGGCGCCTGGCTGACGCCCGACTTCGGCTTGCGCGCCAATCTGGCGTGGGAGGACACGTACGCCTGGGTGCGCCATGCCGATGGCCGTCGCAATTTCTACTCGCTTGCCGCCGATTGGCAGCTCAGCCCGAATGCGACGCTCGAACTCGATGCCGACTATCAAGCCACCGCGCAACGCTCGGTGTCGGGCTACCAATTGCTGGGTGGCGACAGCGTGCCAAGCCACGTTGATCGCTCGCAGCTGCTCGGCTTCCAGCCGTGGCAGCAGCCGGTCGGCATCCACGCCTGGAACACCAGCGCGCGCTACGCCTGGGACATCAACCCGGACTGGACACTGCGCCTTGCCGCCGGGCGCAGCCACAGCGTGATCGACGACAACGTGGCCTTTGCCTACGGTTGCTTCTACACCGCCGCCTGCGCCGATGGCAGCCATCCCGGCAACTACTTCGCCCCCAATGGCGACTACGACATCTACGATTTCCGCAGCCCCGACGACACCCGCGTCACCGACAACGCCAAGGCGGTGCTGGAAGGGCGTTTCGACACCGGCTCGGTGGCACACGAGTTGACCGTTGGTGTCACGGCGTTCCACCGCAGCGTGCATCGCCGCCCCTACGTCTACGACTACGTCGGCAGCGCCAACATCGGCGATACGGAGCCGCCGGTGTTCGCGCCCTCGCCAAACCAGCCGGGGCCGATGGTGCGGCGGCTGGACAGTTGGCAGCGCACGCTGTCGCTGCTGGATCGCATGCATCTTGGTGCGGACTGGCAATTGCTGCTGGGTGGCCAGCGCGTGGCCATCAACGAGCGCGCGTGGGACAGCGATGCAGTGCCCGAGCGCCACACGCGGCGTAACAAAACGCTGCCGCAGGCGGCGCTGATGTGGCAGCCGCAAGACGGCGTGACCGCCTACGCCAGCTACGGTGAGGGGCTCTCGCTCGGCAAGGAAGCGCCGTACTGGACCAGCAACGGCGGCGCCACGCTGGGGCCACGCCTGTCGCGGCAGCTGGAGTTCGGCGCCAAATGGCAATTGCGCCCCACACTCGACCTCGGTGCGGCGCTGTATCGCATCCACCAGCCCTACCAATTCGCGGCGCCAGACGCCAGCGAGGCCGGTTACACCTTCGTCGAACGCGGCGAGGAAGTGCACAGTGGGCTGGAGCTCACGGCCGACGGTCGCATCACCGAAGCCCTTGGCGTGCACGCCAGCGTGGCGTTGATCCGTGCCGAAGCCGAGCACACGGGCAGCCCGGTGATCGAAGGTCATCAAGTCGTCAACGTGCCGCGCTGGCGCAGCAGTGTCCAGCTCGACTACCAGCTCGACGGCGTGCCGGGCCTGCATTTGCTTGGCGGTTGGCGCCATGCAGCCAGCAACCCGGCCACGCCCGATGGCCGTGTGCGTGTCGAGGCCTACGACGTGTTCGACGCCGGTTTCCGCTATGGTCGCTCCTGGCATGGACACGACATGACCTGGCGTCTCGGCATCGACAATCTGTTCAACCGCTTCTACTGGCGTGACACCGGCAGCAGCGGCGGCGACAGCTATCTGTTCCCCGGTGCGCCGCGGATGGCGCGCTTGTCCGTGACGATAGACCTCCAATGAGCTGGTTCGAACTCGTCTCGGCCATCATCAGCGCGCTGGCGGTGTGGCTCACCGCCCGCCGCTGGCCGTGGTGCTGGCCGGTCGCCTTGCTGTCGGTGGTGATGTACGGCTGGGTGTTCCTCGACGCCAAGCTGTATTCAGACGCGCTGCTGCAGGGCGCGTTCGGGGTGATGATCGTGTACGGCTGGTTGCGCTGGGTGCGGCATCTGGACGCCAGCGGTCAGGT
>DASSXP010000168.1:0-2603 GCA_035703755.1 Rhodanobacteraceae bacterium | reverse complement strand
GTATCGATGTGGTTGACGCCGGCCTCCACCGCGGCGCGCAGCACCGCCAGCGCCGCCGCGTGATCCTTCGGCGGACCGAACACGCCCTTCCCCGCCAGCTGCATGGCGCCGTAACCCATGCGGTTGACCGGGCGGTCGCCGAGCGTAAACGTGCCTGCCTGCGCGAGCTTGCTCATGGTGTTTCTCCGGGGAGGATGAAGGGATGGGATGAACTATAGGAAGGCCACGCCATCCTGATAATCCGCCACAATCCATACGGGGCGTGCGGAGAACGGGACAATGGCGACAGAGCTGCAGGATCTCCAGGCGTTCCTCGCCGTGCTGCGAGCCGGCGGGTTTCGGCAAGCGGCACGCAGCGGCGGCAACTCCGCCTCCAAGCTGAGCGAGGCGGTGCGTCGGCTGGAAACCCGCCTCGGCCTGCGCCTGCTCCACCGCACCACCCGCAACGTCTCGCCCACCGAAGCCGGTGCGCGACTGGCCGAACGGCTCGCGCCTGCATTGGCCGAAGTGGAAGCGTCGCTGGACGTGGTCAACCACTTCCGCGACCGCCCCGCCGGCACGCTGCGAATCAACGTGCCAGCGAACGTGGCGCGCACGGTACTGCCCGGCATCATCACGGCCTTCCTCAAGCGCTACCCCGAGATCCGGCTGGAAGTGATCGTGGAAGACAGCTTCGTCGACCTGATGGCCAGCGGCTGCGATGCCGGCATCCGCTACGACGAGCGGCTGGCGCAGGACATGATCGCGCTGCCGATCGGCCCGCGCACGCAACGCCTGGTCACCGCCGCCGCGCCCGCCTACCTGCAGGTACACGGCACGCCCGCACACCCGCGCGACCTGTTGCAACACGCCTGCCTGCGCGGCCAGTTTTCCGGTGGCGCCGTGCCACTGTGGGAGTTCGAGCGCGACGGCGAAATCGTGCGCGTCGACCCATCCGGTCCGCTGCAGGTCCGCACGGGCGCGGCCTTCGATCTGGCCGTGCAGGCGGCACTCGACGGACTCGGCATCGTCCACCTGTTCGAAGACTGGCTGCAGCCGCACCTGGACAGCGGTGCACTGGTGCCGGTGCTGGAACCGTGGTCCCAGCGATTCAGCGGGCCAATGCTCTATTACGCTGGCCGGCGCCACCTGCCCTCGCCGCTGCGGGCCTTCGTGGATTTCATCCGCGAAGGCTGATGGCTGTCCCAAGTCGAACTCGTCACGCGCCTGACCCGCGTCGCGACCCTTGGCGCCGCCTTCGGGACGCAACGCCCGTTGCTGCCGGAATGCCATCCGCTGGATGACATTCACCCGAATGTCGGTGAACGCACCGACGCGATCAGCGCAACCCCACCGTACCGTTGGCCGCCTCGACCAGCTTCGCCGGGTCGTAACCCACGCCATCCTTGAACACCAGCACCACGTTCTCGATGTCCTTGATGTTGCTTGCGGGGTTGCCCTTGACCAGCACCAGGTCGGCCGCCTTGCCGACGTCGATCGAACCGATCTGCTTGTCCACGCCCATGAAGCGCGCGCCGTTCAAGGTGGCGATCTGGATGGCCTGCACCGGCGTGAAGCCCGCTTCTACCAATAGCTCCACCTCGCGCTGGTCGCCATAACCGGCGATCACGCCGCCGTAGCCGGTGGGATCGAGACCGGCCAGCAAGGTGCCTCCGGCCTTGACGAAAGCGTGCTCGAAAGCCATCTCCAGCTGGAACAGCTTCGGCCACGGGGAATCCTTCATCGCCGCGACATGCTCGCGTGTCTTCAGGTATTCCTCGCGGGCCTGCGGCAGCATCGCATCGAGCACCCGCGCATCCAGCGGCGCGCGGCCGGGCACGAAGGTCTCGAACACCGGCAGCGTGGAGGTCACCGCGACGTGCTTTGCCACCAGATGCCTGATCAACTGCCGGATCTCCGGACCGTCGACCTTCAGCGTCGCCAGGTGCGTGATAGCCGCCTTCGTGTCCGGGCACACATCCGGCTGCTTGCCGGCGCTGAACTCGGTGTCCACGAACAAGCCGTGTTCGAGGTTATCGATACCCAGATCCGCCGCCTCGGTGAACCCGATCGAACACAGATGGCCGGTCACCTTGATGCCGCGCGCATGCGCCGCCGCAATCGCCGCCGACAGCTCGGCGCGGGTGATGTGCATGTACGCCTTGAATGAAGTCGCGCCCTCGTCCATCCAGTAATTCACCGTGTTGCGCGCATCGTCGGCGTCGACCAACTCGTGCATCTGCGGCATCAGGCTGCCCTTGCCCTCCAGATACGGCCCGGTCGTGTGCATCTTCGGCCCGGGAATCAAGCCGGCATCGATCGCCTTCTTCAACGCCAGGTCCGTATACGGCTCCACGCTGCCGGTGGTGCGGATCGTGGTGACCCCACCAGCCAGGTACAGCTTGGGGAAGCTCGACGCCTGCTCAGGCGCGAGCAACTCCTTCGACGCCGGATTCACCCTGGGCGCCGGATAGAACATGTGATCGTGCATGCCGACCAGGCCGGGCATCAGCGTCTGCCCGCTGCCATCGATCACGGTCGCCTCTCCGGGTACATCCACGTGCCGCCCGACCGCCGCGATGCGCCCGTCACGCAGCAGCACCGTCTGGTTCTCCCTCGCACCG
>DASSXP010000135.1:0-7058 GCA_035703755.1 Rhodanobacteraceae bacterium | reverse complement strand
CAGATACGCATGAAGCCGTTCCCGCCGCGACAATCCGGCGAGTGTAGCGCGCCAGCCGGGTTACCCGCAGACGCCTCCGCACCCGGCCGCAAACCCCGGTCGAGAAAAAGCCGGCGCAAGGCCGGCTTTTCGCTGCAACTCCCGCTCCGTTTCCTCAGCGCTTCATCGCGTTGAAGAACTCGTCGTTGGTCTTGGTGTTCTACATCTTGTCGAGCAGGAACTCCATCGCCGCCAGCTCATCCATCGGGTGCAGCAGCTTGCGCAAGATCCACACCTTTTGCAGCAGATCGGGGGCGATCAGCAGTTCTTCGCGGCGGGTACCGGAACGGTTGATGTCGATCGCGGGGTACACGCGCTTTTCGCCAATGCGGCGGTTCAAGTGCACTTCCATGTTGCCGGTGCCCTTGAACTCTTCGTAGATCACCTCGTCCATCTTCGAGCCGGTATCGACCAGCGCGGTAGCAAGGATGGTCAGTGACCCGCCTTCTTCAACATTGCGCGCGGCGCCGAAGAAGCGCTTCGGACGCTGCAAGGCGTTGGCGTCGACACCGCCGGTCAGCACCTTGCCGGAGGATGGCACCACGGTGTTGTAGGCACGGGCGAGGCGGGTGATGGAATCGAGCAGGATGATCACATCCTTCTTGTGCTCGACCAGGCGCTTGGCGCGCTCGATCACCATTTCAGCCACCTGCACATGGCGCACGGCCGGCTCGTCGAAGGTGGATGACACCACTTCGGCACGCACGCTGCGGGCCATTTCGGTGACTTCTTCCGGCCGCTCATCGATCAAGAGGATGATCAGGTGCGCTTCCGGGTGGTTGTGCACGATGGCCTGGGCGACGTTCTGCAGCATCATCGTCTTGCCGGCCTTGGGCGGCGACACGATCAGGCCGCGCTGGCCCTTGCCGACCGGGGCGATCAAATCGAGGATGCGGCCGGTGATGTCTTCGCTGGAGCCATTGCCGCGCTCCAGATGGAACGCTTTGCGCGGGAACAGCGGGGTCAGGTTTTCGAACAGATTCTTGTTCTTGGACGCTTCCGGCGGCTCGCCGTTGATGTCGTCCAGCTTCAGCATCGCGAAGTAGCGTTCGCCTTCCTTGGGATGGCGCACGCGGCCGGTGATGTAGTCGCCGGTACGCAGGTTGAAACGGCGAATCTGGCTGGGGCTGATGTAGATGTCATCTGGCCCGGCGAGGTAACTCTCGTCGGCCGAGCGCAGGAAGCCGAAACCGTCCTGCAGGATTTCCAGCACGCCCTCGCCCCAGATGCCGCCGCCGGAGCGGGCGTGGGCTTTCAGGATGTTGAAGATCACGTCCTGTTTGCGGGCGCGGGCGATGCCTTCCTGGATGCCGAGTTCCTCGGCCATCTGCATCAACTGCACCGCATTCTTGCGTTTCAACTCGGTGAGGTTGATCAGCCGCGAGCTGTCGCCGGCATCGGCGTTTTCATCGTCCTCGGGGTAGCCCGACGGCAAGCCGTTCGGGCGCGGCCCGCGCTCCTGGCGGTTGCGGCGACGGCGGTTCTTGCCTTCGCGCTTGCTGTTGTTGTCGCGCCGGTTCTGGCCCTGGCCGCGGTCTTGACCCGCGCCGTCGGACGCGCCGTCCGCACCACCGCCGGAGGCCTCGCCACCGCCACCGCCACCGCCATCCGCGGGCACTGCCGCAGCAGGTGCAGGTGCAGGTGCAGGTGCAGGTGCAGGCACCGGGGCTGGCGCGGGTGCCGGGGCGGGCGCTGGCGCAGCAGCCGCCGACTTGGCAGTGGATTTGGCAGACGATTTCGCAGGCGCGGCGGGCGCCTCGCTCACGGGCTTTTTGTCTTCAGTATCGGACACGGACGAACCTTGGGTGGGTTCCGGGGAGAAGGATCCGGGAAAGGATTCCGGGCGGAATCGGGGGATATGATCGAAGGAGCGCGGCGGGCGGACGCCCACGGCTCAGACAAAACTAGCACCCCGGCGGACTTTCGTCCAGCCGGGGGCTTTTTGCCGTCAAACGGCGCGATCGAGCATCTGCGCGAACGCACTCTTCGGTTTGGCGCCGATTTCGGTCGCCTCGACCTTGCCGTTCTTGAACAGCAGCAGGGTCGGGATCGAGCGTACGTTGTACTTCACCGCGCTGGCCTGGTTCTCGTCGATGTTCAATTTGACGATCTTGACGCGGCCTTGGTAATCCTTGGCCAGGTCTTCCAGCATCGGCGCGATGGCGCGACAGGGGCCGCACCATTCGGCCCAGAAATCAACCAGCACCGGCGTGTCCGACGCCAGCACCTGGCTGTCGAATTCAGCGTCGCTGACATGGTGGATGAGGTCGCTCATCGGGTTTCTCCATGGAATGTCGTGGGGTGGGAAATGGCGCCGCGCAACACGGCATGGGCTAGACTTGGGGGCAGCGGGACCCGGCCTCAAGCGGCCGCGCGGCGAAAAGTCATGCGGAACGGGCCCTATTGCAGCCCAAACCCGCACCCGTTTCAAGCAGCCCACGCGGCCCGACCCGCTTTCGAGATTTTCTCTATTCATGGCCTCCCAAGTTCTCACCGACATCTTTTTTCAGCAGTTCGAGCTGCATCCCTTGTTGCAGCAAGGCCTGACCGACACCGGCTTCGTGCGCTGCACGCCGATCCAGGCGCTGACGCTGGCTCCCGCCCTGGCGGGCCGCGATGTCGCCGGCCAGGCGCAGACCGGCACTGGCAAGACCTGTGCCTTCCTGGTCGCGCTGATGAACCGGCTGCTGACCCGCGAAGCGCTGCCCGACCGCCGCGACGAGGACCCACGCGCCCTGATCATCGCGCCGACGCGTGAACTGGCAATCCAGATCGAGAAGGACGCCCGCGCCATCGGCCGCCACACCGGCCTGCGCCTGGCGCTGATCTACGGCGGCGTCGACTACGACAAGCAACGGCAACTGCTGAAAGACGGTTGCGACATCATCATCGCCACCCCCGGCCGCCTGCTCGACTACTACAAACAGCACGTGTTCAAGCTGTCTTCGGTCGAGACCATGGTGATCGACGAGGCCGATCGCATGTTCGATCTCGGCTTCATCAAGGACGTGCGCTACCTGTTCCGGCGCCTGCCCGAACGCAGCCGACGCCAGGTGCTGTTGTTCTCGGCCACGCTCAGCTACCGCGTGCTGGAACTCGCCTACGAGCACATGAACGACCCCGAGAAACTGGTCGTCGAGACCGAACAAGTCACCGCCGACCGCGTGCGCCAACAGGTATATTTCCCCGCCAAGGAAGAAAAGTTGCCGCTGCTGCTGAACCTGCTGGAGCGCAGCCAGGCCAGCCGCAGCATCGTCTTCGTCAACACCAAGGCAGCCGCCGAACGGGTCTCCAACCGGCTTGCGCGCCACGGCCACAAGGTCGCCACGCTGTCCGGTGACGTGCCGCAAAAAAAGCGCCAGAGCCTGCTGAACCGCTTCCAGAAAGGCGAGCTTGAACTCTTGGTTGCCACCGACGTGGCCGCGCGTGGCCTGCACATCCCCGACGTCAGCCACGTCTTCAATTACGACCTGCCCAACGACCCGGAAGACTACGTGCACCGGATCGGCCGCACCGCGCGCCTCGGCGCCACTGGCGACGCCATCAGCTTTGCCTGCGATCTCTACGCCATGGCCCTGCCCGACATCGAGGCCTACATCGGCCAAAAGCTGCCGGTGCAGACCATCGACGCCGCCCTGCTGGTCAATCCGACGCCGCGCGCGCCGGCGCAGCCGAGCCCGTTCGATGACATCGAACGCGAGGCCGCGCCGGCCAGCGTCGCGCAAACCACCGACAAACCCCCGCGCCGCCGGCGGCGGCGCAGCGGGCACGGCAACGGCAAACCGGCCGTCAACGCCAACGAAACCATCTGAGCCCACACCCATGCCGGTGAGCGCTGTTTCCGCCGCCCCCGCCCTGCGCCAGCACGCGCCGCGGCTGCTGGCCTGGCTGGCCGTGCTGCTGAGCGCCCTCGCCTGCCTGTGGCTGCTGGTGCAACTCGCCTGGTCACTGCTGACGCCCGTCGACGTGACCCGCGTGGCGCCGTCCACCGCCCCTGCCGGCGGCGCCACGGCTGTCACCGCGGTGACCCAGGTATCGCGCTGGCACCTGTTCGGCAACGGCCAGCAGAACCAGCTGGCGATCGACATCGCCAGCGCCGGCAACCGCACCAGTCTGAAACTGGTGCTGCACGGCACCGTGGCCGAGCACGACGGCGAGGACGGCTACGCGATCATCGCCGATGCCAAGGGCAGCGCTCGCAGCTACCACGTCGGCGATGCGATCGAGGACGGTGTGACCCTGGCCGCTGTCTATGCCGACCGCGTGGTGCTCGACAACCACGGTCGGCATGAAACCCTGTCGCTGCCGCGAACCACGCTGACGCCGGCTGCCGCACCTGCCGCTGACAGCCCCACCGGCGGCGCGCCCTCCGCCAACCCGCCAAAGCCGATCTTCATCGCCCCCAACGTCGCCACCGGCAGCGTCGGCTGGCAGCAAGCCCGCGCCGACCTGCGCGACAATCCGGCCAAGGCATTGCAACAGTTCGACATCCAACCGGTGCTGGACGGCACCCGCCTGCGCGGCGTCCGCCTCGGCGGCGGCGCCGCCAACCCGCTGGCGGCCGCCGCCGGCCTCGGCGCCGATGACGTGGTCACGGCCGTCAACGGCATCCCGCTGGATTCGCTGTCACGCGGGCAAGAGCTGATGGGCAAGCTACAAGGTGCCCGCCACGTCCGCCTGACCGTCGAGCGCGGCGGCCAGACCCGCACTGTCGAGGTGGATGTACCGCAGCAGTAGCCCGGACGACCGCGCCGGCCCGGCGCGGCCCAGGCTCCCAGCGCAGCGGCCGGTGGGCGTCGGGCGGCTCAACCGCCCAGCTTCATCTTCAGCTCGAATTCGTGCGGCGGCTTGGCCCCCGCGAGGTTGCTGACGAAATAGTCCCAGCGCCGGCGCATCACGTAGTAGCTGTCCTTGCCGTAGCCGTGGCGGGCGTGCGGCAGCAGCAGCAGGTCGAAATCCTTGTTGGCCTTGATCAGCGCGTCAACCACCAGCAAGGTGCTTTGCGGCGGCACGTTGTCATCCATCAGACCGTGCAGCAGAAACAGCTTGCCTTTCAGGTTCTTGGCCAGCGGGGCGTTGTCCTGCCCGGTGTAATTGGTGGTGCCGTCGGACTTTTCCTGCAACAGGCCGTGGTAGCGCTCGGCCCAGTCGTCCTCGTAGGACAGGTTGTTGTGGTTGCCGGACTCGGCGATGCCGACCTTGTAGACATCGGGATAACGGAACATCGCCGCCGCAGTGGCGTTGCCGCCGCCCGAATGGCCCCAGATGCCGGCCCGCTCGGCGTCGATCCACGGGTAGCGCGCGGCCAACTGCTTCAGCGCGGCCACCTGGTCGGGCAAGGTGTTGTCGGCCATGTTGGCATAGGACACGTCGTGGAAGGCCTTGCCACGCAAAGGCGTGCCCATGCCATCGACCGCGATCACGATGAAGCCAAGTTCGGCCAGCGCCTGATTGTCGCCCTGGGCGGGGCGGAAACTCCAACCGCGGATCGAACCGACCTGCGGACCGGGGTAGATGTAGGTGACAATCGGGTATTTCTTCGTGGCATCGAAGTGGGACGGCTTGTACATCTGGCCGTAGAGATCGGTCTTGCCGTCGCGCGCCTTGACCGTGAACGCCGTCGGCGGCACCCAGCCGGCCGCCTTGAGACGGCTGAGGTCAGTCCGCGCGAGTTCGCGCACCTGCTTGCCGTTGCCATCGCGCAGCACCGCCACCGGCGCGGTGTCGATGGTCGAGTAGTCATCCACGAAGTAGTGGCCATCCGCGCTGGGGGTAATGCGGTGGTCGGCGTTTTCCGGCGTCAGCAAGCTCACCGCACCGCCATCGAGGCTGGTTTTGTAGTAATGCGTGTAGTAGGGGTTTTGCCCCGCTTCGCGGCCCACCGCCTCGAACCAGATGCTGCGCGAAACCGGATCGATGGCGCGCACGCGGGTCACCAGCCAGTCGCCGCTGGTGAGTTGCCGCTTCAGCTTGCCGCTGGCGAGATCGTGCAGGTAGAGATGCCCCCAGCCACTTTTTTCGCTGTACCACAGGAACTCGTTGCTCGCGGGCAGGTAACGCCAGTTGACGCCACCGTGGCCGCTTTCGTACTGGGTCTTGACGGTCTCGCGGTAGACGTCGCGCACGGCGCCGGTGGCCGCGTCGGCAACCCGGAGTTCAGCCCACTTGTGGCCGCGATCGGAGCTGACGAAGGCCAGCGTCTTGCCATCGGCGGCCCACTGCACATCGGTAAAGCCACCGTCGCAACTGATGTCGTCGCACAGGGTCGAACGGTGCTGGTCGGGCGGCATCTGCAAGCGGATCACGCGTGGCTCAGAACCGCTCAGATCGATGATGACGCGCTCGATCAGGGTCACATTGCGGTCACCGACAAAGGGATACTTCCACTGCTTGACGTGGGGCGCGCCGACGTTGGTGCCGACCAGGGTCATGGTGCTGGTCTTGGTCTGATCCTGCTGGAAAGTCGCAATCTTCTTGCCATCGGGTGACCAGGCCACGATGGCGCGGTCGGTGTGTTTCCAGCCGGCGTTGTCGGTGGCGTAGCCGTAATCGGTGACGCCGTCGAAGGTGAGCTGGGTTTCCTTGCCGCTGCTGGTGTCACGCAGCCACAGGTTCCAGTCGCGGACAAACACCGCGCGGCTGCCGTCGGGTGACAGCGCGTCGGGCTCGGGGCCGGCTTGCGGCGTCGGCAGCGCGCGGCAATCGTGGCGATCGCAGTGGAAGCGCCCGGCCATGCCGCTCAAAATCAGCCCGCGCTTGCCGTCACGGCGCACCTCCATCGGCGGCGCAAAACCCGGCGGCAGCATCGATGGCTTGTCGCCCGTCGCCTGCTTGATCGCGGCAGCCAGTGCCTTGGTGTCCCAGGCCGCACGGCGCTTGCCGGTAGCCGGATCGACGCGCCACGCCGTTTCCTCGCCCCGGCTGCGCTCCCGGTAGACCAGCGTGTCATCGTCCAGCCAGTCGGACCCGCGCAAATCGTGATCAACAAGTGGCGCGGTGCGGTCGGCCAGAATGCCGGC
>DASSXP010000095.1:0-7474 GCA_035703755.1 Rhodanobacteraceae bacterium | reverse complement strand
AGCGCATGTTCTCGGGCGAAATGGACGTCGCCAATGCTTTCGTCGATATCCAGGCCGGCGCCGGTGGCACCGAGGCCCAGGACTGGGCCGAAATGCTGCTGCGCATGTACTTGCGCTGGGTCGAGTCGCGCGGCTGGAAGGCGGAGATGATGGAAGTGAGTGCCGGCGATGTGGCCGGCATCAAGTCGGCGACCTTCCGCGTCGAGGGCGATTACGCCTACGGCTGGCTGAAGACCGAAATCGGTGTGCACCGGCTGGTGCGCAAGAGCCCGTTCGATTCCGACAACCGCCGCCATACCAGCTTCACCAGCGTATTCGTGTCGCCGGAAGTCGATGACGACATCGATATCGACATCAACCCGGCGGATTTGAAAACCGACGTCTACCGTTCCTCCGGCGCCGGCGGCCAGCACGTCAACAAGACCGAATCGGCGGTGCGCATCCATCACCTGCCCTCCGGGGTGGTGGTGGCCTGTCAGACCGAGCGCAGCCAGCACGCCAACCGCGACCGCGCGATGAAAATGCTGAAAGCGCGCCTGTACGAGCTTGAAGTGCAGAAGCGCAACGCCGAACGCGACGCACTGGAAGCGACCAAATCCGACATCGGTTGGGGCAGCCAGATCCGCAACTACGTGCTCGATCAGAGCCGGATCAAGGACTTGCGCACCGGTGTCGAACGCACCGACACCCAGAAGGTGCTGGACGGCGACCTCGACGATTTCATCGAAGCCAGCCTGAAGTCGGGCCTGGAAGCTGGCGCCAAGCGCGCCGATGCATGACCGCGAAGAGAAACGCAGAATGAGCCACACGCCACCGCCTTCCCAAACCATTGCATCGTCATCCGCCAATATGGGCGAGAAGTTTGGCGAGTTGACGGAAACCCTGCCTGCTGACGAAAACAAGCTGATCGCCGAGCGGCGCGAAAAACTGCACGCGCTGCGCGGGCAGGGCGTGGCTTTCCCGAACGACTTCAAGGTGGGCGCGTTTGCCGGCGACCTGCAACAGGAGTTCCTGGACAAAGATGCCTGGCCGGCGGAAAAGATCGACGCGCTGGCGCGCCGCGCGCGCGTGGCTGGGCGCATCGTGCTGAAGCGGGTGCAGGGCAAGGTCAGTTTTGTACAGCTGCAGGATTTTACCGGTCGCATCCAGTTGTTCATCCACGCCGGCACCGTGGGCGAGGGCTACGACGCCTTCAAGACCTGGGATCTCGGCGACATCATCGGCGCGGAAGGGCAGCTGATGCGCACCAAGACCGGCGAGCTGTCGATCAAGGCCGATCACCTGCGCTTGCTGACCAAGAGCCTGCGACCGTTGCCGGACAAACACCACGGCATGGCCGACGTCGAACAGCGCTATCGGCAACGTTATGTCGACCTGATCGTCACCGCGGAAGCGCGTGCGACATTCCAGAAGCGTTCGCGCATCATCGGCTACATGCGGCAATGGCTGGAAGCGCCCACCCGCCGCTTCATGGAAGTCGAAACGCCGATGATGCACGTCATCCCGGGCGGCGCCACCGCGCGGCCGTTCGTTACTCACCACAATGCCCTCGACATGGATTTGTACCTGCGGGTGGCGCCGGAGCTGTACCTGAAGCGACTGGTGGTTGGTGGATTCGAGCGCATCTACGAGATCAACCGCAACTTCCGCAACGAAGGCGTGTCAACCCGGCACAACCCCGAGTTCACGATGCTGGAGCTGTATCAGGCCTACGCCACCTATACCGAGATCATGGACCTGACCGAGGCCATGATCCGTGACACCGCGCAAGCGGTGCTCGGCACTACCGCACTCGAATGGGAAGGCAAGACCATCGACGTTGGTCCAGCCTTCCGGCGCTGGCCGATGGAGGCGGCGGTGCTGGAATTGAACCCGGAAATCCGCCGCGAGGAATTGCGCGATCGCGCCGCGATGGCCGCCCACGCCTGTCGCCTCGGGGTCCAGGTCAAGGACGGCTACGGCTGGGGCAAGCTGCTGCTGGAGATTTTCGAGGCCACGGTCGAGCACACCTTGGTGCAACCGACCTTCATCACCGACCACCCGATGGAAGTGTCGCCGTTGGCCCGCGCCAATGACACGGACCCCGGCATGACCGACCGCTTCGAGTTGTTCATCAACGGCAAGGAGCTCGCCAATGGTTTTTCCGAGCTGAACGATCCGGAGGATCAGGCCGCGCGTTTCCGCGCCCAGGTCGAAGCCAAGGATGCGGGCGACGACGAAGCCATGCACTTCGATGCGGACTACATCCGTGCACTGGAAACCGGCTTGCCACCGACCGGCGGCCTCGGCATCGGCATCGACCGTCTGGTGATGCTGTTGACCAACTCCGCCTCGATCCGCGACGTGCTGCTGTTCCCGTACATGCGCCCGGAAGCGGGCGCCTGAACACCGAGCTGTCGCCAATCCCAGCATCGCTTGGCGCATCCGCTATCCTGCGCGCTGACGCTTGAATACCAAGGAAAACACGAACATGTGGTATGCCATCATCGGCACCGATGTCCCCGACTCCCTGCCGGCGCGCGCCGCCGCGCGCCCGGCACACCTCGAACGCTTGCTCGAACTGCGGGCGCAAGGCCGCCTGAAGCTGGCCGGTCCATTTCCCGCCATCGACAGCATTGATCCGGGGCCGGCGGGGTTTTCCGGCAGCCTGATCGTGGCCGAGTTCGATGATCTCGCGGCAGCGCAGACCTGGGCCGATGCCGACCCCTACCTTGCCGCCGGCGTGTACGCCCGCGTCGAGGTCAAGCCGCTCAACGTCGTGCTGCCTTGAATCGGACCGAGGAAATTCGCCGCCGCCTGAGCGCCGCGCTGAGCCCGTCGGAGCTTGCGGTGCGCGACGACAGTCACAAGCACATCGGCCATGCAGGCGCGCGCGACGGCCGCGGGCATTTCCATGTCCGCATCAAGAGCGCTGCGTTCAATGGTCAATCCCGCATCGCCAGTCAGCGCATGGTCTACGCCGCGCTCGGCGATCTCATGCAAACCGATATCCACGCCCTTGCCATGGACGTACTGCCCGAGGAGCCCGCATGAAAGCCCCGATATCTCTTGTTGTTGCCGCCGCAGCACTGGCACTTGCCGCGTGTGGCAAGCAGGCCCAGACACCCACCGCAACAGCCGCCGCCGCGGCGGCCAGCGATGCGGTGATCCAGTTGCCGGCCGGTGGCACGCCGCTGGAAACCATCAATGGCGTGGCGGTGCCGCAATCGCTGCTGACCGCCATCGCCAAGGGCCGCAACATGTCTCTGTCGAACCCGCAGCAGCGCCAACAGGCGCTGGACGAGTTGCAGCAGTACGTGCTGCTGGCGCAGCAGGCGCCACTGCTGAAGGTACGCCAGCAAGCCGACCTCGCGGCAACGGTGGAGATTTCGCGCCTGCAAGGCATGGCCAATGCCGTGCTGCTGGCCTATGCGCGCGCCAATCCGATCACCGATGCGCAGTTGCAAAAAGAATATCAGGAGCAGGTGACAGGCCTTGGTGACAAGACCTACCAAATCACCCAGCTGATGTTTGCCGACCAGGAGACCGCCAACAAGGCAGCGGCGGAACTGAAGGCCGGCACCGCGTTCGACAAAGTGTTTGAGCAGTTCCGTGGCCAGGCGCGCGATGCCCGTTCGTTCCCGACGGTGTTCCTCAAGCAGCTGCCGCCGGAGCTGGCGGCGGTGGTGGCCGCGCTGAGCCCCGGCCATGCCACCACCACGCCGGTCAAGACCGCCTACGGCTGGCACCTGATCTTCCTCAACAAGATCGACGCGTTCACGCCGCCACCACTGGCCCAGGTGAGCGACAAGTTGCGCCAGGATCTGGAACAGAAGCAGGCGCAGGCGTATATCGAAGCGCTGAAGGCGAACGCACGCATTTCCCTCGTGGCGCCGGCCAATGCCGCCAGCCTGGCCCCCGGCCAGACCACGACGACACTGGACAAGGCGGTGCGCAAGCAAGCGGTCAAGCAGGCCCCAACGAGTACGTCACCCGCAACACATTGAACTTTCAAAATGTTGCGCAATACACTGAAAATGCTTGTGTAATTACCGTCATTTCAGTCCGGTCCGATGCCGTCTGTGGCACCAACTGGTGCCATCGCGTCCACTGGTATAATCGCGTCTACCCGCTCCACGGCGGGTGGGCGCGCCACGCCGGCACGACTCTCCACCACGTGACATTGGCCTGACGTGACCTGCCCGGTTGCGGCTGGTGCAGCCACAGCGACAGGAATTTCGATGCGTCTGACCAGCATCAAGATGGCCGGTTTCAAATCCTTCGTGGACCCGACTACCTTGCACTTGCCGACCAACCTCAGTGGGGTGGTCGGGCCCAACGGTTGCGGCAAATCCAACATCATCGATGCGGTGCGCTGGGTAATGGGTGAGAGCGCGGCCAGCCGCTTGCGTGGCGATTCACTGACCGACGTGATTTTTGCCGGTTCCAGCGCCCGCAAACCGGTGGGGCAGGCGACGGTGGAATTGCTGTTCGACAACGCCGATGCCACCATCACCGGCGAATACGCCCAGTACGCGGAAATCTCCGTCAAGCGTACGGTCAGCCGCGATGGCAGCTCGCAGTATTACCTCAATGGCTCGCGCTGCCGCCGCCGCGACATCACCGACTTGTTTCTTGGCACCGGTCTTGGCCCGCGCAGCTACTCGATCATCGAGCAGGGCATCATCTCGGACATCGTCGAGGCCGCGCCGGAGCAGTTGCGCGCCCATCTGGAGGAAGCGGCCGGCATTTCGCGCTACAAGGAACGGCGCAAGGAAACCGAGTCACGCATCCGCCAGACGCGCGAGAACCTCGAACGCATCAACGACATCCGCGATGAGGTCGAAAAACAACTGGAGCACCTGAACCGGCAAGCCCGCGCGGCGGAGCGCTGGACGCTGCTCAAGGAAGAACTGAAACGCCGCGAAGCCGAGTTGCACGCACTGGGTTATCGCGCCACCCGAATGGCGTTGGCAGAGCAGGGCAGCGGGCTGGCCGACTTGTCCACCGCGATCGAGCAGAAGCTGGCCGGGCAGCGACACGTCGAAGCGGCAATCGAGGAATGCCGCGAGGCACACCATGGCGCCGGCGCGCACTTGAACCAGGTGCAGGGTGAGGTCTACCGGATCGGTGCCGAAATTGCCCGCGTCGAGCAGCAGGAGCGCCACAATCGCGAGCTCAAGGAACGGCTGGAGCGCGCCCACGGCGAGTCCAGTCAGGCGCACGAGGAACTCGGGCGCCAGGCGGCTGCCGACCGCAATCAGCTGCAAACCCTGCGCAATGAACTGGCAGCTGGCGAACCCCAGGGCGAAGCGCTGCGGATTGCCGAGGAAAGCGCGCAAGCGACCCTGCAAGATGCCGAATCCCGCCTCGCCGAGTGGCAACAGCAGTGGCAGCAGCATGGCGAAGCCACCGCCGCCGCCGCCCGTGCGGCCGAGGTCGAACGCACCCACATCGACCATCTGGACAAACAGGCACTGGAACTCGGCAAGCGGCGCGAAGCGCTGGAGGCAGAGCAACAAGCCACCGACATGGATGCCCTGTCGGCGCGTGGCGAGCAGTTGACCGACGATCACGAAAGCCAGCAAATGGCAGTCGAGCAGGCAGCGGCCTTGCTCGATCAGCGCAAGCAGGCCCACGAGCAGGTGCTGGCCGACGAGCGCACGCTGAACGACGAGAACCATCAATTGCGCCAGCGGCTGCAAGCCGGTCGCGGTCGGCTCGCCTCGCTGGAGGCCTTGCAGGCTGCGGCGCTGGGGCAGGATCAAGGCGAATTGGCCAGTTGGTTGCAAGCGGCCGGCATCGATCCGGCGCGCCGGCTCGGCAATGTGCTGGATGTCGATAGCGGCTGGGAAACCGCCGTGGAAACCGTCTTGAGCGGGATGCTGGAAGGCGTGCTCGATGACGCGCCACACGCACATGCCGCCGCGCTCGCGGCTGCGGGCGCCGTGGATCTGACGCTACTCTCCACCCGCAGCGGTGATGCAGGTGCGGCCGATACGCTGGCCGCTCACGCACGCGGGCCAGCCGCGGCGCTGGCCTTGCTGTCGCGGGTGCGCTGCGCCGAAGACGTGGCAACAGCGCAGCGATTGAGCGACAGCCTGGCACCCGGCGACAGCGTCATCACGCCGGATGGCACCTGGTTTGGTCCGGGTTACGTGCGCGTGCTGCGCGCGCAGGACCGGCAGGCTGGCGTGTTGTCACGCGAGCGCGAAATCCAGCAACTGGGGCAGGCGATTGCCAGCGACGAGTCCCGCCTCGATGAGCTCTCCGCGCGCATCGACGGCGTGCGTGGGGCCAAGATCGACGCCGAACAAGCGCGCGAAGACGCACAGCGTCAGGCCTATCAGGCGCACCGCCGCCTGTCCGAACTCGCCGGCGAACTGCAAAGCCATCGCGGCAAGCTGGAAACCACCCAGGCCCGGGTCGAGCGACTGGTTTCGGAACTGGCCGACCTCGCGCCACGCCTGGCCGACATCGAACAGCAGGCAAGCAACGCCCGCGCCCGCCTGCACACCGCAGTCACGGCAATGGGCGACTGCGAGGGCCGACGGCAGACGCTGGAAGCCCAACGCCGCGAATTGCTGGAACAACGTGAGGAAGCGCGCCTCAACGCCCGCGACGCCGCCGACGCCACCCACCGGTTGGCATTGACGCTGGAATCACGGCGCAGCTCGCTCGCCTCGCTGGAGCAAAACCTGGAGCGCAGCGACCGCCAATTGTCCCAACTGGCCGCGCGGCGTGATGACCTGGCGCGGCAACTCGCGGCGGACGATCACCCGGTCGCCGACCTCGAACGCGAGCGCCAGACCTACCTCGACCAGCGCCTGCTGATGGATCGGCAGCTGGTGGAGGCCCGCCGCACCCTGGAGCATCACGAAGCCAGCTTGCGTGAGCACGAGCAGGAGCGCCAGCGCTTCGAACAAGCCGCTGCGCAGCTACGCGAAGAACACGCCGAACGGCGCCTGTCCGAACAGGCCTTGCGACTGGAAGCCGAGCGCCTGGCGCACAGCATTGCCGAAGCCGGGCTCGATGCCGAGGCGCTGCTGGCCGAACTCGACGATGACGTCGATCCGAGCGAGTGGCAGGGCCAGATCGAGGGCCTGCGGCAGAAAATCCAGCGCCTGGAGCCGGTCAATCTCGCCGCCATCCAGGAACACGCCGAGCAAGCCGAACGCAAAACCTACCTCGATGCGCAGATGAACGATTTGACCAGCGCGCTGGAAACGCTGGAGACCGCCATCCGCAAGATCGACCGTGAAACCCGCAGCCGCTTCAAGGAAACGTTCGAGAAGGTCAACATTGGCCTGCAGGAATTGTTCCCACGGCTGTTTGGCGGCGGCCATGCGTATCTGGAGCTGACCGGCGAGGACCTGCTTGATGCCGGGGTGGCGATCATGGTGCGGCCACCCGGCAAACGCATCAGCAACATTTCGCTGCTGTCCGGCGGCGAAAAAGCGGTCACCGCGATCGCCCTGGTATTTGCGATTTTCCA
>DASSXP010000229.1:0-3679 GCA_035703755.1 Rhodanobacteraceae bacterium | reverse complement strand
CGCCCGCGCGGCCAGATTCGCGCGCGGACGACAACACAAACCGCCATTGTCGCGGTTTCGCCCGCCCACGGAAAGCACGCCGGCTTCTGCCGACATGCGAAACTACGCTGTTTCCGTTATCGCAACCGATCCATGACCCTTTCCGAGCTGCAGCAATGGCTGGCGCACCACGAATGGCATTCGACCTTCGATTCGCGCACGCTTTCCCGTGGCCAACAGTACGCCGGCAGTCATCGCGTCAAAAAGCTCGCGGTGATCGACCCGACGGGCCACGACAGCTGCCACCTGCACGGCCGCGTAGCCGGCAGCGGCGGGCACATTTACACCTGTGACATCACCATCACCCGCGCCGACCGACACCTGCTGGCCGAGAGCGATTGCAGCTGCCCGGTAGCGGTGGACTGCAAACACGCGGCGGCGATGCTGTTCAGCGTGCCGGCCTTCGCCAGCGTCGAGGCGCCGCCACCCCAATCCACGCCAAGCCGGCTGGACGCCGCGGCGGAGCGCGAAAAAACCGCGGCACTGCAACGCTGGCAGGAATGGCTGGCACTATTGGATGCGCCGGCCCGGACGGCGCCAACCGTCGCCGACACGCAGCGCTTCGGCATCCTGTTGCGCGGCGACATCAACCAGCGTTTGCTGGCCTTTCCGGCCTGGTTGCAGCCCGCCAAAAACACCCGCCGGGAACGCTGGAGCAAGCCGAGCAGCATCGACCTGAGCGCCGACCACGGCCCGATCCCTGCCCCCGCCGCGGGCTGGCCCGATGCCACGGCGACGGCCTTGTCGGTGTTGTTGAGCCAACCAAGCTATGCCATAAGCGGACACAACTGGTTCAGCATCCGCTCGCCGCAGGCCGAGCGCGCGCTCGAGACCTTGCTGGCCGAACACCCGGCCTGGTTCGAGCGTGCCAGTCAGCCGCTGCAACGCGGGCCGGAGCTGCGCGCCGAACCGCGCTGGGTGGAAGCCGCCGACGGCAGCCAGTCACTGACCATGCAGCTCGACGCCACCGACGCCATCTTGCTGAAAGGCGCGCGCCAGCTTTGGTACATCAACCCCGCCACGGCGCACTACGGCGTGGCGCCCGGCGACGTGCGGCTGTTCGAGCAACTGGCGCACGCACCCACCCTGTTGCCGGCCATCGCGCCCACACTGGGCAGCGTGCTCGGCCAACACCGCGCGAGCGTACAGCTGCCGGCGCCACTCGCGCGCGCCCCCGCCAAAGTGGTTCGTGTCGCGCCGGTTGGCGTATTGACGCTTGCCCCGACCCTGCTGCACTCGTTCAACGGCACCAGCGTGATCGCCGGCTCGGCACGGCTTGTCTTCGATTACGCCGGCCAACGCGTCGAACGCAACGCCACCGCTCGCGTCATCACCCGCCGCGTCGGTGAGGACTTGCTGGAAATCCACCGCGACCGCGACGCCGAGAACGCGCTGCCGCAACGACTGCGGCACGCCGGCCTGGTGACCGGCACTGAACTCCTTTCCCGCTACCGGCCACACGATTACACCGAGCTCAACGCCTGGTTTGCCGTGGTGCGAAACCACCCCGCTCCGTTGCCGCCGGAAGACTGGACCGACACCCTCACGCAACTTGAGCAAGCCGGTTTCGTGCTGGAGTTCAGCCCCGACTTCCCGCACGACTCGCTGGTCGAGATCGACGCCTGGCACAACAGCTTCGAAGCGCGCGGCAACCACTGGTTTGACGTCAGCCTCGGCGTTGACATTGCTGGCGAACGGATCGATTTGCTGCCAGTGCTGCGGCAATTGATCGCCAACCCGGCGTTTCCCCGTCAGCCCACGGATCAGGAAAAACCCGACGCCCGTTGGCGCGTGCCGCTGGACGAAAACCGCAGCGTGGAGCTGCCACTGACGCAACTGCGCGGCCTGATCGAGCCCTTGCTGGAATGGCTGGAAACCGAATCGAGCGGCACGCCCCGCGTCCACGCCACGCAACTGGCCGACTTCGACGGCAGCCAGCTCGCCTGGCCGGGCGGCGAGGCATTGCGAGCCAAGCTGGAAAACTTGCGTGCTGCACCTGCGCACGCCAAGCTGCCGCGCGGATTCAAGGCCAGCTTGCGGCCCTACCAGCACGATGGCCTCGCCTGGCTCAACTTCCTCGAAGCCGCCGGCATGGGCGGCATCCTCGCCGACGACATGGGCCTCGGCAAGACCGTGCAAGTGCTGGCGCACCTGCTGGGCATGAAGCAGCGCAAACGCCTGACCCAGCCCGCGCTGGTGGTCTGCCCCACCTCGCTGGTCGGCAACTGGCAAGCCGAAGCGGCCCACTTCACCCCCACGCTGAACGTGCTGGTGCTGCACGGCGCCGACCGCGCCGAGCGCTACGATGCCATCGCCACGCACGACCTCGTCATCACCACCTACCCGCTGCTGCCGCGTGACCGCGACAAACTGGTCGAACAACAGTTCTCGCTGCTGATACTGGACGAAGCACAGGCGATCAAGAACGCCGCCAGCCAGGCCGCGCAAGTGGTGCGCGACATCCCCGCCGCGCGTCGCCTCGCCATGACCGGCACCCCGCTGGAAAACCACCTCGGCGAGCTGTGGGCGCAATTCGACGCCGTCGAACCCGGCCTGCTCGGCAGCCAGCGGCAGTTCAACCGGCGCTACCGCACGCCAATCGAAAAACACGGCGACAGCGACCGCCAGCAACGGCTCAATCGTCGCATCGGCGCGCTGATGCTCAGGCGGCGCAAAAACGACGTGCTCGCCGACCTGCCGCCCAAAACCGAAATCGTGCGCACGCTGGAACTGGAAGCCGAGCAACGCGCGCTGTACGAGACCCTGCGCCTGGCCCAGCACGAACGCGTGCGCCAGGCGGTGGCCGAGCGCGGCCTCGCCAAGAGCGGCATCATCGTGCTCGACGCCCTGCTCAAACTGCGCCAGGCCTGCTGCGACCCGCGCCTGGTCAAACTCGCCAGCGCCAAAAAGGTGAAGACCAGCGCCAAACTCGATGCCCTGCTCGAACTCCTGGATGGCCTGCTCGCCGACGGCCGCCGCGTGCTGCTGTTCTCGCAATTCACCGAAATGCTGGCGCTGATCGAAGCCGCGCTCGCCAAACGCAAACTGCCGTACCAGACCCTGACCGGCCAGACCCCGGCGCGCGAGCGCACCGCCCTGGTCAAGCGCTTCCAGCAAGGCGAGCTGCCACTGTTCCTGATCAGCCTCAAAGCCGGCGGCGTGGGCTTGAACCTCACCGCCGCCGACACCGTGATCCACTACGACCCCTGGTGGAACCCCGCGGTCGAAGCCCAGGCCACCGACCGCGCCCACCGCATCGGCCAGCAGCAGTCGGTGTTCGTCTACCGCCTGATCTGCACCGGCACAGTCGAGGAAAAAATCCAGACCATGCAGGCCAAAAAAGCCGAACTCGCCCGCGCCGTGCTCGAAGGCGGTGGCGCCAGCAGCAAGCTCCGCTTCAACGAAGCCGACCTCGACGCGCTGTTTGGGCCCACCTGAGCACTCGCCGGGCTGGGAGGCCGCAGCGCCCGCAGTGACACGGTCCACCAGCCGCCATCTTGCTGCGTCTCACGCCCTGAGACGCAGCCATGCCAGCGTGTCCGCCCAGTCAACGCGGAATGCAGACGATGCCCAAACAATCCCCTCAGCGCCTATCCGAACTTGCCGCCGCCTGTGACGATCTACAACTGCGCCTGTTGCT
>DASSXP010000389.1:0-4323 GCA_035703755.1 Rhodanobacteraceae bacterium | reverse complement strand
TGGTATTCGGCGTGCGCGACGCGCCGGGCGGCCGGGAAAGCAGGCGGGCGCGTTCGCCGTTGTCGCGCACCGAGCTGGCACGTCTGCCGCCGCTGTACTGGGGCGTGGTGACGATCGCCGCGGTGTTCACCCTGGCCCGTTTCAGCGAGGCCTTTCTGGTGCTGCGCGCGCAGGAACTGGGGCTGGGGCTGGTGCTGATTCCGCTGGTGCTGGTGGTGTTGAACGTGGTGTATGCGCTGTCGTCCTACCCGGTCGGCGTGCTGGCCGACCGTTTCGACCACGGCACCCTGCTCGCGCTGGGCGTGCTGGTGCTGGTGCTGTCGGACCTGGCGCTGGCCTTCGTCGGCGGGCTGGCCGGGCTGGCGCTGGGCGTGGCGTTGTGGGGACTGCACATGGGCATGACCCAGGGATTGCTGGCCGCGATGGTCGCCGACGCCGCACCGGCCAACCTGCGCGGCACGGCGTACGGCATGTTCAACCTGGTCAGCGGACTGGCCCTGCTGGCCGCCAGCGTGGTGGCCGGCGGGTTGTGGGACGCGTTCGGCTCGCGCGCCACCTTCCTCGCCGGCGCCGGTTTTGCCGTGGTGGCGTTGCTGGTGCTGGTGCCGGTGGCGCGGCAGGTGCGCAGGCATCGTCCGGCGTCGTGACGCGCAAACAGCAAGGCCCGGCCCGGGGAAGCTTCGCGCGGACGCGCAACGAGCACCGCAGGACGGCCACTGCGGCGCGGCCGCGACGCGCCTGTCGCGTACGCACCGGGCGCTGATCGGCGTACCATCGCCGGGCTGATAGTGGTGCCCGCCAGCGCCACGCGAGGGTGGCCGTTTCGTCACTTTACCCGGGGGAATTCCATGAGCGGAGAATGGCGCAGTGCTGCGGCACAGACCTTTGTGGGCGGTCGGATCACGCAGGTGGACAGCTACTGGCCGGCGAATACGCTGGCCGCCGACATCTTCCAGCTCATCGACGACTGGGATCTGTGGGGCGAAGCGTTCGGCGGCAAGGCAAAGAAGATCAAGGATCGCTGGCGCACGATGCTGGTGCTGCGCAACGGCGTGAAGTCCGCCGGTGGCCTGGTGCGCAAGGTCGGTGGCGTGCTCGGCGGCAAGAGCGAGGTCGGGTTGGGAACCGACCTGCTGCAGGAACTCAAGGCCAACGTGGTGACCCCGCTGCAGAACCTGGCCAACCAGGCGCCGCTGACAATCAATTTCAGCGCGACCGGCTGGTTCGGCACGGGGCCCGGCTTCGACGAATACATCACCATGTGGGATCGGCATGGCACCGATGCGGCGCTGACCGCCAACCAGGACCCGAAAAACCCGGCCCATGTGCGGGCCAAGGCCGACCGTCACGCGCTGTACGGGCAGTTCGCCGACGGCAAGACCCAGGTGGGCGCTGCCGGCCTGGTGCTGCCGCACGTGAAAAAGCAGGGCGGCACCACGGCGCCGGCCACCATGCATTACTCCCCCAACCATGTGCATGCGCCCGGCGCGGCGGCGGACTCCCAGGTCTTTGCGGCGCTGAACTACGGCCGCCGACTGCATGGCGCCAATACCGGGTACGGCAAGAGCGTGTTCGAGCTGGACGACGGCTTCAAGAAGGACGCGATCTACTTTGCGATGGACACCTTCACGCCGGTCTCCAACGGCAGCGGCTTCAAGGCGAAGGCCGATCGCGGCAAGCTCTACCAGGTGAGTTTCAACACGTTCGGCGGCGCGATCCTGCTGGCGACCCGATCGCAGTACCAGGCCAACCCCAGCGCGACCCACCTGACCAATGCAAAAGCCCTGGTGGCCGACTTGCTGGCCTCCGCACGCAACGGCAATCCGCGGCCCGACAGCGCGGAAAACCATCTGCTGATCGAGGCACACATCTTCCGGCGGGTGCGCATGATCCCGGCGCAAGTGCGAACCGTGCACATATCGCGCGAGGAATGCGGCGCCCAACTGAACGCCGTCCAGGCCAACGCCGCGCAGTTCAGCCGGCGCACCGGGGTTCAGGTGAATTACATCGACTGAGTGGCCGAAGAAAGCCACGTAGCGGAAGCCGGGCGGAGGCAGTCGAACAGAGAAGGTAGCGGCCTGCGTGCTGCGGCGGCGCGGTTCTGGATCTTTGAATGGTGCGGGCCACGGGCCTTCTCTCTGGTCGTCTTGTCTTTGGCCACGCAAAAAGACAGTGGCTCGGTCGCCGAAGGCGATCGACCGCTTTTGCCACTATGACGACGCGATCCTGATCGCGGTGCTCGGCCTGGGCGTCAACCTGCTGTGCGCATGGCTGCTTAAAGGAGAACACCACCACGGACACGGGCATGCCCACGACCACGGGCATGATGGCCACCACCATCACGACGTGAACCTGCGTGCGGCCTACCTGCATGTCATCGCGGACGCGGCGACCTCCGTGCTGACCATCGCTGGTTTCAAAAACTTCTCCCGTCGTGTTCCGGCGCCCGGAAATTGTTCGCTGCATGCCAGTACCCATGGGTTCTGGCGATGGTGTCGAATTGGGTTCCGCCAGTTCGTCGCAACGACAAGGACCGGCGATCAGGCCGGTCGGGCTGGCCCTTGGGAGAACAACATGCCGCAATACCTGGTTGCCATTCATCACCCCGAAAACTACGACCCATCCACCGAGGACGAAGCGATGATCCGCGACATCGGCATGCTCAATGAAGAGATGAAGGCCGCAGGCGCCAGGTTCTTCGCCGGCGGCCTGGAGTCGAACAGCAAGGCGAAATCGCTGCGCAGGCAACTCAATGGCCAAGTGATCGTTACCGATGGGCCGTATATCGAGGCCAAGGAACACGTCGGCGGCTTCTGGATACTGGAAGCCGCCGACATGGATGAAGCGCTGGCGTGGGGGTCCCGGGCCGCAGTCGCCTGCCGCGCGCCCGTGGAAGTGCGGGCGTTCATTCGCCACAGCTGACGGTGACGGTGAGTCGAAATCGCCGCAGCCCATCTGCAATGAGCCTGGTCGCTGAAGCCGTCGGTTTCGGAGCGGAAAGGGGTTGTCGGAACCCGGTGATCCGACCGCCCCCCGGATTGGAAGAATACGCGGAGAAGGCGATGAGGGAGTTGGCCCTGAAGATATCCATGTCGCTCGGGGTAGTGGCACTGATCTATCGACCGGGCCAAGCACCAACGGATGGGCCACCCGTTCCCTGAAGCGAACGGTTCCGCCGAATCAGGCTGGCTCAACCACCCGGTCAGCACCGCTCCCGCGGCTCAACGGCGGCGCTCCGATCCAGCGGGCTGGAAGACAGCCTTGCCCACGATGGCAGCCGACCACCCTTTCCCACTTCCCCGCCTCCGCGCGAGGTCGCCTTCCGGCTGGTGGGTCAGTGTCCTTCGCTGGCCTCGCGGGTCAGGGTCTGGAATGCCTGCATGATCTGCTCCGGCGCAAAGCCGCAATGGCCTTCGCCGACGGACGGCAGCACGGTCGGCGCGCGGCCGTGGGCGGACTGCACCATGGCCGGATATACCGACTGGTAGCGCACGGGGATGAGGAAGTCTTCGTGGTTGTACTGCAGCACCAGCGGCTTGTGGATCTTGCCGCTGAGCGAGGTGGCCGCGGCCAGGTAGCGCATCGCCTGCGGGTCGCCGGTGTAGCGGTGCACGCCGCGATTGAATGCTGCATCGTCGCCGAAACCGGCATACACCGTCGCGCGATTGTCGATCGGCATGCCCTTCGCGCGTTGCTGCATCTGGTGCAGTACCAGGTAATGCACGCCGATGGCGCCGGCCAGGCGTTCGCGCGATACGTGCAGGTGCGTGGCGAGCAGCTGCGCGGCATGTTCGTTGGTCTTCAGCGCCGCATCCACCGCGTGCATCACCTCCATCTGGCCCAGCGCGGGTGCGGCGGGATCGGCGAGGCCGCCCGGTGGCAAGCCGGTCGTACGGGGGAAGAAGTAGTCGAACGCGACGACGGAGGTCAGGATGTCGTCGAACACGCGCGTGCCGGGCACGTTGGCACCGCACAGCGAGAGCCCGCCGTCGTAGTGCTGGCCGTGATGCTCCAGGCTGGTCAGCACGACATAGCCACCCATCGAGAAACCCACGACGTAGGTATGCCGTGGCTGGCCGTGCCGCTGCACGAACCAGGCGCGCAGGCGTTCGTTGTCGCGCAGCGCGTCATCCACCGCCCAGCCCTGCGAGGCATAGCTGCTCTGCGCCAGCGCGTAGCCGGCCGCGAGAAACGGTGACGCCTCGTCGCCCAGCGGCTTCGGCGCGGGGCGCGGCGTGCCGATCGGCTCGAAGCCGTGCAGTTGCATGACCAGGTCGCCATTCCAGTGCGCGGGGATGTCCACCCGATACGGCGCGCCGTCCA
>DASSXP010000379.1:0-7600 GCA_035703755.1 Rhodanobacteraceae bacterium | reverse complement strand
GTGTTGGTGCCCAGGAGAAGACTCGAACTTCCACGGAGTTGCCCCCGCCAGCACCTGAAGCTGGTGCGTCTACCAATTCCGCCACCTGGGCAGGTTCCGCCGCGCCAAGCGCTGCGGAGCCGCGTAAGATAGGGGGTGACTCCGCGCTTGTCAATTGGCCCGACGCGGAATTTTTTCACCACAAGGATATTTGTGACCACAAACAAGCATTCCCGCAGCCGCCGCGCGGCGGCGCCACGCGATCCGCACGCCGAACGCGAGGCGGCGCGCTACGACCGGCCCATCCCCAGCCGCGAGGCCATCCTCGCCATGCTGGCCGACAGCGGCCAGTTGATGAAGGCCAAGGACATCGCCACCGCGCTGGGCTTGGTCGACGACACCGACCTTTACGCCCTCGACAAGCGCCTGGCGGCGATGCTGCGCGACGGCCAACTGCTCAAGAACCGCCGTGACGGCTTCGGTGTCGCCAGCCGGCTCGACCTGATGCCGGGCGAAGTGTTGGCCAATGCCGATGGCTACGGCTTCCTGCGCCCGGACGAAGGCGGCGACGATCTGTACCTGTCACCGATGGAAATGCGCAAGGTGTTGCATGGCGATCGCGTGCTGGCCAGTGTGATCGGCGTCGATCACCGTGGCCGCCGCAAGGGCGCCATTGTTGAAGTCTTGTCGCGGCGGCCCTCGCGGCTGGTCGGGCGGGTGGCGGTGGAGCGTGGTGCGATGGTGGTGCTGCCGGATGACGAGCGCGTGCACCTTGACATCGTGATTCCGCCCGGCAGCGATGGCGGCGCCCGCGCTGGCCAGATCGTGATCGTCGAAATCACCGATCCGCCCGATGGTCGCCGCGGCCCGATCGGCCGCGTCGTCAGCGTGCTGGGCGACAAATTGAAACCCTCGCTGCTGGTCGAGATGGCGATTGCCGAGTACGGCTTGCCGCATGCCTGGCCGGATGCGGTGGTCGACGAGGTCGAGCGTTTGCCGATTGCGGTGACGGCGGCGGACCGGGCAGGCCGGATCGATCTGCGCGAGTTGCCACTGGTCACCATCGACGGTGCCGATTCGAAGGATTTCGATGATGCCGTGTACGCCGAGCCGCGTGCCGATGGCTGGCGCCTGGTGGTGGCGATTGCCGACGTGTCGCATTACGTCGCGCCCGGCTGCGCGATCGACGTGGAAGCGGAAGACCGCGCTACTTCGGTGTACTTTCCGGGGTTCGTGGTGCCGATGCTGCCCGAGCCGCTGTCCAACGGCATTTGCTCGCTGAACCCCGACGTCGAGCGCCTGTGCATGGTGTGCGACATGCTGGTGGACAGCAAGGGCCAGGTAACGCGCTCGAAGTTCTATGCCGCGGTGATGCGCTCGCATGCGCGGCTGACCTATGACGAGGTGTGGCAGGCGCTGGGCCCCAAAGACAAGGCAGTGCGGGCACGCCTCAAGGATCGCTTGGGCGACATCGAAAACCTGCACAAGCTGTACAAGGCGTTCGAACGGGCGCGCAAGCGTCGCGGCACGATCGACTTCGATACCCCGGAGGCCAAGTTCCGGCTCGATGGCAATGGCGAGGTGCAGGCGCTCGACTCCACCCCGCGCAACGACGCCCACAAGCTGATCGAGGAATGCATGATCGCCGCCAATGTCGAAGCGGCGAAGTATCTGGCGCGCAAGCGCATTCCGGCGCCGTTCCGGGTGCACGCGCCGCCGCCGGCGGACAAGTACGAGGATCTGCTGGAGTTTCTGCGCCAGTACAAGCTGAAGCTGCCGCCGCTGGAAAAGGTCACCCCGGGCGACTACGCCAAATTGCTGGCCAGCGTGCGCGAACGGCCGGAATACGAGTTGATCCAGACCGTGCTGCTGCGCTCGATGGCGCTGGCGGTGTACCTGCCGGAAAACCAGGGCCATTTCGGTCTGGCGCTTGAGGCCTACGCGCATTTCACCTCGCCGATCCGCCGCTATCCGGATTTGCTGGTGCACCGGGCAATCCGCCACGCGCTGGCCAAGGGCAAACCGGCCGGCTATGGCTACGACGAAAGCCGCATGGCGGCGCTGTCGGTGCACTGTTCGCAGCGCGCACGCCGCGCCGAGGAAGCCGAGCGCGATGTCGATGAGCGCTACAAGTGCGCGTGGATGGAAAAGCACGTCGGCGAGTTTTTCGCCGGCCGCGTCAGCGGCGTGACCTCGTTCGGCCTGTTCGTGGATCTCGACGACTCGCACGTCTCGGGGTTGGTGCACATCACCCAGTTGCCGAACGACTACTATCATTTCGATCCGCAGCGGCGCCTGCTGGAAGGCGAACGCAGCGGCCGCACCTTCCGGCTTGGTGATCGCGTGCGGGTGCAGGTGCTGCGCGCCAGCCTGGAGGAGCGCAAGATCGACTTCCGGCTGGAACGCGAGGCGGACAAGCCCGCGCCCGTCAAACTGACGCCACGCAAACAGAGGAAGCCACGATGACAACGCAATGGATCGCCGGCATCAATCCGGTGGCGGGCGCCCTGGCCAACGACATCGAGCGCGTACAGGAAGTGCTGGTGGAGCAGGCCAGCCGCAACCCAAGGGTGCACGAAATTGGCGCGCAGGCACGCAAGGACGGTGTGCGGGTGCGGCAGGCGGCGCGGGCGGAACTCGACCGTCTGGCCGGTGATGCCCGCCATCAAGGCATCGTCGCCGCCTACGATGCACCGAAGGCGCTGGACGAGCACGACCTCGCCAGTTTGGCCGAAGCGGCGGGGCAGACGGCGCTGTTCCTGGCGCTGGATGGCGTCACCGACCCGCACAATCTCGGCGCCTGCCTGCGCAGCGCGGCGGCGGCCAAGGTGACCGCGGTGATCGTGCCGAAAGACCGCGCGGCGGGCCTCACCCCGGTGGCGCGGCGTGCCTCGGCCGGCGGTGCCGACCGCGTGCCGCTGGTCGAGGTCACCAACCTCGCGCGCGCCCTGACCACGCTGAAAGAGTCCGGCGTGTGGCTGGTCGGCCTCGCGGGCGAGGGCCAGACCTCGCTGTACGCCCAGGATCTGAACGGCCCGCTGGCGCTGGTGCTGGGCGGCGAGGGTGACGGCATGCGGCGCCTGACCCGCGACACCTGCGACTTCGTGGTGCGGATTCCGATGCCGGGCGTGATGGAAAGCCTCAACGTGTCGGTGGCGACCGGCGTGGTGCTGTTCGAGGCGCTGCGCCAGCGCGGCGTGGTGCAATGAACCTGCCGTGGCACGAGTGGACTGGCCTCGTCGGCGTTGCCACGGTGCTGCTGGCATTCTTGCTGCTGCAGGCGCACCGCCTGCACGGCAACGGCCTCATCTACCAGGCGATGAATGCGCTGGGCGCGCTCGGCATCGTGCTGTCACTGGCGTTCGGCGCCTTCAACCTGTCGGCACTGCTGATGGAACTCGGCTGGATCGCCATCAGCGTGTACGGCATGCTGGTCAATCGCCGCCGTGCTGGGCGGGCGAAGGCGCCTCCGCCATAATGCCCCGATGGCATCCATGAATTTCACGCTATCGGCCAGCGACGGCGCGGCCCGCCGCGGCCGCCTCACGTTCCCGCGTGGCACGGTCGAAACCCCGGCCTTCATGCCCGTAGGCACCTACGGCTCGGTCAAGGCGATGACGCCGCGCGACATCACCGACATCGGCGCCGAGATCATCCTCGGCAACACCTTTCACTTGTACCTGCGCCCGGGTCTCGACATCGTGCGCAAATTCGATGGTCTGCACCGTTTCATTGGCTGGGATCGGCCGATTCTCACCGATTCGGGCGGCTTTCAGGTTTTTTCGCTGGCGCACAAGCGCAAGCTGACCGAGGACGGCGTCACCTTCGCTTCCCCGGTCGATGGCGCCAAGGTGTTCCTGTCGCCGGAAGTGTCGATGCAGATCCAGCGCGCGCTCGATTCGGACATCGTGATGTGTTTCGACGAGTGCACGCCGTACCCGGCCAGCCTGGAGGTCGCGGCCAAGTCGATGGAAATGTCGATGCGCTGGGCCGAGCGTTCGCGGCACGAATTCGATGCGCTCGGCAACCCCAACAATCTGTTCGGCATCGTGCAGGGCGGTACCCATGAAGCGCTGCGACGGCGCTCGGTCGAGGCGCTGACCGGTATCGGCTTTGACGGCTACGCGGTTGGCGGCCTGGCCGTCGGTGAGCCCGAGGCCGAGCGCAACCACACGCTGGATGTGACCTTGCCGCTGTTGCCGGCCGACAAGCCGCGCTACCTGATGGGCGTGGGTCGCCCCGAGGACATCGTTGAGGCGGTGCGCCGCGGTATCGACATGTTCGATTGCGTGATGCCGACCCGCAATGCCCGCAACGGCTTCCTGTTCGTGCCCGAAGGCACCTTGCGCATCCGCAATGCCAAGTACGCCGACGATACCCGCGTGATCGAGGAAGGCTGCGATTGCTACGCCTGCGCCAATGGCTTCTCGCGCGCTTACCTGCGGCATCTGGATCGCTGCAACGAGATTCTGGCCTGCCAGTTGGCAACCATGCACAATCTGCGTCACTACCAGCGGCTGATGGCCGGATTGCGGGCGGCGATCGAGGCCCTTGTATTGGACGAATTCGTCGCCAGTTTCTATGCTCGTCGGGCTGGGGCATGCGCGAAAACCGCGGGCATGGCATAATCCGGCGCCTTTTGGCGCGCGTGCATCGGTACCCGCGCCACCATCCACAGAAGTGATAAACCCATGGATTTCCTCATTTCCGCCGCACAGGCGCAAACCGCCGGCGCCGCCGCCGCTCAACCCGCCGGTGGCGGTCTGCTGGGCTTGCTGCCCCTGTTGGCGCTTGGCGTGGTGTTCTATTTCATGCTGATTCGGCCGCAGTCCAAGCGCATGAAGGAACACCGCAAGATGCTGACGCAACTGGCGGTCGGCGATGAAGTCATCACCAACGGCGGCGTGGCTGGCCGGGTGCAGGCGCTCGGCGAATCCTTCACCACCATCGAGGTGGCATCCGGCGTGCAACTCAAGGTGCAGAAGCAGGCCATTTCCCAGGTGTTGCCCAAGGGCACCCTCAAATCTTCCTGAACCGCGTGACGGAATCGGCTACTCATGAGTGATTTTCCCCGCTGGAAATACTGGCTGGTACTGGTGACCTTGGTGCTGGGCGTGATCTACGCCCTGCCCAACGTGTTCCAGCCGCAGCCGGCTGTGCAGGTGTCGGCCAACCGTGGGTTTACGGTGGACGCGGCGCTGCGCAGCAAGGTCGAGAGCTTGCTCAAGGAACACGACGTGGTGGTGCAAAGCATCACCGAGTCGGATGACAAGCTGCTGGCACGCTTCGCCAACAACGAGACCCAGCTCAAGGCATCGGACGTGATGCGTGAAGGCCTCGGCGACGGCTATGTGGTGGCCTTGAATCAGGCTTCGACGGTGCCCGGCTGGCTGCAGAAGATCCACGCCGACGCCATGCCGCTCGGCCTCGATTTGCGTGGCGGTGTGCACTTCCTGATGGAAGTCGATCAGGACTCGGTGTTGCACAAGCAGCAGCAGCGCTACCTGGAAGACGTGCGCAGCGCCTTGCGTAGCAAGAACATCCGTTACAAGTCGGTATCGCTGACTGACAAGGGTATCGTGGCGCTGTTGGCCTCCGATGCGGACCGCGATGCGGCCTTTGGCGCCATCGGCACCGATTCGCAGGACCTGCTGATCGAAAACGGCGAGGTCAAGGACGGCAGCTATGCGCTCAATGTCAGCATCAAGCCGGAGCGCTTGCGCGCCATTGGCCAGTCGGCGATCCAGCAAAACCTCGGCACCTTGCGCAACCGCGTCAATGCGTTGGGCGTGTCCGAGCCCTTGATCCAGCAGCAAGGCGCCAACCACATCGTGGTCGAACTCGCCGGCGTGCAGGACACCGCTCAGGCCAAGAAGATCATCGGTGCCACCGCGCAGCTCGAATACCGCGCCGGCGACCCGGACGTGAACCCGCTGGATGCCGAGCGCACCGGCAACGTGCCGCCCGATGACCGCCTCTATCACATGCGCGATGGTCGCCCGGTGGTGTTGAAGAAGAAGGTCATCGTCACCGGCGACGAGCTGGTCGACGCCTCCTCCGGCTTCGACCAGCAGAGCGGCTCGCCCAAGGTCGACGTGACCTTGAACGCCTCCGGTGCCAAGAAAATGCTGGAGTTCACCTCCAAGAACGTTGGCAAGCCGATGGCGGTGGTGTTCGTCGAGTCCACGCCCGAGATCAAGATCATCAACGGCAAGGAAGTGCGCACCACCAAGGTGCGTGAAGACGTCATCAGCTACGCGACCGTGCAGGGCGTGTTCGGCAAGCACTTCCAGACCTCCGGCCTCGAAAGCCCGCAGGAAGCCTCCAATCTGGCGCTGCTGCTGAAAGCCGGCTCGCTGGCGGCGCCGATGGTGATCGTGTCCGAAAGCGTGATCGGCCCCAGCCTCGGTCAGGACAACATCGACAAGGGTCTGCGCGCGGTGCTGCTGGGTCTCGGCCTGGTGCTGATCGCGGCGGCGGTTTACTACCACCTGTTTGGTCTGGTGGCGGACATCGCCCTGTTCTTCAACCTGATCCTGCTGGTGGCGGTGCTGAGCCTGTTCCAGGCTACCCTGACCATGCCGGGTATCGCCGGTATCGTGCTGACCCTCGGCATGGCGATCGATGCCAACGTGCTGATCTGCGAGCGCGTGCGTGAAGAGTTGCGCAACGGTTCCTCACCGCACGCATCGATCCGCGCCGGTTACGAAAAAGCCTGGGCCACGATTCTCGATGCCAACGTCACCCACCTGCTGGCGGCGCTGGCGCTGATGACGCTGGGTTCGGGTCCGATCAAGGGCTTCGGCATCACCTTGTTCATCGGTATTTTGACCTCGATGTTCACCTCGGTCACCGTGACTCACGCGATCACTGCGTTGATCCACGGCAACCGCAAACTCAAGACGCTGTCGGTGTGAGGAGCTAACCCATGGAAGTCTTCAATCCGCACAGCAACATCCACTTCCTCGGCCTGCGCAAGTACACGGTCACCCTGGCCGTGCTGTTGATGCTGGCGTCGATCGGCCTGATCTTCACCAAGGGCCTCAACTACGGCCTCGACTTCACCGGCGGCGTGCTGGTGGAGGTGACCTACAGCAAGCCGATCGACATCGCCGACGCCCGCAAGGCGCTGGCCGATGCCGGCCTTGAGCACGCGATGGTGCAGGGCGTTGGCGGCACGCGTGAAATCAATGTCCGCTTGCAACCGAAAGACGATGCCGCTGCGGTCAAGGGCGAAAAGGTCAACGCCGACCGCATCGCCAACGACGTGATGGCGGCGCTCAAGGCGCAGCGCACCGATGTCACCCTGAAGCGGCACGACTTCGTCGGCCCGCAGATCGGCGCGCAGTTGCGCAACGACGGCATGGTGGCGGTGGTGTTCGTGATCATCGGCATCATGCTCTACCTCGGCATCCGCTTCGAAAAGCGCTTTGCCGTGGCGGCACTATTGACCGAAGTCCACGACACCCTGGTCACGGTCGGCATCATTGCTCTGGTCGGGCGCGAGTTCGACATGACGGTGCTGGCCTCGGTGCTGGCGGTGGTCGGCTACTCGGTCAACGACAAGGTGGTGGTGTTCGACCGCATCCGCGAGTTGTTCCGCCTCGCCCGCAAGGCGCTG
>DASSXP010000207.1:0-2202 GCA_035703755.1 Rhodanobacteraceae bacterium | reverse complement strand
GGAGTGGTACGACACCACGCCCCGACCCAAGCCGACCCCGGCCGAAGCGGCCGCCACGCTGCGCACGCTGGCCAGCCAGATGACCGCCTCCGCGCGGCGCAGGGGTTGAGGCCATGACGGTTATTGCATCCACGCATTATCTCCCCGGCAAATGCCTGCTCAGTCACCGCGACGCGGAATGGATGGTGGAGAGGAATCATCCCCAGCACGCCGACGAGAGCGACGCGGACTATGCCGAGCGTCGCCAGTGGTTGATTGGCGAAATTCTGCGGCGCGCCACACGTATCGGGCCAAGAGTGCCCGCGCCTCCTGGTGCGACAGCGGTTCCTCCGCATCCCGTGACGGGCTGCCGTCCAGGCGTTGCTCATACCGCGCCAGCAGCGCGCACCATGTCGGCTCCAGCGCAGCCAGCGTTTCGGGGTGATGGAGGCGCAACTGGACCAGCAGATCCAGCAGCGCGGTCCACAAGCCCGAAACAAAGTCGTCGTTTGCTTCGGCTAGTGCGCGCGCTGCGGCATGGGCTGCGGTCAATTCGCGGAGCTGGTTCTCCAACCATTCCATGCGCTGCTGCAGATCGTCACTCATCGGGTGCCTCCACGGCGGAACCTGTCATCCATACCCCTTGCCCGCATCGTGGCCGCGAGGTTTACGGCCACGGCGCTCATACCTACGTGCCCTTGCATGGGGCTACCTATTGCCCGCTGTGTGGCCCGCTTGCCAGCGGCGACGCTGTGCCGCAGGCGAAATGAAATGCGCTTGAATCGTCATCGCGATGTCACCGGGCTGGGCTTGCGGCCATTTCACCCCATGCAACCGGGTTTCGCAACAGCAAACCGCCTTGCATTTTGGAATCGAGCCGAATCCGACCGCGCGCGGGGTCTCCAATGACCGCGCGCAATTGGAGGGTGTGGCGTCCAGCGAGCCTGCAGGAGGCGGTCGAGGGCTGCGTGCAGTTCGCCGCCAGCAAGCGCGTCAATGTCGAGCGCCTGGCCGACCTGGTCGGTGAGTCGAAATGGACCATCTACAAGTGGATGGAGTCCGGCAACATCCCTGCGCGCAAGATCGCCGGCCTCGAACACGCCTGCGGCCGCGCCTACATCACCGACTACCTCGCCGCCAGCGCCAGCAAGATCGTGATCGACATCCCCACCGGTCGCGGCCCCGCGCAACACGACATCCACGCGCTGCAAGCCGCCTGCACCGCCGCCGTGGGCGCGGTGCTGGAGTTTGCCGCCGGCCGCAAATCGGCACCGGAAACCTGCGACTACCTGACCACCGCCATCGGCCACCTGGCGCAGGAGCGCGCGCACATCGAAACCCATCATCAGCCGGAGTTGGACCTGCAATGAGTGCCGTCAACCCGATGTATATCAACGCGGCGCAGCAACGCATCCTCAAGATGTTGCAACGCCTGGCCGGCCACGAGATCGAGGGCATCGCCCCGGCCGAACTGGCCACCGCGCTGCGCACGTCGAAAAGCAACGTCACCCGCGACCTCGCCAACCTGGCCGAGGCTGGGCTGGCGGAGTCGATGGAACCGACCGGCCGCTGGCGCCTGACCCCGCGCGTGGTGCAGATATCGCTGGCCGCCGCCAACGCGTTTTCCCGCGCCGAAGACCGCCTCACCGAGGCGCGCTCGCGCTTCACCCGCAACCCCCACTGACCCCAAGGAATCACACATGGCACGCCCCAAGACCCAACGCCCCGCCGACGCCACCGACGCCATCGCCGCGGCAAATATCGATCACGACGCCCTGGCCGAGGCCGGCGCGGCCGCGACCGTGCTGGCGACGAACGTGGCTCTGGTCGAGGTCGACTATCCGGTCGATCTGCCCTATCGACTGGAAGCATTCGTCGCCACCATCCGCCAATACGCCGCCGAGTCTGGACAGCGCCTGCTGATCATCGGCCGCATGCTGATCCAGATCCGTGAACGTGAACCGTTGGATGTGTATCACAGCGCCCTGGACAGCGCCGGCCTGACGCCGCGATTTGCGCAGCGCGCCATGCAGGCCGCCGTCAAGATCGGCAACCGGACCACGTTGCGCCAGCTCGGCGGCAGCAAGTTGCTCGAACTCCTGAGCGAAGACGACGACGCGCTGGATGCATTGGCCGACGGTGGCACCCTGGCCGGCGCGACGCTGGACGAGATCGACCGCATGAGCGTGCGCGAGCTGCGCGACACCTTGCGCCAGGAGCGCA
>DASSXP010000181.1:0-10620 GCA_035703755.1 Rhodanobacteraceae bacterium | reverse complement strand
TAGCGGCAACCGCGCCGTGCTGGGGGGCGGCCTGTTCGTCGGCACGGGTACCGGATACGTGAAACAAGTCGACCTGGACGGCGTCACCTTCGCCAACAACACCGCCACTCATAGCGGCGGCGGACTCTACGCGGATCAGGCCGATGTTCACATTACCGGCGAAAAAGCGAGTTCTTTCACCGGCAACAGCGCCATGGGAACCACGGATGACAACGGCGGCGGTGCGTTGTACGCGATGAACTCGAACGTCCACATCACTGCCGCCATGAACCCCACCGTCGCCTTCATGGATGGCAACTGGGCATCAGCGTCAGGCGGAGCCATCTTCTTGCGGGCCGCCGTGGGCAAAAGCGCCTGGTTCAGCCTGATCGCGCCACAAGGCAGTGGCGCGCCTGTAATCACCAGCAACTCGGCCACGTACCTTGGGGGCGCCATCTATGTCAATGCGATAGGCGACGGATCGACCGCGCAGGTCGTGCTCTTCGACACCATCATCGCGAACAACCTGGCACCGCAGGCCAGCGCCGTGCAGTTGTATGCGGGCGGCAATACGCAAACACGCGCCACCCTCAACATGTATGCCAACCCCTTCAGCTCGCCTTGCAATGTCATCCAACGCTGCAACCGCATCTCCGGCAACCAATCGGGGGATTACGGCACCGTTGTGGCGGAGACCAGCGGCCAGGCTCGCACCGTCTTTCAAATGGATCAAGGTCATCTCGTCAACAACATCACCGTCAATTTTGGCGGTTTGGTCGACAACATCGGCCCTGGCAACGACACCTGGATCAATAACAGTGTCATTGCCGACAACGATTTCGGCAATGCTCCACTCGCCACCGCGAGCGGCCAGTTCCAGATCAATAACACCACGATCGCACGCAACAATCGGGTTTCGCCGGCCGTTATCCGCAGCTATGGCGCCCCCATCACCTTCCACAACAACCTTGTGTTCCAGCCGGAGGCGCCACTGCTGGCCAGCAGTGGCGGCGCCGACGTCAATCTGTGCAACCTCATGGTCGGCAACTTGACGGGACTCGACAACCTCGTTGCACGAAACATCCAGTACACCACCGATCCGGTGTTCGTCAATGCCGGGCAAGGCGACTACCGCATACAGGTCGGTTCGCAAGCACGCAATCGCTACGCGTCGACAGGCTGCGCCAGTGTGGCCCACGAAGACCTGCTGGGCGCCACGCGACCTGACCGCCCCGACCTGCCGACACCATACGACATGGGCGCCTACGAATACGGTGCCGTGGTCGATCACCTCTTCAATGACTCATTCGACGGCGAAGTCGCCAGCCGCCCGGCAAGCCCGTGAAACCCGCCAGCCCCTCCTCGAACCAACCTACACCAAGGAAAAACTCCATGCGCCACGCACAACGCAACCTCACCTTCGCCGTTGTCCTTTCCATCACCGCAATCGGCAGTGCCCACGGCCAAACCTGGGGCCCCTGGAGTGACCCGCAGCCGGTGACGGCGATCCAGACGCCATCGTCCGAAGGCTGCCCAATCGAATCGCCGGATGGGCTTGGACTGTATTTCGCCTCCGGCCGCGCCGGCGGGCAAGGAAAGTCCGACAATTGGCGCGTTGAGCGAACTGCGGTCGGGGCCGCCTGGGGCGCGGCGGAGGATCTCGGCCCGGTCGCCAACTCGCCCGAGTTTGATTATTGCCCGACCCCGCTGGCCGGCAACGCACTGTTGTTCGTCAGCTCACGTCAAACCGCCGACGACTGCTACCCCGGCAACACGCCGCCCCCACCACCCACTGGCGGCCCGTCCGCCGGCGACATCTTCCTCACCCAGGAAACCGGCGCGCTCAATTTCTCGGCACCCGTCAATCTGGGCTGCTCACCCAACGGCCCCAACACCGCGGGCGCCGAGTTCAGCCCTTCGCTGGTAACGACGGCACAAGGCACCTTCCTGTACTTCTCCAGCAATGGTTATGGCGACAGTCAGGGACAGGACATCTACAGGAGCCAGCGCGCCGGTGACGGCAGTTTCGGCAACGGCGTGCGCGTGGCGGAACTGTCGACCGCCGCCGACGACCGCATGCCCAACGTGCGCGCGGACGGCCTTGAAGTGGTGTTCAGCTCCAACCGCGACGGCAACATGGACATCTACGTCGCCACCCGCCCCGACACTGCATCGCCGTGGTCCACGCCACAGCGGATTGCCAACCCGGCCATCAACACCATGGGTTCGGAAACCCGCTCCTCGCTGTCCGGTGACGGCACCCGGCTGTACTTCGGCCGCAAGGTGGATGGCACCGATCCAGGCGATGTATACGTCGCCACCCGTGCGCGGATCGTGACGCAGAACGTCGTGTCCGCCCCCACCCTCGGCACCACGGCGCTGGCCCTGCTGGCCGCGCTGCTGGCCGCCGGCGTGGCCTGGTGCAACTGGCGCCGCCACAGCGCGAGCCAGCGGCCTCGGTAACCCGTGACATTGCCTATCCGCGTGCCGTCGCGCCCCGCAACACCGGCGCGGCGGCTCGCTGACTCCACTGCCCGGATCTGGCCGGACCATTGCAGCCAACAGCACCACTGGAGAGGACGCCATGAAACACCTGTCACTGCATCTCATCGCATTTGCGCTCGCGGCGTTCGTCGCCTGCGCGCACGCCTCAATCTACACCGTCGGCAGCGGCCCCGGTTGCACGCACGGGACGATCCAGTCGGCGATCGATGCCGCCAACAATCATCCCGGAGGCGACGTCATTCGCCTGACGCGCTCACTGACCTACGAGCCGGAATCGAACACGGTCAATACCAGTGATGACCTCAGCATCATCGGCGGCTTTGTCACCTGTGACCAGACGACCAGCGATGGCATTTATACCGTCGTCAGCGGACTGGGTGCCAGTGGATCGGCAGTGTTCAACATCACGGCCAACGGCACCGCAATCGTCAATCTGCGCCATCTCGACATCAAGAACGGTGAAATTGGCATCGCTTTCGGTGGTTCGGGGATTTTGCAAACCATCGAGACAACCATCGAACGGAATGCCTCGTCCGGTATCAGTGCCACGGCGACCAGCAGCGACACGGAACTGGTGATCGATACCGGCACACTGATCCTCGATAACGGCGACTACGCCTGTTACGTCTTCAACTTGGCGCCGCTCGGAGGCGGCATTCGACTCGATGGGCCAATCGAGATGACGATGACTGCGCCGCAAACCTTGATTGCATTCAATTCTGCGTGCAAAGGCGGTGGTCTGTATGTAGGCCCAGAAGCCTACGCCTACATCGGCTCCCCCGGGTACAACGGTCTGCCCGCGATCTATCAGAACGCGGCAATGCTGGAGGGAGGCGGTGCGTTCGTGGCCGGCACGCTCAAACTGTTCACGACCGATTCCGCGCATCCGATCGGATTGAGTCACAACTCTGCAGTGGAAAACGGCGGTGGCATCTACGTATCGGGTACAGACGCAAAGCTGTGCGCCTGGGATTTCGCCATCAACGACAACACCGCCGACGGATTCGGAAGCGCCATCTACGGAAATGACAGCAGCATCATACTGAACCGGAACGAGTACACGGGTTGTTCAGTGCATCCCGAGGCTGTTCGCTGCGCCAGCCCCACCGCATGCAACCAGATTTCGGACAACACGAACACCGGCGCCGACACCAACAATGCCCTGGGCGCGGCCATTGACCTGTCGGGTGCCAGCCTGGTCGGACGTCGCATTTCACTGCGCAACAACAACAGCGCCGCCGCGATCCGCTCGACCGACAGCAACGTGAGCATCGACGAGTGCCTCATCGCCGACAACAAAGTGTCGGGATCTTTGCTGGCTTCCAATCTTGAAGACCCGCAATCCGAGAGCAGCCTGTACCTCAAGAACTGCACCATCGCCGGCAACGATATTGCGATCGGCGCGGTCGTGCAGTCCAACGCCTACCTGTACCTGTTCAACAGCATTCTCTACCAGCCGGACACGCCTACGCTGAGCTTCACCGGACCGCAAGGTCAATTCAGCGCCGACAGCCTGCTGCTGGACAACGGCTCCAACGTGCCACCGGGCGCAACCATTGCGCGCGGGATTTCGCCCTTCGTCGCACCGGAAGCCGGCGACTACCATTTGCTCTACAACTCTGCGGCCGTCGACTTCGCTGCGGGCATCGTCAGCGACGCCTTCGATCTCGATGGCAACCCGCGTGATGTGGATATTCCGGACCGCCCCAACTTCAACGGCCCACGCGATCTTGGCGCCTACGAATGGACGCCATTGATCCGCAACGGCTGGTTCGAAACCGGTCTCGCCGAATGGGGAGCCTTCGGAGCCAGTTGGGACGGCACCCAGAACGCCTCTGGCGGCAGTGGCTCCGGCTCACTCCACTACAGCACATCCGGGCTGACCTACCGCGACGTCAACGTCGGCGAACAGTGCGTGCAACTTGCGCAGCCAGGCCAGTACACGCTCGACGGCTGGGGTAAAGGGGGTGGCAGCACGATCCAGTCCCGCGATTACGCGGTGGTGGCATGGGAGTTTCGACACGATGGTGGCGCGGGCTGCTCAAGCGGGACAGCCGACGCTTCCGGTGAGCTGACCCTTCACGGTGGCACCAGCTGGGGCCATCCATCCCTGCCTGCAACCATCGACGTCTCTCCCCAACAATTCGGCCCACACGCGTCGATCACCGTGCGCCTGATCGCCCGCGACGGCAGCCCGACCAACGTTGGCGGCCCGATCAGCGCCTGGTTCGACGGCATCACGCTCGACGTCACTTCGCCCAACGACGTGGTTTTCGAGAACGGGTTCGAGTGACGCCCGGAAATCCGCAAGCGTGACTCGCCACAACTGCAATGACGCATCCCGCGCCACTGCACTTCACCAAGGAGGCAATCCCATGTCTGGCTCACTGCGCTTCGTTTCCGTCTTGGCCGCGTTGTTTTTCGGCGCACCCTGTTTTGCCGACAATGTCACGGTGACGGCCAACCCGAATATGACATTCAGTCCTGCCAACGTCACCATCCACATCGGCGACACAGTCACGTTCAAGAATGCCGGCGGCTACCACAACGTGGTGGCGGATGACGGTTCATTCCGCTGCTCCGACAGCTGTGGCAGTGCTGGCAATCCGTCAGCAAGTCATTGGCAATACACCCACACCTACACCAGCGCGGGCAGCTTCGGGTACTACTGCGAGCCGCACGGAAACCCCGGCGTCGGCATGCACGGCACGGTTGTCGTCGAGGCATCCACCACAGCCGAACCGATCACCCTTGGCGGTTACCTGAGCGGCGCCTGGTACGACCCGGAGCAGAGCGGACATGGCTTCTCGCTGGAGTTCACCCAGTCCAACAACACCCTGGTCGCGATCTGGTTCGCGTTTGCACCGGATGGCAGCGGGCCGTACTGGATCTACGGCGAGGGCCCCTACGACACCAGCAAATCCACGGTGACGATCCCGGCGATCCTGCTCACCGGCGCGGCGTTCCCGCCCAACTTCAACAAGGCCGACGTGGTGAAGACGCCATGGGGCACCATGACCTTCAGCTTCAGTGACTGCAACACCGCCGAAGTCAGCTGGGAATCCACCCTGTCCGGATACGGCAACGGCACCTTGCCATTGGTGCGGCTGTCGCAGATCGCCGGCACGGAATGCCCCGCGCAATGAACCAGCGCGCCGGCACCGCGATGGCGCAATCGGCATTGCCCGGCGTTTCAGCGCCGGGCAATGCTTCGCCGACGTTTCCCGCCTCCACACCCTGGGCAGCGGTCGCAGAGCGCACCACGGTTGAACGGGATGCTTCCTGCCGTAGCGGTGCAACCGTGCGATCGATCGTGGCCGCAGCACAACGGCATCGGCAGCAGTGCTTTCCCGCCCACCGAAATCGCGTTTGCCGATGGCTTTGATTGATGCGCGCCGGCGACCGGTGGCAAGTGACTTCTTTGGAACCCGACAGGAACTGTCCCATGCGCAAGTACACGTCTTTTCCCGCCCGGCAATGCCTTGCGTCCGGCCAGCAAATCCCGACCCGTTCAAGCAGACGGGTTGCGCAGCACCATCCACTGGCCTTTGCGCTGGCACTGTCGCTGGGGACGACACTGCTCGGCGCGCCGACGTTGGCCGATGCCGCGGGGCGGCCCGGACAAATCGTTGCGTCTTCCCCGGCGCGGCCGACCGCAGGCTCGTCGACGCAGGGCTTCCCGACCCTGTGGGTGGTGGAAAACTGCAATGACTCCGGCCCAGGCAGTTTGCGCAACGCCGCGGCTCATGCCCTGGACGGTGACGGCATCGATCTGAGTTCGCTCACCTGCAGCACGATCTCGGTGAGCTCGGGTGCGATCTCGCTGAGTGATGTCGACCTCACCGGCCCAGGGGCCGATGCGCTCACGATCGATGGCGGCGGCAACCAGGGCCAGCGCATCTTCAACCATGCCGGCAGCAACGACGGTGCCTTACGCATGCACGGCGTCACCGTGCATGGCGGCAAATACCTGTCCAACGCGGGCCAGGGCGGCGCTTGCCTGCGATCAACCACTGGACAGTTGCGCATTTACGACTCCGTGTTCGACGGCTGCATCGCCTTTGCGCCCAGCGGAAGCAGCGCTGCCGTGCGCGGTGGTGCGATTGCCTCCTATGGCACATACACCCAGTTGTCCAACGTCAGGCTCAGCAACAACCAGGCGCGCTCCGCCAATGGCAGCGCGCTGGGTGGCGCCATCTACGTGAATGACACCTATGCGTCGATCACCGACAGTACGATCACGAACAACTCGGCGACATCGATCTCGAACGACACGGCCGCGCGTGGGGGCGGCATCTTCACGCAAGGCGGGTCATCCATAGCCCGCAGCACCATCGACGGCAACGTATCAGAGGGTGCTGGTGGCGGGGCCTGGATCGAGAGCGGCGGCAGCTTGATAGCTTCGACTGTGTCGAACAACGTGTCTACTGGCTCTGCCTCGGGTATCGGTTTCGGATCGCGTAATTGGGCGCGCGTTTACAGGAGCACCTTCTACGGCAACGAAACGCAAGCTTCCACGATGTGGGGAAGTGGAGCGTTGTATATGAAAGGACACGAATCCTGGATCCTGGATAGCACAATCGCCGGCAATATCGAGTCCAACACCCAAGGCGTGGCCCATGCCAGCGGCGTCAGTTTCGCGCCGGATCTTGGTGATGACTTCGCCATGTGGAGCACCATCGTGCACGGCAACCATCTGGCCGACTCCACAGCTGGTGCGGACATCAGCGGTCCACTGGATGGCCATATCGGTGGTGGTCGTAACCTCGTCGGGGTTGCCTATATTTACATGCCCGGCGATACGCTCAGGTTTGTCGACCCGATGTTGGGTCCGCTGCAGAACAACGGTGGCCCGACCAAGACGCGCATGCCGGCATCCGGCAGCCCGGCGATCGACCAAGGCTACAACAGCGGTGATGGACTCGACCCGCGCGACGTCGACCAGCGCGGCTTTCCGCGCATTGTCGGCTTCAGGGCCGATATCGGTTCGGTGGAAGTCAGCGACGAATTGATCTTTGCCGATGGCTTCGAGTGAGCCCCGCCTTGCCAACCATCAGGAGACTTTCCATGACGATGACTGCATCCGCGTTCCGCTGCAAGCCGCGCTTCACCAGGTTGTTGCTGTGCACGACGCTTGGGCTCGCCGCGTCGACCTTGAACGCGCAAGTGACCTTGCCACACGTGTTCCAGCCCAACACGCCGGCGCGGGCCACCGAGGTCAACGACAATTTCAATGCGCTGAAGGACGCCATTGATGCGCTGCAAGCCACCGTCGCCGCGCAGCAAGCGACGATTGCAGCGCAGCAGACGCAGATCACCGCGCTGCAATCGCAGTTGTCATCGATGGGCAACGTGGCGGCCATCAACAACGTCGTTGAACTGCTGCAAGTCAGTCACACCGATGGCGCCGGCAACACCGCCGTCTACCCCACCGTGCGCTTCCACGACGTCAATGTGCAAGTCGTCAATGGCAGCGGCGTGACCGACGGCACCCCCAATGGCCTTGGCAACCTGATCATCGGCTACAACGCCAGTGACCCTGACTACGAACGTGAGTTCTGCAGTGATGGCTACTACAACGCGTCGGAACCCACCTGCTCCGGCCACGGCGTGTGGGCCAGCGATCAACGCAGTGGATCGCACAATCTCGTGCTGGGTGATTACAACGCGTACACGCGGTATGGCGGCATCGTGGCTGGCGACTATAACGTCATCAACGGTGGCTACGCCTCGGTCACGGGCGGCACCAGCAACCTCGCCAGCGGCTCCCGTTCCGTCGTCTCCGGCGGGGTGGAGAACACCGTCAGCATCTATGACGCCTCAATCTGCGGCGGCAAGCACAACACGGTCACGGGTGAGTTCGGTACGGTATGCGGCGGCGAGTACGGCATTGCCAGCGGTCACGCCGCCACGGTCAGCGGTGGATTCGCCAACACCGCTTATGGCGACTACACGTCGATCACGGGCGGCGTAGGCAACCAGGCCGGCGGGCTTCACTCGATGGTTTGCGGCGGCAACGGTGGCGTTGCCAGCGGCACCGATCAGGTGGTGTGCCCGTGATGCGCACCCGATCCATCTACACCAGTGCAACCGCAGCCGCCCTGGTGTTGCTGGGCATGGCTTCGGTGCACGCCGCGGAACCGGAACGCATCTTTGCCAATGGTTTCGACCCGTGCTGCCGCCTTGGCGGCACGGTGTTGGGCCTTGCCGGCACGGGTCTGGTGCTGCATCTGGCTGCCGGCACGATCGCCGAGGACAAGGCCATCGTCGGCGACGGCTTGTACGACTTCGTTGCCAGCGTGCCACCCAGCACCCCGTTCACGCTCGCCGTGACAACTCAGCCCGCGGGACAAACCTGCGCCGTGGCCATTGCCGCCGGCAGCATGGGGACGACAGACATCACCAACGCCGACGTGAGCTGCGCCGTGAACCTTCAATGGGACAGCGGCACCTGGGGACAAGACTGGAACTGAGTCATGCGCCGGCATTCCTCGCAGCGTGCTTGCTTGTCCTGCGCTGATCCAGCACGGCGATGCATGCTCGCAATCGACGCCCATATTTTCCATCGCCAAACTCAACACGTGAGGTGCGACATGAAGCTTCGATTCTCTGCATTGCCGACTATCATCCTGCGCGCTGGCGCGGCCCTGACCCTGCTTGTCACGGCGTTCGCGCCGCCGCGTGCCTGCGCTCAAAATGCCGCCGACGGATACGCACCACAGATTGCCGGTCGCATCAATACCATCGTCGTGCAGCCGGATGGCAAGGCACTGATCGGAGGCGAGATGAACCAGGCCGACTGCCACCGCGTGTGCCGTCTGCTCGCGGATGGTCGCGTGGATACATCCTTCACGGCGAGTGGCATCGATGGCAATGTCGAAGCGATTGCCGTGCAGGCGGACGGCAAAGTGCTGATCGGCGGCTATTTCTCCAGCGTGGGTGGCGCGCCCCGCATGCGCCTCGCCCGACTCAATGCCAGCGGCAGTCTCGACACCGGGTTTGTCGGCCCGGTCCTGACCGGCGCCGGAGGCACCGCGGTCAAGGATTTTTCCGTGCAGGCGGACGGCAAGGTGATGGTCGCCGGCAGCTTCGACACGGTGGGCGGCACAGCACGAAAAGGCGTGGCGCGCCTCAACAGCAACGGCAGTCTCGACGCGAGTTTCATCGACCCCGCTCTCAACGGCGGTGTCAGTTCACTGCTTCGCCAGAGCGACGGCACGTTGCTGCTCGGTGGTTCATTTACTTCGGTGGGTGGACAAACCGGCCACAGCATTGTGCGTCTGGACGCCAACGGCAACATCGACCCCACCTACTCCGCCCCCGCTTTCAGTATCGGCGCGGATGTCGGCATCTGGAAGCTGGCTGTGCAGGCAGACGGCAAAGTGCTGGTTGGCGGCTCCTTCACCCACGTTGCGGGACAGCCGCATGCTCGGCTCGTTCGACTCGATGCCAACGGTGGCCTTGATGACAGTTTCTTCGATCCACTGATCGACAGCATGGTCACCTCGCTGCTTGTGCAGCCGGATGGAGCCATTCTGATCGGCGGCGGCTTCAATTCCGTCGGTGGACAGCCGCGCGGTCACGTGGCACGGATTACCGCCGATGGCGTCATCGACCTGAGCTTCCGCGACCCCGCTTTCAACAACTGGGTCGGCGCGCTGGCACTGCAGCCCGATGCCAAGCTGCTGGTCACCGGTGACTTCGACCAGATCGGCGGTGTACCACATGACCGGCTCGCGCGGCTGAACTCGACTGGTGGAATCGACACGAACTTCACCGATACCGGAGCCAATGGCTACGTTTACGCACTGGCCGCCCAGACCGACGACAAGCTACTCGTTGGTGGCGACTTCACCTCACTCAGCGGCTACAACCGGCATGGCATCGCACGCCTCAAGACCAATGGTGCCGTCGACACGGACTTTCTGTATCTCGACGTGCAAGGTGGCGAAGTGTTGTCGTTGACCCTGCAAAGCGACGGTCGCGTATTGGCGGGTGGTGATTTCACCGCCATCGGGGGCCAACCACGCAGCCATCTGGCACGCTTCAACAGCAGCGGAGTGCTCGACACCAGCTTCGCCGACCCACTCGTCTCCGGCGCGGTCTACGCTGTGGATACGTTGTCCCTCGACAGGG
>DASSXP010000023.1:0-3631 GCA_035703755.1 Rhodanobacteraceae bacterium | reverse complement strand
GTGGCCAGCACCAGCAGTTGGTTGTTTTCATCGACCGAGGTGATGCGCGGGCCACCGTCGGTGGCGGTACCGCCGCCCGAGCTGCGCGCCGGTGTCGTGGTGCGCGCCTGGCGCCGCGACTGGTTGCGGTTGCCGAACTGCGTTCCCCCCATGCTGTTGTTGCCGCCCATGCGGCTGCCACCGACATCGGTCTGGTTCAAACCGGGCGCCACGGAGCCACCGGTGTCACTGCTGGGCGTGTAGGAAACCCCGTTGAAAATCTCATTGAGGTAGCCGGCGAGATCGGCCGACTTCACGTTCAGCACGTCGTAAATGTAGATCTTGGAGCCGGCGTCGCCACTGGCGCCTGCATCCAGCCGCAGCAGCCATTCCTGCGCCCGTTCGAGGTATTCCGGTTGCGAGGTGATGACGATGATCGAGTTGGTGGCTTCGACCGGCACAAAGCGGAACATGCCGGCCAGCGGCGACTCGCCCTTGGCGCCGAAGATTTGATCCAGTTGCGGCATCAGCTTGGCGACATCCTGGCTTTGCAGGTTGTAGACGCCGACCGACATGCCTTTCAGCCAATCGACGTCGAAAATGTCGATGGTGTGCTGGTAGTTTTCCAACTGTTCGCGCGTACCGGCCATGATCAGCATGCTGCGCGATGTGTCCACCGAGATGAATGCATCAGCCTGGGCAAACGGCTTCAGCAGCTTCTGCATTTCGGTCGGCGAGATGTAGTGCAGCGGGAAGATCCGCACCTCGTAGCCCTTGGCCGTCTGCGCCGGCGCCAATCGCGGGGTCAGGTTGCCGGGGATGGCCTGCTTGATCGGCAATACGGTGTAACGGCCATCCTTGAAGATCAGCGTGTTGTTGGTCCAGGCGAGCAGCGTCTCCAGTATCGGCATGGCGTCCGCGCTGCGCACCGGCTGTGCGGTGGAATAGCTGACATTGCCGTTGACGCCGGGCGCGATGATGTAGTTCTTTTGCAGCAGGTCGCCAAGAATGGCCTTGACCACCGCCTGCACCGGCTCGTTTTCGAAATTGAAAACCACCTGCCCCTTGGGCGCTTCGGCGCCCTGGGTCGGCGCACGCGCGGCCTTTTCGTTGATGAACTTGCCGCTGCCGGGCTCCACTTGTGGCTTGATCGGCACGATCTTGTGGGCATCTTCGTCGCCCATGGCAATCGGGCCTTGATCCTGCGCGGGCGGCGCCACCACCGGTTGCACCATCTGTGCGACGATGTCCGTGTTCTGGTCCGCATGCGGGCGCGTGGTCGCACAACCGGCCAGACCAACCAGCCCCGCCACCAGCAGGCAAACCTGGACCCCGCGGCGCATTGCCGTGATGGTGCGTTCACGGGACGGGTTCATGGCGTCCACTCCGTTCATTTCTCAGTCTCGTCGGCGGGTTTGTCGCTGCGACCTTGGCGCTGGCGCAGGCGTTCGGCTTGTTCTCGCAATTCTTGCCGGCGCGCTTCGATCCGGGCGCGCAGGTCGTTGGCGGCTTTCTGTTGCGGGCTGGCATTGGCGGCGCGTGGCGGCCGGCGGCCGCCAGCCGCCGCGGCGGTTGGCGCCGATGGATTGGCGCCGGGCGCGGTCAGCTCTACCTCGGTGGTCTTGTCCTCCGGATCGGACACGACAATCTTGCGCGGATGGATTTCGACCAAAATCCAGCCCGCCTGGTTCCCCGGCAGCGGCATGCCTTCCTTGAGCGTGACGCTCTTGTTGGTATTGAGGTCGCGCAACATCGCCACCTTGACCGCCGGCGTGACGATCACCCCGGTCAGGGCGATCCGCAACGGCACCGCTGGCGTCGCCGGCTCGGCCGTCTCTTCCTCATCGCTGGGCGGGATCGGCTTGCGGTCATCGGCAAACAGCGGCCGCTGGGTAATTTCAACGTAGTGGTCGAACGGCGGCATCTGGAACGACAACTGCTGCAACTGCGCCGGGTTCGGCAGCCGCGGCGCCGCCGCCGGGTCGGAATCCAGCCAGCCATAGCCGCGACCGAAGCCCATCCACATTGCCAGCAGCAGCAGCAGCAGCACGCCGCAGATGGCCGCCAGCACGTAGGAAAGCCGTTGCTGCGCTTCGACGTTCACGCCTTGCCTCCGCGCTGCCGCAGATAGCCGCTGACGGTAAATTGCGCATCCAGTTTGCTGCTTTGTTTGCCACGGCGGTAGAAGCTGGCCTGCTGGTAGAGCATCAGTTCGTCAACAAACAGGAATGGCTTGCCCTGCTCCAGCTCGTACAACACGGCCGCCAACGGCTCCATGTCGCAACTCAGGCGAATGCGCACGCTGACCTTGAGGTAGGGCTCGCCGCCCGTGGGCCGCTGCATCGGAGTGCTTTGTTGCGCGCTGCAACGTTTGCCGTCCGGATCGTGCTTCTTGATCACGTCGGTCACACGCTGGATCAGGCTGGCCGACGCCGCCGCCGGATCGACCTCCGGCAAAAAGGCCTGATTGTTTTCCTCGTAGGCACGCACGGCATCGAGGCGCTTCTGGATGTCGGCCTTCTGCGCCACGACGGCAGCGAAACGTTGCTGCTGCTCGCGCAAGTCGGTCATCTGGTGGGCGATATCGAGCTGCGGCGCCACGAACCACCAATGCACAAACAGGAAATAGCCCACCAGCAGCACCGCCAGCAGCAGGCCCACCGCCAACGGGCGGCCGTCAGTTGGCAGTTTCAGCTGCATCTGCCTGCTCCTTGCCGGAGGTAGCCTTGGCCGCCGCGACGGGTTGGTCGAGGAAGGTGGCGGCGATGTTGAAGCGCTCCTTCTTGGTCCGTGCATCGGGCTGGATCACACCCTGAAAACTGGCATTGGCGAGGCTCTTGATCTTGCCCACCGGCTCCAGCAGGCTGGCCGCGTGGTCGCTTTGCCCGCCCAGGGTGACCTGATTGTTGCCATCCAGCGAGAAACGCTCAAGGTAGGTGTCGTCCGGCAGCGCATGGGTGATGTCGGCCAGCAAGGCCACCATCGACGGCGTGGTGGATTTCTTGCGCATCAGGAAGCTGGCGCCCTCGATGGACTCGGCCAGCCCCTTGCGCAGCGCCGTCACCTGCCCGGCCTCCTTCTGCATCGTCTGCACCTCGGCGGTCATGCTGGCCAGCGCCGCGCGACGATTGTCGACCCACAGATTCATGGCAAAAAACAGCAGCAGGACCGCGGCGGCGGCCAGCGCCAGATTGATGCGCAGACGCACATTGTGGCGCCGTACCCGCTGCGCCGGTGGCAGGAAGTTGAAGCCGAGCCGTGTACCGCCGGCGGCCTGCTGCCAGCCGTCCACGCCGTCGAGCTGGCAATCCAGCGGCGCCAACGCGGCCAGCGCCGCATCCACCACCGGCTTCGGCACCACCGCGAACTCCACCCCGAGCGAGCGCAATGCCCCATCCCGGCTGGCCACCCGCTGGTCGGCGTAGACCTGGTCGGCCTTGAATGGCGTCTGCCGGTCCATTTCGAAGGCCAGCACCTGGGCCAGGTTGTTTTCCGCCGCGACGGGCAACTTTATGCGCCGTGACAGCACCTGCGCGCGCGGCAGGCACAGCACGCTGCGCAGCCGCGGATCCTGGCTGGCCTGACGCACCTCGGCCAGCGCCAGGCGCTGTTCGTCGACACTCAGGCTGCGCTGGATCTCGGCCAGCCGCAC
>DASSXP010000209.1:0-3451 GCA_035703755.1 Rhodanobacteraceae bacterium | reverse complement strand
CTCCATGCGGTAGGATGTACGCGTTACGAATAACTGTACCTTGCGTTTCGCATAAGTCAAGAGGTTTTTTACGCATGGAGAATAAAGACGATGCATCGGCCGTTTTGGGTCGGCTGGCCCTGCTATTAGGCGTACACAATGACTCTCAGCTGGCAAAGGCCGCTGGCGTGAATCGCCAAACTCTCGGGAGCTGGCGTTCGCGCGGCTCCGTGTCTTATGAGTTATGCATAAAGATCGCGCGAGAGCGCGGCGCGTCGCTCGATTGGCTACTGACCGGCGAAGGGCCGATGTTGCGCGGCACCGAAGCGCCCGGCCTGGCGACGCAAAACCGCCGCGAGGAAGGGTTGCTCGCCCTGTTCCGCGAGCTGCCGGAGGCCGAGCAGCGGGAAATACAGCAGGCTGCTGAGGAGAAGAAGCGCCTGCGTGAGGTCGAACGGAAGCTAGAGGAGGTGTCCGCCCAGCTTGCCGGGCGCAAAGCCGCGTCCTAGAGTGTTCCCGTTGCGCACACAACAGGGGGAAGGCATGAGCGACTTTATTGACCTGGAAGGCCGGCACTATCGCGCCGATCAGCTATCCGCGCTGTCAGAAGCCAACGCACTGCACCGCCGCAAGCTGGCCCTGGACGAGGCCAACGCCGCCAATGCGCTGAAGGCCGCGAAATCGGCAACCCGCGCCGCTTGGGCCGCCGCTATCGCTGCCGCTGCCAGCGCCATCGCCAGCGCGCTCCCGTTGTGGCTGCGCTGAGTGCGGGCCGGCATCAAGACGACGCTTGGCGCCTTCGCGCCTGCAACCGGCCTAGGCAGCAAAAAGAAACCCCCGCGCAAGGCGGGGTGATATCAACCAAGGGGAAAGATCATGCCGACCTACAGCCTGCACAAAGCCAACTTCGAGATGCTGCTTATCCTCGCGTCCCGCTCGCTGTCCGATCTTGCGCTTCAGTTAGCTCGACAAGCCGGCGAAGAAGTTGGACCGCTTCCCACAAAAGCGCAGTTTGATCGGGCGCTGGCGGAGAACCAAACCCAAGCGGATTGGCTGCAGGCGGCGATGGAGGCGTACCTGGATCGTGCGGGCAAGCTGCGGGATGACCCGGCGCCTGCGTCGCCGGCATGACCGGGCCATGTTGCTGCGCTGTTGGTGGCTGCGTGTTCATGCCCCCATGCTGCGCGTCGCACTCGCCGATTGCATGTGAACCAGGTCCAAGCCCGTAAGCACATCTGACCGCGGGACACAGCAAACCAAGGGGGATTCATGATCGAGGACATGCACGTCACGTTTTATCGCGTAGCCCATTGCGGGTACTACGCCGTTGGTGCGGACAAGCCCGTGTTCGGCAACATGGTCAACCTGCTGGGCGAGGTGCATGCCTGGCTGCAGGGCAAGGAGTTGGCGCATACCCGCATCGGGGCCGCGTCCGACGATAGCGAGCAGATGCCGGTCTACATCAGCGAGCTGCATCAGTCGCAAGGCACCTATTTGCTGACGGCATGGAACGAGGTCCCGGCCAATGCGGATGGGTTCGTGGCGTCGGTGCCTGCCAATGCCCGGGTCGGCGCCGTGCAACAGGTCAACAACAAGGTAGCGAAGGGCACCATCCCCGGCTATCCCACGCTCTTCTGGCTGTTGCCGGAAAAAGGATTGCTGGCGACGCTACGCTTTCACCAGGCGATAACCGGGCAGAAAGCGTTGCAGGAGTACCTGGAGCAGTTCCTTGCCACCCAGTCCAGTCACGCCGTGCTGCAGCCAGAAAAAGGCAACGGCGACGATGCGACGCATGACCTCTGGGGCTATCGCGCCCATGCAAAAGCGACACCTACCGGGCGGGTAGCACCGCGCTTTCGGACCAAGCTGGTGACCAAGCCTGGCGAGATCGAGTTGATCACCCGGCGCGTGGACGATATTCGCAAGGTGCACCGTCGGGCCGAGCTGGTGCTCAAGGATACTTCCGAGCGTGCGATGTGGCAGCGCGCCATGCGTTTTATCGGCCTCAATCCCGGCGAAGTAAAGTCGAAGAAGGCCAGGTTGCAGGCCAGCCTGTCAACGACGCTGACCAGCGCGGAGCTGAAGACGCTCATCAAGGATTGGCGCGACAACCATCATGGCAGCGCGTGGGATGACTGCGGGTTTCAGTTTACCGGTGAAAGTGAAATACACTGGCTGAGCGGCGTGCGCGCCAGTGGTGATTTCAAGATCGATGTGGTGCGTGGCGAAGGCAACGCGCAGATCGAAACCGCCAAGCTGCTGGCCAGCGTGCTGCGCATGAAATCGAGCTTGTTGGGCCTGCTGGAATGAAACGGGTGTCGCTGAACATGGCTGTGCTGCTGCTATCCATGACGGTCAGTATGGCCGTGTTCGTGGCCGCGCCGGTGGTGCATTATGCCCAGCAATGGCCCTTGTACGAAGCGCTGCGCACCACGGCGGCAATCATCTTCGCGGTGGTTGGTGCCTGGTTTGCGATTGCCTATCCCGAACGACTGCGACTACTGTCTGGCCAGACCAATGGCGGCACAAGGACGGCCAGCACACGCATGCTGGACCTATTCGCACCCGTTGTGCATTCAACATTCATCCTCTGCGTAATCCTTCTGGTGGGCGTGACCGCACCGATCCTCAAGGGTCTGGTGACTGACGCCATCACGGTGGACGTGCTACGCCGTCTATCGTTTGCCTTGCTGGTGTTCCTTACGCTATGGCAGGTTTGGACCGTTGTGCTGACACTGGTACCAGCAGATGTATTGAAGTCCACGATGGACGAGGATTTGTCCATCCAGCGTGCGAGAAATGCCCTGCGCGGGCATGCGGCCGTGATGCCACCCCCTAGCGACGATGTGAAAGACTGATTCACCCTGCCTACAACCGCCAGCGCGCCCGCAGCGCGTCCTGGTGTTCTTGCAGTTGCGCATCTTGCCGCGCCCGGAGGGCCGCTGTGAGCCGCCGCAGGTCGCGGCGCAGGCGGTAGCCGAGCCACGCCTGCCAGGCGGTGATAAGCAGCGCGGCAGCGGTCAGCGGCGCCATTGCCACAATCCAGTCCAAGGGTTCCATGTGCGGCTCCAATGCGGGGTGGGCGCAGGCTCCCACGCGCGCGCGCGGAAGTAATCGGAACCGGGGCCGATGACCCACGGCCACGCCATGCGGAAACTCCCCAGCCACTGCCGCCCTCGCGGCCCAGGGAGTGCCCATGCCTCGATCCACGCCAAACCGCCGGTGCCGCCGTGGCTGACCCGATGCAACCGGGTCACACGGGCCAGATTGTGGGCGGGTCTTTGTTGGTTGCCTTGTTGCTGGCCGCCCTGCTGATCCGCCCGCACGAGGGCCGCTCGCTCAAGGTGTACCGCGATGTGGTGGGCATTGCCACCGTCTGCGATGGCCACACCGGCAATGTGGAGCCGCGCCGCTACAGCCACGCCGAATGCGACGCGCTGTTTGCCACCGATCTCGGTGTGGCATGGCGCAC
>DASSXP010000167.1:0-5354 GCA_035703755.1 Rhodanobacteraceae bacterium | reverse complement strand
ACCCCCGACCCGATTCCGTTTCTGGATGAAATCCTGCTCGGCCTCGGCACCGTGCTGCTGGGCAGTTGGCGACAGCGGAAGCAGCCGCCATCGCCGCCCTGACAGCGGTCGAATTCGTCGCAACACCGTATTCCACCCGTTTGATTTGGAACCACAAATGAATCAGAGCACCCCGCCGCCCACGAGCCAGCGCTCGCCCCTGCTGATCGCCCTCATTTGCCTTTTGGTCGGCGCCATGGCTGGCGCCGTGATCGCCAATTCCGTCAACCAGCGGATTGCCGCCGAGCACGCCTGGACGCGCGGCGTCATGCACCTGCTGGCCACCCACTCGGGCGCGTTGGGCAAGGCGGTCAAAGCCGGTCAATGCGGAGACAGCCACCACCACCTCGACCAATTGGCCGCGATCGAGCAAGACGTCATCCCGGCGTTTTCCGCGGCGCAACTGGGGCCGGACTTCGAAAGCGCCGCCAACAAGCTGCGCGACGCCATCGCCGCGGCCCGCCAGGCCGCGCCATCCACGTGCGCAGCCTTGAGCACCGCCATCAAGCCGGTCGGCGAGGCATGCAAGAACTGTCACATGCAATTTCGCTGACGCGGGGGCGGTTTTTCACCGCCTCAGATCCGCAGCCGACCGCGCAGGATGTCCGTGAACATCACCCAATCACCCATCAGGCTGTACAGCGGATGGGTGAAGGTGGCTGGCCGGTTGCGTTCGAAAAAATAATGGCCTACCCAGGCAAACCCGTAGCCGGCCACGGGTGCCAGCCACAACCAGCGCCAGTCGGCCGTGGCAATGGCGGCCACCACGATGGCCAGCACCAAACTTGAACCAATGAAATGCAAGCGGCGGCACACACGATTGCGGTGCTCGCCCAGGTAGAACGGGTAAAACGCGCGAAAGCTGGCGTACGCTGCCATCACTGCCCCCGAAGCGAAACTCCACTCCAGTCTACCGCGACACCATGCCGGATACCGAGACCACCAATAAAAACGGGACCGACTTGCGTCGGCCCCGCAGAATGGTTTTGCTTGTGGCCCCAGGGGCCCAGGCAATCAGGCTTCCTGAACTTCCTCAGCCTGCAGGCCTTTCTGGCCATCGACCACCTTGAAGCTGACCTTCTGGCCTTCCTTCAGGCTACGGAAACCCGAGCCGGTGATGGCGCGAAAATGCACGAACACATCGGGGCCGCTCTCACGGCTGATGAAACCAAAACCCTTGGCGTCGTTGAACCACTTGACGGTGCCGATCTCACGATCAGACATAACGTAACACTCCAAAACAAAAAATAACTAAGGCGCGAAAACCTCCGCGCCGGCTTACTGAGTGTGCATGGACCCCACTTGGGGATACCCAACGCTGCGCCAGAAATGGCGCCGTCCAGAGCCCCGATGATGTATCGCGTGCAACCACAGCGCGTGCAGTCTATCCCAAGGCTGTCCAAAATGCGACAGGTTCTGTCCAGTGACGAAAGTACCGTCCCGGTGTCACCCTGACGGCGGGGCCGCGTTGCGGTTTCATCCACACTGGGGCGGCGCTTGAACTACACTCAATGGTATTGCTGCCGAGGTCGCTGTGCACCGATCCCCTGACCCCCACTCGACGCTCCGTACCGAAATCAGCGGCGGTCCCCATCAACCCGGCGGCCATGTGGCCTGCGTGGTGGTCATTTACGGGCAATCGCTGGGCAAACGGATCGACGTCGGCGAAGCACCGGTGCTGATCGGGCGCGCCGACGAGGCCGATCTCAACATCCCGCACCGCAGCGTTTCGCGCCACCATTGCCAGGTCTTCCGCAGTGGCCACGGTTACCGCCTGCGCGATCTCGGGGCCACCAATCCCACCCGCCACAACGACCGCCCCATCCCCGACAACGAGGTGGCCCTGGTCGACGGCGACCACATCACGGTGGGCGAAAGCGTGCTGAAGTTCGTCAGCCACGCCAGCCTCGAAGCCGAATACCACGAGGAGGTCTACCAACTCGCCACCAAGGACGCCCTGACCGACTTGTGCAACCGCCGCCACTTTGGCGAGCTCCTGGACAAGGAAATCAGCCGCGCCCTGCGTCACCAGCGACCGCTGGTGCTCGGCATCATCGACGTGGATCTGTTCAAGCCGGTCAATGACCGCTATGGCCACATCGAGGGTGACGGCGTGCTGCGGCGCATCGCTGCCCTGATGCGCGAGCATGTGCGGGTGGAAGACATCGCCGCGCGTATCGGCGGCGAGGAGTTTGCCATCGTGTTCCCGGAAACGTCACTCGACGCCGCCACGCGCATGGCCGAGCGCCTGCGCGAAGCGGTGGCCGCGGCCATGTTCATGATGCCGGGTGGTCACGCGCAGCAGATCACCATCAGCACCGGCCTTGCCGCCCTGTCCGCCAGCGAAGCCAGCGCCAGCCTGCTGCTGCAAGCGGCGGACACGGCGCTGTATCGGGCCAAGGCCGGCGGCCGCAACCAGGTCTGCCTTTACTCCTGAGAATTCACGGCACTGCAGGCGCCAACGTCCCCTGCGAATGGCCCTGCTCGGCCAGGTATTCCAGCCAGCGATTGAGGAAGCTCGCCATGCGCAGTCGATGCTGCATCACGGTGCGCGATCGCGGCAGCGGCCCCAGCACCTGCCACAGGCACTTGCCCGGCTCACAGTGCATCGCTTCGGCCACGCGCGCGTCAAGATACACGCGCAACTGCGCAGAAGGGGTTTTCAAGCCGGTGGCATGGTCGATCAGCGCGTAGCTGAGCTCCAGATCCATCGTCCATGGCTGGCGCTCATGCACCGCCAGATGCACATCCATGCCGTCATCGACACTGGAATGGTAGACACCCGGCAGCAAGCCGGCCAACGGAAACAAGCGATTGAGCCGATGAAAGTTTTCCGCGTACAAGCCCATCAAGTAGCCAAACCGGCTGGGCAACACGGGATCGGGGCGGGCAAGCACGGCACTCATGGCGGGATGGTAACAGTGGCTCAACTGTTCAGTACATGGTCTTTTGAATGCCCAGCCGGTCGAGAATCTTGCTGCCGATTTCCTCGATCGAGGTATGGGTGGTACTGAGCACCGGAATGTTGAGGCCGCGCAACAGACGGTCGGCCTGAGCCAACTCCCAGCGGCACTGATCGAGTGTCGCGTAACGGCTGCCCGGCCGGCGTTGCTCGCGCACCTGACGCAAGCGCTCAGCATCGATGGTGAGCCCGAACAGGCGGCCCTGATAAGCCTGCAGGCAATTGGGCAGCTCCTGCCGCTCCAGATCGTCCGGCGTCAGCGGGTAGTTGCCGGCTTTCAGGCCGAAATGCAGCGCCATGTACAGACAGGTCGGCGTCTTGCCGACGCGCGAGACACCAATCAGGATCACGTCCGCATCGACGTAGTTGAGCGCCACGCCATCGTCGTGTGAGAGCGCGTAATTGGTGGCATTGATACGCGCCTCGTATTCGGCGAAATCGGTCAGTCCGTGCGCCTTGCCGACCTGCGGCGAACGCGCCGCCCCGAGCTCGGCCTCCAGCGGCCCGATGAACGGCGCGAACACATCCAGCATCAGTGCGCCGGCAGCCGCCACCGCGTCACTCAGATGCGGCGCCATGATGGTGTTGATGACAATCGGCCGCACCCCGCTGCGATCATGCTCGGCGCGAATGCGCCGCGCCGCTGCCTCGGCCTTTTCCAGCGTGTCGACGAACGGCAATCGACAGGTGACGAAGTCAATGCCGTCGAACTGCGTCAGCACACTGTGGCCAATGGTCTCGGCGGTGATGCCGGTACCGTCAGAGACAAAGAAAACATTGCGCCGCATCACCGCACTCCCGATCGATTCCAGCCAGTTTAGGCGATCACGCCGGATGGAGCGCAATACCCGCACCCCGCTACACTGGGCCGCTTTGGAAGCACCGCTTCGTCACCCGCACCCTGCGAGATCACCTTGACCCACAGCCCGCACAGTACCGCCCCGGATCTGGATCAGCACACGCCCCTGATGCGCCAGTATCTGGCGGCCAAGGCCACTCATCCGAACGAACTGCTGCTGTTCCGAATGGGCGATTTTTACGAGCTTTTCTACGATGACGCCCGCAAGGCGGCACGATTGCTGGACATCACCCTGACCCAGCGCGGGCAATCGGCGGGACAGCCGATCCCGATGGCCGGTGTGCCGTTCCACGCCGTCGAGGGCTACCTCGCCAAGCTGGTCAAGCGCGGGGAATCGGTGGCTATCTGCGAGCAAATCGGCGACCCCAACGGCAAGGGTCCGATGCAGCGCAAGGTGGTCCGCGTGGTCACGCCCGGCACGGTCACCGACGAGGCCTTGCTGGAAGAGCGCGCCGACAATCTGCTGCTGGCCATCCATGCCGGCAAACGCGGCTTTGGCCTTGCCTGGGCCGACCTCGCCGGCGGCCGCCTGCTGCTGACCGAAGTCACCGACAGCGAGGCGCTGGCGGCCGAGTTGGCGCGCCTGCAACCAGCCGAGACGCTGGTTGACGACAATCTCGCGCCGCCACCGGTTGTGCAAGCCTTGCCCGGCCTGCGCAAACGCCCGAGCTGGCATTTCGACGGCGACTCGGCGCAACGCACGTTGGCGCGTTTCTTCGGCGCCCGCGACCTCGCCGGCTACGGCGCCGAGGGCATGCCGCTGGCCATCGGTGCCGCCGGCTGCCTGCTGGCCTACCTCGAAGAAACCCAAAAGAGCGCCCTGCCCCATCTCACCGGCTTCGGCGTCGAGCTGGCCAGCGAAACGATTGCCATGGACGCCGCCACCCGCCGCAACCTGGAGCTGGACGCGAGCGCCGCCGGTCGGCGCGAACACAGCCTGCTCGGGGTGCTGGATGACACGGTGACGCCGATGGGCGCCCGCCTGCTGCATCGCTGGCTGCACCGCCCGCTGCGTGATCACACCGCCCTGGCGCGGCGTCAGCAGGCACTGGCCTGCCTGCTGGATGCCCGGCGGCACCCCACCCTGCGCGACAGCTTGCGCGCCATCGGCGACCTGGAACGCATCCTCTCGCGGGTGGCGTTGCGCTCGGCGCGGCCACGCGACCTCGCTACCCTGCGCGACGGCCTGGCCGCGGCACCGATCCTGCGCGCGGGTCTGGCCGACCTCGACAGCCCCTTGCTGCATGCGCTGGTTGAGCAGATTGGCGAGCACAGCGACAGCGCCGACCTGTTGGCGCGCGCCATCGTCGAACGGCCACCGCTGCTGGCACGCGACGGTGGCGCCATCGCCGACGGCTTCGACGCGGAGCTGGATGAATTGCGTCGCCTTGCCAACCACGCCGATCAATATCTGATCGAGCTGGAGGAGCGCGAAAAAGCCGCCTCCGGCATTGCCACGCTGAAGGTTGGCTACAACCGCGTGCACGGCTACTA
>DASSXP010000303.1:0-9345 GCA_035703755.1 Rhodanobacteraceae bacterium | reverse complement strand
GTGTTGTTGACGATGCCGTGGTGGTCGGGGTACTTGCCGGTGACCAGGGTGTAGTGGTTGGGGAAGGTCAGCGACGGAAACGAGGGTTGCATGGCGCGGGCGCGCACGCCATCGGCAGCCAGCGCCTTGAGTGTCGGTGTCAGGCCGCGGTCGAAGTAGTCGGCGCGGTAGGCATCGATGGACACCAGCAGCAGCGGGGTCCGGGTTTGGCTGTCGGTCGATTGGCGCGGGGGTTGGCTGGCGCAGCCGGCCAACAGGGCAACGCAAAGCAGCAAGAGGCGTGTTGCAAAGGACTTCATGGTTATCTTTGGTCGTTGGGTATCCCTCTAGTGTGCCGCAAATCCGGTTGCTTGCGTCCGTGCCGTTGGGCATGGTCACGGATGCGGAAGGCCCGGAAGGCATTTTTCGTGATCGGGGTGCGGGCCACCAGACGAGCGGGAGCCCCTCAGGGCCACGACCAATATCACAACGAGTCCGATCAGCGACAGCCACGCAAACCAGTCACCCCAACGGGTATACGGCGTGCGTGTCATGCGCAACGGCAGGTCGCCCACCAGTTCGGCATCACGGCCTTCGCTGGAGGCCTCGGCCAACACCCGGCCGCGATCGTCACTCAGGGTGAGGCGTCCGTCGCTGGCTGCGCGCGCGATGGCAAAGCCGCTCTCGACCCCGCGCAGGATGGCCATGCGTGCATGCAGCCAGCCGTCGATGCGGAAGTCCCATGCCGGAACCAGCAGCAATTGCGCGTTGCGCCCGGCATAGGCAGCCCCGGTGTCATGGAAGTCCATGTCCTTGCAAATCGCCAGACCGATGCGTGGCATGCCCTTGAGCAGGGTGTAGCGGTCGCCAGGCGTGTACTGGCTCTCGAAACCCGGAATCAAGTGGTGCTTGAAGTAAAGAGATGGGCTTGCCTCCTGCGGCTGATACACCATTGCCGTGTTGCGTTCGGCGTGCGGATCGTGGTGCCAGTCGATGCCGACATCCAGGATCACATCGTGTTGTCGGGAAAGTTGCGCCAATGCCGGCAGCGTCGCGGCTGGACTGGCGAAGACGGTTTCCGGCATCACCACGATCTTCGCTCCGGCCATGGCCAGGCGATCCACGGCGCGGGCCGAACGCGCCAGCAAGGCCTGTCCAACAGGGCTGTCGAATGCCGGTTTTGGCGCTGCGTCGAGCGACAACAAGCCGATGCGCAGCGTGGTTCCCGCCGGGGCTTGCAGACGCCACGCGCCATAACCGAGCCCAAGCAGGCTCAGCGCCAGCGCCAGCGCCAGCGCCAGTGGTGCAACGCTGCGGCTGTTGGCATTTGTCCGGATTTGCGTTGCCATCGCGGCGGGCAACAGCCACAGCCAGAAACTGATGCCCCACAGACCGGTGACGGCAGCAACCTGAATCACCGGCAAGGCGTCCATCTGGTAGTAGGCAACACTTCCCCAGGTACCGTGCGGCGAGGTCAGGGAGTTGACGTATTCGATGGCAACCCACAGGGTGGCGGGTGCAAGCGTGGCGGTGACGGGATGCCCACGCTGCAACAGGCGGCGATACAGCAATAGCGCCAGCATGCAGGCCAGCGCTGGCCCGCCGATGGCCATCACGATCGTTGCCGATGGCAGCCGGATGACCTCGTGCAGGTACGGCCACAGGTTCAGGCCACCGACGGCGTAGGCGACGAAGGCAGCCAGCGCGAGCCAGCGAGCTCGCGTCCGCGGCGCCAGCCACAACAGCGGCAGCGGTGCGAGCCAGGTCAGCCACCAATGTGGCTGCAAGCCCGATCCGAACCACCACGCCAGCGCAGCGAGCGCGGTCGCGGCCAGCCACACGCCGGTTGTACGAAAATCAGGCCTTGAGTCCATCGAGCAATTTTCCGATCGATGCCAGGTAGAACTGGCGGAATTGTTTGACGTCGTAACTGAAGCGGCCAGCCCGATAGAGTGCGATCAAACCATGGGCATGGGCCCATAGCGTCATCGCCACATCCCAGGCGTCATCCTCACGCAGAACGCCTTGACGCATGCCTTCGAGGACGGTGTCGGCAACGACATTGAGCGTCGGCGAATGCCGCCCGTGGAAGTCTTCGGGGAAGCGCCGTGCATCCCGGCGTCGTGTCGAGAAGGCGTGGTCGAACAAGTGCGGATGCAACAGCGCATAGTCGAGGTACATTTCCTGGGTTTTCAACAGACGCTGCATCACGTCGGGGTGATCGAGGTGCTGCGACCAGTCCCGGGCCGCATCATCGAAGCTGGTGTCCGAAATCCGTTTGAGCAGCGCGTCGCGGCTGTCGAAATGTCGGTAGATCGCCATCGGTGTGATGCCTACGGCATCGGCCACGCGGCGCATGGACACGGCTTCGGCGCCGCCGCGCTCAAACAGCGTCAGCGCGGCGCGCAGGATCTTGTCGGACGTTTTCGGCTGCGTCATGTTTACAGTGTATACATGATTCTCGCCACGGCGTAAACTAACCGGGCCAAATCGTCACCCACCCTACGCGGAGCCGCCATGAACGCCCCTACACGCATCGATACCACGCGCGTCATTCACCCGCCGCGTGGCAGCGAACTCACCTGCAAGAACTGGCTGATCGAAGCGGCTTACCGGATGATCCAGCACAACCTCGATCCCGAGGTGGCGGAAAATCCAGCCGAGCTGGTGGTGTACGGCGGCATCGGGCGCGCGGCGCGCAACTGGGAGTGCTTCGATGCGATCCTGAAATCCTTGCGCGAGTTGAATCCCGACGAGACCTTGCTGGTGCAGTCCGGCAAGCCGGTCGGCGTGTTCAAGACCCATGCCGATGCGCCGCGGGTGCTGATCGCCAACTCCAATCTGGTGCCGCATTGGGCGACGTGGGAGCATTTCCACGAGCTCGATAAAAAGGGCTTGATGATGTATGGCCAGATGACCGCCGGTAGCTGGATCTACATCGGCTCGCAAGGCATCGTGCAGGGCACCTACGAGACGTTCGTCGAAATGGGCCGGCAGAGCTACGGCGGCAAGCTCAAGGGGCGCTGGATCCTCACCGCCGGTTTGGGCGGCATGGGCGGCGCGCAACCGCTGGCGGCCTCGCTCGCCGGCGCCTGCTCGCTCAACATCGAATGCCAGCAAAAGTGCATCGACTTCCGCTTGAAAACCCGCTACGTCGACGAGCAGGCCACGGATCTCGACGACGCGCTGGCGCGTATCGCCAAATACACCGCGGCCGGTGAAGCCAAATCCATTGCTTTGCTCGGCAATGCGGCCGAAATCCTGCCCGAGCTGGTGCGCCGCGGCGTCAAACCCGATGCCGTCACCGACCAGACCTCGGCCCACGACCCGGTCAACGGCTACCTGCCGGCCGGCTGGACGCTGGAGCAATGGTTCGAGCGCCGCAAGGCCGACCCGGAAGGCACCCGTGATGCCGCCAAGCAGTCGATGAAGGTGCACGTCGAGGCGATGCTGGCGTTCCAGCGCCAGGGCATTCCGACTTTCGACTACGGCAACAACATTCGGCAGATGGCCTTCGACGTCGGCTGCGCGCGCGCGTTCGACTTCCCCGGTTTCGTGCCCGCCTACGTGCGGCCGCTGTTCTGCCGCGGCATCGGGCCGTTCCGCTGGGTCGCCTTGTCCGGCGATCCGGAGGACATCCGCAAGACCGACGCCAAGGTCAAGCAGCTGATCCCGGACGATGCGCATCTGCACAACTGGCTCGACATGGCCGGGCAGCGCATCAGCTTTCAGGGCCTGCCGTCACGCATCTGCTGGGTCGGCCTTGGGCTGCGCGACAAACTCGGCCTCGCCTTCAATGAAATGGTGCGCACGGGCGAATTGAAAGGCCCGATCGCCATCGGCCGCGACCACCTCGATTCCGGCTCCGTCGCCAGCCCCAACCGCGAAACCGAATCGATGCAGGACGGCAGCGACGCCGTCAGCGACTGGCCGATCCTGAATGCCTTGCTCAATACCGCCTCCGGCGCCACCTGGGTCAGCTTCCACCACGGCGGCGGCGTCGGCATGGGCTACAGCCAGCACGCTGGCGTGGTGATCGTCTGCGACGGCAGCAAGGAAGCCGATGCGCGCATCGCCCGCGTGCTGTGGAACGACCCCGGCACCGGCGTGATGCGCCACGCCGACGCCGGTTACGACATTGCCATCGAGTGCGCGAAGGAGCAGGGACTGAAGCTGCCAATGGTGTAAATCACCGCCGCGCATCCGTCGATGGCGGGCATCGGTTCAAGATGGCTCGGAAGATGTGCCATATTCGTCTCCGGCACGGGAGTGAGGGCCGTGCCGCAGCGTAGTGAACTGCGTTTGTCGGGTAGTGTGGGGTAGATGCGTTGATGGGGGGCAGGTGAGCCAGTTCAACGAGGATGCACGAGTCAAGATTCCCGCCTTGCTGCAGCTGACGCGGCTGGGCTACGACTACCTGTCGCTCAAGGATGCCCGCCGCGACCGCTACAGCAACATCTTCGTCGACATTTTCGAGGCGGCCCTGCCGCGCCTCAATCCGGGGCTTGGTGGCGACGACGCGCGACGCCTGCTGGATGAAATCCATCTCGACCTGCGCAACGAGGATCTCGGCCGGGCCTTCCATCGCCGCCTCGTCGCGCGTGCGGGACTGCGGCTGATCGATTTCGACGAACCCGCGAACAACGCGTGGCATGTGGTTGCCGAGCTGCCGTTCGAGAACGGCGAGGACGTGTTTCGCCCCGACATCACCCTGCTGGTCAATGGCATGCCGCTGGCGATCATCGAGGTGAAGAAGCCGATGAACCCCGGTGGCGTGCTGGCCGAGCGCGCACGCATGGACCGGCGCCACGCCAATCCGGCGTTTCGGCACTGCTTCAACCTGATCCAGTTGCAGGCGTTTTCCAACAACATGGAATACGCGGATGGTGCCTTCGAGCCGGTGCAGGGCGCGTTCTATGCCGCGTCCACCTACGGCAAGGCGCACTTCAACTACCTGCGCGAGGAGCGCGCGGCGGAGTTGACGGCCCGCATTGGTGCGCTGGACGAAGCGGTCGAGGATGCCATCCTCGTCGACACCAACCTCGTCAGCATCAAGCGCACGCCGGAGTTCGAGCGCAACAAGGCCGTCGACACGCCGACCAACCGCCTGCTGACGTCATTGTTCGACCGCCAGCGGTTTGCCTTCCTCCTGCGCTATGCGTTCGCATGGCTGGATGCCAAGGACGGCATCCAGAAGCATGTCATGCGCTACCCGCAGCTGTTCGCCACGCTGGCGATTGCCGACAAGCTCGCGGCAGGCGTGCGCAAGGGCATCATCTGGCACACCCAGGGCAGCGGCAAGACCGCGCTGGCGTTCTACAACGTGCGCTTTCTTACCGACTGGTTCCAGCAGCGCGGGCAGGTGCCGCGGTTCTACTTCATCGTGGATCGGCTGGATCTGCTCAAGCAAGCCCGCGACGAGTTCCGTCTGCGCGGCCTGAGCGTGCACGTCATCGACAGCCGCAAGGCATTCGCCCGCGACATCAAGCGCAGCGGTGCGGCGCGCAATGCGCGCGGCGAGCTGGAAATCACCGTGGTCAACATCCAGCGGTTCAAGGATGACCCGGACGTCGCGGCGCCGGCGGACTATGCGCTGAACGTGCAGCGCGTGTACTTTCTCGACGAAGTGCATCGCAGCTACAACCCCAGGGGCAGCTTTCTCGCCAACCTCGAGCAGTCCGACCGCAACGCCATCAAGATCGGCCTGACCGGCACCCCGCTGATCGGTGAGCAACTGCAATCGCGCGACCTGTTTGGCGACTACATCCACAAGTACTACTACAACCAGTCCATCGCCGATGGCTACACCCTGCGCCTGATCCGCGAGGAAATCGCCACCCGCTACCGGATGCAGCTGCAACAGGCGCTGGCCGAGATCGAGGTGTTGCAGGGTGGCATCGAACGCAAGGCGCTGTACGCGCATCCGCGTTTCGTTGCCCCGATGCTGGATTACATCCTCGATGACTTCGTGCAAGCGCGGGCCACCTTCGGCGATGCCGGCATCGGCGGCATGGTGATTTGCGACAGCGCCGAGCAGGCCCGCGAACTTGATCGACAATTCCTGCAACGCTTGCCCGCGGTGCCGGTTGTCGAAGCGGGCGCGCCTGCCAATGACGACGCCTGGCGCGAACAGCGCGCCGCGGAAGAACCGGAGCGCTACGCCGGAAAACGCCTGAGTGCCGCGCTGATCCTGCACGACAAGGGCAGCAAGCAATCGCGCGAGGACGCCATCAAGGCCTACAAGCGCGGCGAGATCGACCTGTTGTTCGTCTTCAACATGCTGCTGGTCGGCTTCGATGCGCCGCGCCTGAAGCGGCTCTACTTTGGCCGCGTCATCCGCGAGCACAACCTGTTGCAGGCGCTCACCCGCGTCAACCGTCGCTACCACCAATTCCGTTTTGGCTACGTGGTGGACTTCGCCGGCATCCAGAAGGCATTCGACCAGGTCAACCGCGAGTATTACGAGGAACTCACGCGCGAACTGGGCGACGAGATCGAGCACTACAGCCAGTTGTTCATGGGCGAGGACGAAATCCGCGCGGCCATCACGGCCATCCGCGAAGCCTTGTTCGAGTATTCGCTGGACGACGCCGAGCTGTTCTCGCAGCAGGTCGGCGCCATCCAGGATCGCGCCAAACTCCTTGCCATCGTCAAGGCGCTGGACAGCGCGCGCGAATTGCACAACCTGATCCGCCTTGGCGGCCACGCCGAGCTTGGCGGCCTGCTCAACTTCCCGCAACTGCGCAAACTGCACGGCGAGGCCCGCAACGCGCTGGCGGCGCTGAACCTCAAACAGCAGCTGGACCATGCCGAGGACAGCGCGGGCCTGCTCAATCAGGCGCTGGAAGACGTCATCTTCCGTTTCGAGAAAGTCGGCGAAGCCGAGCTGAAGCTGGCCGATGAACTGAAGGACAGCCTGCGCCGCACCCGCGAAACGCTGGCGGCCACCCAGGACCCGCAGGATCCGGCGTGGATCACGCTCAAGCAGGAGCTGGAACGCCTGTTCAAGGCCAGGAAGCTCAGCGAGGTCGGGCAGCAGGAGATGCAGGCCAACATCGGCGCGCTGCGCGACATCGAGCGTCGCGCCCGCGCGCTCGACCAGGCCAATGCGAACCTCGCCGCGCGTTACGCGGGCGACGCCAAGCTGATGCGCGTGCACAAGCGCCTGCTGGAATCCCGGCGCCTCGGTGACAACCAAATCAGGCTGCACGCCGCGCTCTGTGCCGTGAAGCAGGCCACCGACCGCGCCGTGCTCGGCAACGGCCAGTTGCTCGGCAATCGCGACTACTTCGAGAAACAGTTGATGCCGCTGGTCGTCGGTGCCTTCCGCGAAGCCCAGCCGCCGGGGCCGGATGCGGACACCTGTCGCATGATCAACCGGCTGCTTGTGGCTGAATACCTCGACGAATCACAGGGCCGGCTACCGTTCCTGTGAGGCCGGAGGTTTTGCTTGCTGGCGGCCCGCGCGCGTCGCTGCTAGAGTTTGCATCGCAAATGCAACGCACGAGGTGCTAGACATGAAAACCGCCACCCTGCCATCCCTGCGCGTCGAACCCGAATTGCGGCAGGCCGCCGAATCCGTATTGCGTGAGGGCGAAACCCTGTCCGGCTTCATGGAGCAATCCCTGCGCGACGAAGTGAACCGCCGCCGCATGCGGGCCGAATTCATTGCCCGCGGCCTGGCCGCCGGGGAAGAGGCCGAACGCACGGGCGTGTATTACACGGTCGATGAGGTCATGGGATCGCTGCGGGGGATTCTGGAAGAAGCCAAGGCGAAAAAGCGCCCGTGACACACCGTATACGGTTTGCGCCATCCGCGCGTGCGGACCTTGAACGCCTGTACCGCTTTCTTGCCGAGCAGGATATTTCTGCGGCCGAGGCAGCGTGGCGTGCGCTCGATCAGGCGTGGGGTTTGCTCGGCAGCTTCCCTTTTGCCGCGCGCAAGGTCGATCCTGACAATGCCTTGCTGCGCGAGCTCGTGATTCCATTTGGCGGCTCCGGTTACGTCGCGATTTACAGGATCGACGATAGCCGCACCGTCACCATCCTCGCCGTGCGCCACCAGCGCGAAGACGACTACCACTGAACCAGCCAATGAACCCGCCCAGCTACCAGCAACAAACCCGCGACCTGATCGACGGCCTGAAAGCCGTGTGCGCCAGCAACGGCCTCGGCAACGACGGCAACGAATACAAGATCATCGTCCAGACCTTCCTGTACAAGCTCTTGTGCGACAAGTTCGCGCACGCGATGAAACGCATCGAGCCGAAGCTGGCCACCGCCGGCGACTGGATCGCGGCGTGGCAGGCCATGCCGGCACAGGATCGTGAAATGCTGGAGCTGCAACTCGGCGCCGACGTGCCGCGGCTCAGCGCCGACCAGCTCATTGAAAGCCTGTTCAACCGTCAGGCCGAACCGGGCTTTGCGAAACTGTGGGACGACACCCTGATCGCCATCGCCGTCGCCAACAACGACATCTTTGCCGTCACCACCGACGACGGCGAAAAAGTGCCGCTGTTCGACCGCTTGAGCGAATACGTCACCGGCAGCGGTGAGCGCCGCGACGGCTTCGTGCGCGCGCTCTTCAACAAGCTGGTCGGCGTCAGCTTCGAGCACCTGTTTGCTCAGAAGTACGACTTCTACGCCGCGCTGTTCGAATACCTGATCAAGGACTACAACAAGGACAACGGCGGCAAGTACGCCGAGTACTACACCCCGCACGCGGTGGCCACCATCATGGCCGACATCCTGGTGCCGAAGGCCGAGCGCGGGGCGGTGCAGAACGTCACCTGCTACGACCCGGCTTCCGGGTCCGGCACCCTGATGATGGCGCTGGCCCACGCCATCGGCGAGGATCATTGCAGCCTCTTCGCGCAGGACATTTCACAAAAATCCTCCAGCCTGCTGCGCCTGAACCTGGTGCTCAACAAGCTGGTGCATTCCATCCCGCACATCACCCAGGGCAACACCATCCTGCATCCGGTGCATCGCGACCCCGACGCGCCCAGCAAACTGCGCCAGTTCGACTACATCGTCAGCAACCCGCCGTTCAAGATGGATTTCAGCGATTTCCGCGACGACCTGGAATCGGACGCCAACGCCACGCGCTTCTTCGCCGGCATCCCCAAGGTGCCCAACAAGGCCAAGGACAAGATGGCGATCTACCTCTTGTTCATCCAGCACATCATCGCCAGCCTCAAACCCGGCGGCAAAGCCGCCGTGGTGGTGCCCACCGGCTTCATCACCGCCGCCAGCGGCATCGAGCTGCGCATCCGCCAGAAGCTGGTGGACGAGCAGATGATCGCCGGCGTGGTCTCCATGCCCAGCAACATCTTCGCCACCACCGGCACCAACGTGTCGATCCTG
>DASSXP010000280.1:0-4896 GCA_035703755.1 Rhodanobacteraceae bacterium | reverse complement strand
CAGACCAGCGCTGGCACCCCGCGGCAAGCGCAGACTGCCACCGTAGACGGGGTCACCGACCAACGCATGGCCAAGATGCGCCATGTGCACGCGAATCTGGTGGGTGCGGCCGGTCTCGAGTTGACACTGGATCAGGCTGTGGGCGCGGTAACGCTCGCGTACCCGGTAATGTGTCACCGCGCGCTTGCCGGCTTCGCCCTCGCGCACGGCCTGGCGCAAACGATCCTGCGGATGGCGCCCGAGCGGCGCATCGACCTCGCCGCCGGCGATCAAGCAGCCCTGCACCACCGCCTCGTACTGTCGCACTACGTCGTGCCGCGACAGCATCGCCACCAGTGCGGTGTGGGCGCGCAGGCTGCGCGCCACCACCATCAGGCCGGAGGTGTCCTTGTCCAGCCGGTGCACGATGCCGGCGCGTGGCAAATGCGCCAGGTCCGGATCGAAATGCAATAGCGCGTTCTGCAGCGTGCCGGCGGGATTGCCGGCACCGGGATGCACCACCAGCCCCGCGGGTTTCACCAGCACCAGCACATCGGCATCCTGATGGCGCACGTCCAGCGGCATGGCTTCGGGCCGCACCTCGCCATCCGGCGCCAGCCACACGTCGAGCTCGATCAACTCGCCGCCCAGCACCCGGCGCCGTGGCTCGGCGGCTGCGCCGTCCACCGTCAAAGCTCCCGCGCCCAGCCATTGCACCAGCCGCGAACGCGACCATTCCGGGAACATTTCGGCCAGTGCCTGATCCAGACGCCGCCCCGCCAGGGCCGCGTGCAGACGTCGACTGGCCCGCAAGTGACCCGGCTGCCCGGTTGCGGCTGCAATTCGGCTATCATGCCCGTTCACGTATCACCATCCTTTGCCCATGCGTACTTCTCATACCTTGCGAGTCTTCCTGTTGATGCTGCTGGTTGCCCTGCTGCTGCCGTCGTGCGCGCTGTGGAAGAACAAGCGTACCGCACCGGAGACCGAAACCCTGCCGGTCGCCGCCTTGTACCAGAAGGCGCGCGCCTTCATGGTCGATGGCAGCTGGAGCAAGGCCGAGAAGTACTTCCAACGCCTGACCGCCCGCTTCCCGTTCGGCCCGTACTCGGAGCAGGCGCAACTCGACCTCGCCTACGTGCAGTACAAGGGCAACAAGCCCGATGACGCCTACTCCGGCATCAACCGCTTCATCAAGACCTATCCGGCACAGAAGCATATCGACTATGCCTACTACCTGCGCGGCCTGATCAATTTCAACCGCAGCGCCAGCGTGCTCGACCAGTTCATCGACCGCGACAAGTCCGACCGCGATCCGGGTTTCCTGCAGCAGTCATTCAACGACTTCACCGACCTCGTGCAGCGCTACCCGCACAGCCGCTACACCGCCGACGCACTGCAACGGATGGTGTACCTGCGCAACGCCCTGGCCCAGCACGAGTTGACCGTGGCGCTGTACTACGTGCGCCGCCATGCCTGTGTGGGCGCCACCGAGCGCGCCCAGTACGTGATCGAGCACTACCAGACCTCACCGCAAACCGGCGATGCACTGGCGGTCCTCGCCACCTGCTATGCCCGCATGGGGCTCGCGCAACAATCCGCCGATGCGGTCAAGGTGTTGAAACAGAACTACCCGCAGCACCCCTACCTCGCCGATCCCAAGGACTGGCCGGACTTTCCCAGCACCTTGCGTCGCCTGATTCCGTTCTCATCCCACGGCTGAGGGCGGCTATCGGGTCGCTCACGACCTGCGACGCTCGACGCCGATCTTGCGGCGGTCGAGCTGCCAACAGGCTCTCAGACCGGGCATCCGTTCGACCCTCGGTGACCCTCAGCGAGCCACGCCCGCGTACAACAGGTTTCTGTCCCCGTTCGCCGCGACGACGCCGACCTCGATCCAATTGGTCGTCGGCGACGGCACGGTCAGGGCCCAGCCCGCATGTGTCAAGCCATTGGCGTTACCGAACACTTCGCACACGTCGGGGCGGTCGATCGCCGGCGTGACCTCAAACACCCGCCCGTCGAGCCGAATTTCCACCCGTGCGGGTTGCAACGCGTCGAGATCGGCGGCCCAACCCTGAAGGTCGAGCCGACCGTCAGCCGTGTGCGCCCGCACATCGAGCCAGCCCCACGAGCCCTTGCCGGGCAACCGATCCGGAAGGTGCCGGGAGACGAAATACAAATCCTGTTCGTTGGCCAGCGCGCGCGGCGCATGCCGCACTCGCATGCCCACACCGAAGTCGCGCTCGACGAGGCGGCGCACCCACGCCGGATTGACATGGGTTGTGCCGTAGTACCTTGAATCCAGCTCGGCGTTCTCGCTGGCCGGGCTGTACGCCAGATCGGCGGTCCCGGCCCCGTCATCACCGACCTGCGGTGGCAGGCAACGGGCGCTGAAACACAATACCCCGCGCTCGCCAAGACAGGACACGAGCACACGCAACCAGTCCTCGAACAAGCCGGCCGGAAGGTGCGAGAACAGCGACGCAACCCAGATGACATCAAAACGCTGTGGCGGCCGAAAGGCCTGCGGATCAAAGCTGGAAGCAATCGGGGCAACACCGAACTCTTTGGCACAGAACGCGAGCGCATCGGATTGCACTTCGGCGGCATGGATATCCAGCATCGGATAGCCGCAACGAAGCAGCCGCAGCAGGCGACCGAAGCCGCAGGCAAAATCGAGCACGCGAATCTCGCTCGCCGATTCGCTGCGCAGCCCTTCGATCAGCTGCGCCAGCATGTGGTACTGCTGGATACCGATGGCAAAATACTGGCTCAGCGCGATATCGGCGTGGCGGTGTTCACGCAGCGAATGCAGCAGCATCTGGTCGCGTGGGTGCAGTGCCATCAACTGGCCAAGCACCTCGGGAGCTTGATCAAACGCCGCGCAACGCGCCACTGCCGCGACAAAGGCCGGCTGGCGGGCAGTGGCTTGCGCGGCGGCGAACCATTCTTCTTCCGTCATTTCACAATTTTCCCTGTACATAATCCGGCGGCCATCATACAAGCGCCATCCTGCCGTCAGCGCTCGACCGCGCGCACGGGCCGCGGATAATGTCGCCCGCAAAACCCGTGCTGACGCATGCGCACCGTGCCGTCGGCGGCAGCGCGCTCAACGCCACTTTGAAGTGATCGGGTAACGCCGTTCGCGGCCAAACGCGCGCGCGGTGACCTTCGGGCCGGGCGCCGCCTGACGGCGCTTGAACTCGTTCAAGTACACCAAGCGCACGATCCGCTGCACAAGCCCGGCATCGAAGCCTTCAAGCACGATCTCGCTTTGCGAGCGATCGCCTTCGATGAAGCGTTCAAGAATCGCATCCAGCACATCGTAGGGCGGCAGTGAGTCCTGGTCGGTCTGGTCCTCGCGCAATTCCGCCGACGGCGGGCGTTCGATCACTTCCCATGGAATCACCGCTTCTGCCGCGGTGCCATTGCGCCAGCGCGCGAGGCGGTAGACCAGGGTCTTGTAGACGTCCTTGAGTGGCGCGTAACCACCGCACATGTCGCCGTACAGGGTCGCGTAACCAACCGCCACTTCGCTCTTGTTGCCGGTGGTCAGCAGCAGCTGGCCGTGCTTGTTGGACAACGCCATCAGCAACACGCCGCGCAGGCGCGCCTGCACGTTTTCCTCGGCCAGATCCGCTGCCTTGCCGGCAAACGCCGGCGCCAGCGTCGTCAGCAATGCCTCGCGTCCAGGCTCGATCGACAGCACCTGATAGGCCACGCCCAGCCGCTCGGCTTGCGCCCGCGCGCCCTGCAAGGACAACTCGGAGGTGTAGCGCGACGGCAGCATCACCGCAGTGACCCGTTCCGGCCCCAACGCGTCCACCGCCAGCGCCAGCGTCAGCGCCGAATCAATGCCACCGGACAAGCCGAGCAAAACGCCGGGGAAGCCGTTCTTGTCGACGTAATCGCGCAGACCCCGCGCAAGGCCGGCATACAACCCCGCCAGATCATCGGTCACCGGCGCCGGCCAATCGATGGCATGGAAACGACGCGTGGCCGGATCGTAGTCGGCCGCCAGCAGCGCATCAACGAAAGCCGGGGCTTCGGCGGCAATCGTGCCATCGGCATCAACCAGCAACGAGGCACCATCGAACAAAAGTTCATCCTGACCGCCAACGAGGTTCAGGTAGGCGATGCCAACGCCGTGGCGGCGCGCCTGCCGCGTCAGCACCGCTCGCCGTCGCGCCTGTTTGCCCTGCGCATACGGCGAAGCATTGAGCACCACGATCAACTCCGCGCCCTCGGCGCAGGCGTCGTCGATCGGGCCATCGCTCCAGATGTCCTCGCACACCAGCACGCCCACCCTGAGCCCGCGCACCGCCACCACGCAAGAATCCGCGCCCGGCCGGAAATAACGCCGCTCGTCAAACACGCCGTAATCCGGCAATGCCTGTTTGGCGTAATGCCCCGTCAGTGCGCCATCACGCAAGATGGCGACGGCGTTGGCGAGACAGGGCTCGGCGCCCGTTACCATGCCCTCACTGGCCGCCATCGGCAGCGGGTAGCCGACCAGGCCTGTGAGGCCGGCGCTCGCGTGTGCCAACTCATCCAGCGTTGTCCGGCAAGCGGCCAGGAATCCGGGCCGCAACAACAGGTCTTCCGGGCTGTAGCCGCACAAGGCCAGCTCTGGAAACAGCACCAGTTGCGCGCCCAATCGCTGGCGCGCTTCGGCCATCACCTCGCGCATCCGCGCAGCGTTGGCATCCAGTGCGCCCACGGTGAAATCCAATTGGGCGAGTACGAGGCGGAACGATGTCTTCATAACCAGTTTCAGGGCGCGACAAAGCCGCCATGATAGTGCCGGAGCCGGCCAGAATCGCCCGCCATCACCGCGGCCGGCGACCGTCCAAGACCCATGACGACACGGTGGAAATTGGTGCTACCATCGCGCGAGCAGTCAAGCAGGAGCCT
>DASSXP010000138.1:0-15308 GCA_035703755.1 Rhodanobacteraceae bacterium | reverse complement strand
GAACGTCCCGCCGCGCCGCGCGGCTCCGACAAGCCGCCGCGCGAAACCTCGCGTATCGAGCGCCCCAGCTTCGACAAGCCTGCCGCGGAACGCCCGCGCATCGACAAGGGTGCGCCACGCGAGAAACCCGACGTCGGCATGGAATCGTTCCGTATCGAAGTCGGCCATGCGCATGGAGTGAAGCCGGCCAACATCGTCGGCGCCATCGCCAACGAAGCCGGCCTCGACAGCCAGTACATCGGCCGCATCGAGATCGAGGGCGATCACAGCCGGGTCGACCTGCCGGAAGGCATGCCCGCGGAAGTACTGAATCACCTGCGCAAGGTGTGGGTGCGCGGCCAGCAGTTGCGCATCCACCGCGACGGCGAAGCGGCCCCGGCCAAACCGGCCAGACGCCGCGACCACGACGCGGGCGCGACACCGCCACGCCGGCCCAAGCCACCGGCCGGCCCACGCGGCAAGTTCAAGCCACCACGCCCGCGCTGAGCTTGGCGGCGACGCGCACCATGCGTGCCGTCGTCAGCCGGGCCCACGCTCCATCGCGCTGACCGGACGCAGGATGCGCGGTGACAGCCAGCCTTGCGCACCACACGGGATCAGGCCGGCCGCGGCGAAGGTGCCGCGATACCACGCCGGCGCGCGCGCAATGTAGCCGCGATTGTCGCCTACCGTCTGATCGCTGCGGGTGAACACGTCCAGATACGCCATGCCTTCGAGCAACTCGCCAAAGCCGGACAGGCCACGGCGAATCTCTGCCGCCGGCAGGTAGTGCAGCACGTCGGAACACACGATCAGGTCGAAACGGCGCTCGAAACGCAGCTCGCCCAACTGGCCGAACCGGGCCAGGCGGATGTCCCGCTGGCGTCCGTAGCGCCCGACCACGTACTCGCTGGCGTCCAGCCCCAGATAGTCGATTTCCGGCCGCAAGCGCTTGAGCTCCGCTCGCCACGGCGCCTCGCCGCAGCCCACGTCCAGCACGTTTTCCAGCGGCCGCTCCAAGTGAAACTCGGCCAGCGCCACCACCATCAACACCTTGCGTTGCAACTCGGCCCGCGAACCGACGCGCCAGCGCGGGTCGCGGTACCACTTGTCGAAGTAGGCGCGGTCGTACACTTTTCCCGCCATCCGTCACTCTCCACTGATGCCAAACGCCATGGTGGCACGTTGCAACGGACAACCGCACGGCCCCTGCCCGCGACCGCCGCCAAACGGAACGGCGAAATGCCGGCAACTACCGCTATCATGGCCCACAACACCTCCGACAGAAGCCGGCCGTGGGCGAAATCACCGAACTGCTGTACGCCGCGCGCGGCGGCAACAGCAAAGCCATCGACGCGGTATTCGCCCGGGTTTACCCCGCCTTGCGGCAGATTGCCGGTGCGCGTCTGCGCAATCAATTCACCGACGGCACGCTGGGTGTCACCGCGCTGGTCCACGAGACCTACCTCAAACTGGTTGGCGCCGAGCACATCGATCTGGCCGACCAGCATCACTTCTTTGCCTGCGCGGCCCGCGCCATGCGGCAAATCCTCATCGACCACGCGCGTCATCACGCCGCCGAACGCCACGGCGGCAAAGCCAGTCGTGCCGATTTTGACGAAGCGCACTTCATCGCCCAGGTGGATGGCGCCGAGCTGCTGGATTTCGACCGCGCACTGAATCAGCTCGACGAGGTCCAGCCGGCCTTGCGGGAGCTGGTCGAGATGCGGGTGTTTGCCGGTTTGACGCTGGAGGAACTGGCCGCCGCCAGCCAGCGCTCGCTGCGCAGCGTCAACCGGGATTGGCAGCGCGCCCGCGCCCTGCTGATCGCGCAAATGGATTGAGACGGGATGGACGCGGCCGAGCGCGCGGCGTGGCAGGAGGCGGATCGCCACCTCGCCGCCCTGCTCGACCTCGACGAGGCCGAGCGCCAGCAGGCGATGGCCACCCTCGAACTGCCGGTCGCGGTTCGCGCCAAGCTGAAGCTGCTGCTGGCCACCACCCACCGCGACTACCCGCTGCTCGATCAAGGCCTGCTCGGCTCATCCCACGACGAGCGCGGCGAACCGGCGCCACGGATCGACAGTCGCATCGACGACTGGCACCTGAGCGCACTGCTGGGCCACGGCGGCATGGCCAGCGTGTACCGCGCCGAACGCATCGGCCAGGATTTCAGCCAGCAAGCAGCCATCAAGCTGTTGCAACACCGCCTGCCGGGCCCGGCCGAGCAGGCGCGTTTCCGCCGCGAACGGCAAATACTCGCCCGCCTGCGTCATCCGCACATCGCCGCCTTGCTGGATGGCGGCGTCGCCACCGATGGCACACCGTATCTTGCAATGGCGTTGGTGGAAGGCGAACGCATCGACCACTATTGCGACCAGCACCAGCTGGGCGCACGCCAACGTGTGCAGTTGCTGCTGGCCATTTGCGATGCCACCGCGCATGCCCACCGGCAACTGGTCATCCACCGCGACATCAAACCCGGCAACATTCTGGTCGATGCCGAGGGCCACGCGATGCTGCTGGATTTCGGCATTGCGCGGATTCTGGACGACACCGATCAGGAAGCCACGATGACCCGGGCCTTCACGCCCGACTACGCCGCGCCGGAACAACGCGCCGGACGCAACGACCTTGGCACCGCCGTCGACGTGTATGGCCTTGGCGCCGTGCTGCACCGCCTGCTGACGGGCCAGCCGCCACGCCACGATGCCCACGGCGAGCCGATCGCCGCCGCGCTCACGGCGCGTCAGTCCGGGCAAGGGCAGCCGATCAGCGTGCTGCGTGGCGACCTCGATGCCATCGTGCAGCGCGCGCTCGCCAGCGATCCGGCGCAGCGCTACGCCAGCGTCGATGCACTGGCCACCGACCTCCAGCATTGGTTGCACTTTCGGCCGGTGAGCGCGCGCAAGCGCAATCCGTGGCGGCGCGCGCTCAAGCTGATGCGTCGCAACCCGATGAGCACCAGCCTCGCCGTGACCTCGCTGTTGCTGGCCCTGGCCGGCGGCCTGCTGGTTCTTCGCGCCCACCGACAACTGGAACAACGCGCGCAAGAGTTGCAGCAAGTCGTCGACTTTCAGACCCGCATGCTGGAACGCATCGATGCCAGCCAACTCGGTCGCCGACTGCGCCGCGACATCACCGCGACGCTCGCCAAGCCGGCGCTGCTGGAGCCGGAGCAACTGGCGTCATGGCAAGCCAAAACCGACTTCACCGGCATCGCCGCCGGCCTGATCGACCAGGCCTTGCTAACCCCGTCGCTGGCAACCGCGCGCCAGGATTTCGCCCGCCAACCGGTGGTCGAGGCGGCGCTGTTGCAGACGCTGGCCAGCAGCTATCGCCATCTGTTCCAGTTCGATGCCGCGCACCCCGTCCAGGCCGAGGCCACGGCACTCTTTCTGGACACGCTGGGAAGTCAGGATCGACGCAGCCTGGCCAGCCTGCGCGAGCAAGTCGCGCTGGCCGAACAACGCGTGGCACCGGACATGCAACAACAGGCCGAGCGCAGCCTGGCACTACACCGCCAAGCATTTGGCGATACCGACATCGACAGTGCCCGCGCCCGCCTGCGTCTCGGCAGCGTACTGACCGCGCTCGCCCCCGAACGCGCGGAACACGCCTTGCAGCAAGCACTTGTACAGCTCGGCCAACACGGCGCTGCCGCAGCGACAGACCGCGCCGAAGCACACGCGGCGCTGGCCATCGTGCTCGCCGAGCAGAGCCGTTATGCCGAGGCCGAGCCGGCCTTTCGCACTGCCGTCGACGAGTTCACGGCGACGCGCGGCGCACAGGACGCCGACACGCTGGAGCTGCGCAACATGTTGGCGTGGGTGCATGGCCGGCTTGGTGATGGCGCGCGCGCCCACGCCGAGTATCAAGCCTTGTACCCGTTGTATCTCGACGCCTTCGGTGAGTACGATCCCCGCACCCTCAATCTGCTCAACAACATCGCCGCCTGGCCGCGCCGTCAGCAGGACTGGCAAGCCGCCGCCGAGCCGCTGCGCAAGGCTTGGCAAGGCATGACCCGAAGCCTGGGCCGCGACTACCCGACCACGGTACGCGTAGCGATCAACCTGGCCGAAGTCGAGCTGGGTCTCGGCGATCCCGCCAAGGCCCGGCACCTGCTGGAAGCCGCATTCACGCAGCGCGATAACGGCGACTTGCACAGCGCCATGCCTGGCGTCCAGCGGCTGCTCGGCAAGGTGGCGCTGGCCGAAGGCAAACCGCGCCAAGCCGCCGACTGGCTGACCCGTGCCTGGCACGCCGCGGGCGACGAATCACAAACCGCGCTGCAACAGAAAATCGCGGCGGAGCTCGCCGCCACCTACCGCGGACTGCCGGGACACGCCGCCGACGCCGCCCGCTGGCAAGCCCGCGCCAGCGTCCCATCGGACAGCCACGACGAGTAGTGCATCAGCTCCGCCACGGCGGCACCAGTTGCAGCCGCGCCTTGCTGCGGTCACCGCCCTGCGGGCGCAGCAGATGCTCGATGGCTGCGGCACTGACCGGCCAGGAATACAAATAGCCCTGGCCCTCGCTACAGCCCGCGCGCAGCAAAAAATCGTGCTGCGCCTCGGTCTCGATGCCCTCGGCAATCACGTACAAGCCGAGGCTGCGCGCCATCGCCAGCACCGCCTGGGTAATAGCCACATCCTTGTCACTGGAAGGGATGCCGGCAACGAAGGATTGATCGACCTTCAGGCAGGCCACCGCAGGCAATTTCAGGTACGCGAGCGAAGAGTAGCCGGTACCGAAATCATCAATCGCCACACCCACCCCAAGATCGTGCAAGGCATGCAAGGTACGCTCGGTTTCGTCGCCCAGGCGCAGCATGGTGCCCTCGGTCACCTCCAGCATCAGTCGCTCGGGACGGATACCGTGCATCTCGATGTTGCGGCGCACGCCGTCGACAAAAGCACGATGACTGAACCAACTGGCCGACACGTTGACCGCCACCCGAATCGGCGGCATGTCGAGGCGATTCCAGGCGCGAATCTGCCGGCAGGCGTGGCGCAGCACCCACTCGTCGATGCGCCGGATCACGCCCAGGCTTTCGGCGATCGGGATGAACTCGCCCGGCGGAATCTCGCCGCGATCGGGATGGTCCCAGCGCAGCAAGGCCTCCACCGCGACGATCCGCCCGCTGTTGAGCTCCACACTGGGTTGGTAGACCAGGCGCAACTGGTCTGACACCAGCGCTTGACGCAAATCCGCGGCCAACAGCAGACGTCGCCGCATGCGGTTCTGCAGCATCGGCGAGTACAGCCGCCAGGCATTGCGCTCCTCGCTTTTGGCGACGCCCATCGCCGCATCCGCGCGGGCAATCAGCTGCGCCGCGTTGTCGCCGTCCAGCGGATAGGCGGCAATGCCGACACTGGCGCTCAGGCGGACCTCATACTCGTCCAGCACCACCGGCGTCGCCAGCGCCGTCAGCACCCGCTGCGCCAGCGCGATCACATCCTCACGCAACGTCAATTGCCCGGCCAGCACGGTGAACACATCGCCACCGATGCGGCCGGCGACACCGTGTTCGGGCAACTGCCGTTCGAGCCGCTCGGCCAATTTCTTCAGCACCCGGTCGCCAATCGCGTGGCTGTAGCGGTCATTGACCAGTTTGAACGCATCGAGGTTGATGACCAGCACCGCCAGGCTCGACTGGCTGCTTTTGGCGGCGAGGATGGCGGCGTCGCACAAGCGCTCGAACTCGGCACGATTGACGAGATTGGTCAAGCCATCGTGCGCGGCGAGGTATTCGAGCCGGCGCTGATGCGCCTTGGCCTCGGCAATGTTGCTGAAGGTGGCAACGTAATGCTGCACGCGTCCGTCGCGGCCGCGAATGGCGCCAATGCTGAGCAGTTCCGGATACACGCCACCGTCATGGTGGCGGGCTTGCACTTCACCGCGCCAGTGCGCGCCAGCCGCAACCGCGCTCCAGATCGCGTCTGGCAAACGTTCGCCATTTGGCATGCGACGCAGGTCGTCGAAGCGCTTTCCAGCCAGCATCGCGCCGCTGTAACCGCTGATATCGACGTGCGCCGCGTTGACCGCGGTCACGCGCCGATCGGCGTCGGCGATGATCACGCCATCGGCGATGTTGGCCAGTGCCTCGGCCGCCACCCGCTGCGCCTGTTCGCTGGCCACCCGCTCCGAGACGTCACGCAAGGCGACCTGGCGCACCGGTATTTCGCCCCAGTCGGCCTCGGTGCTGTGCATTTCCACCGGTCGTGGGCTGCCGTGCGCACTGCGCAAGCGGGCGCTGGCGCCCTGTTCGGTTGGCGGCCGCGCACCGGTGAACAGGCGTTCGTAGCGCAGCAGACGCAATTCGGCGCCACGGCGGCCACTCCACTCTTCGGCCCGACGATTGACCGCCAGAATGCGTTCTGTTCCCTGCTCCACCACCACCAGCGCATCGGCACTGCTGTCGAACAGCAGGCGAAAGCGCTCTTCGCTGTTGCGAATGCCACCGAGTATCCGCCGCGCCAGCTGCAGCCACAGCAATGCCGCCAGCACCGCCACCACCAGCACCGTCAGAAACAAGGCACGCCCCAGCCATTCGGCCCCGCGCGCCACCGCAACGGAAAACCGATTGCTCAACGGCTCGATGGCACGGTTGATGGCACCGATGCGCGCGCGCATTCGATCGCGCACCGCCGTATCGACCCGGCCGCTGGCGTAGGCCGCCTTGAGCTGGCCGGCGATGGCTTGCAGTTCATCCAGCAACGGATCGGTCGCGCGCCATTGCGCCAGGGCTTCGCGCAGGTACGGCGCGGTGGCGAAATGGCGCAGTGCGACGATCATGCCGGGCTTCGCCGCCGGCATCACGTTGCCACGGGTGAACGCCGCCGAGATTTCCAGCTGCGAGGCATCGCCACCGGCCAGCGCGTCGCGTGCCCAACGGTCCGAGGCCAGCAAGTCAGCGCTGCGGCGATAGTCGAGCAGGCGCGCCGGGTCGCCACTGGCAGCGTAAGCATCGAGGTCAATCACCGCCTGCTTCTGTGCTTTCGACCAGATGCTCTCACTGTTGAGAAACCCGGAGGCAACCAACTGCGCTTGCAACACGCCCCAGATCACCGCCAGCAGCAATGCCAGCAAAGCGAGTAGCGCCCACGCCAACGGCAGCAAACGCCGCGTCAATTGCGGTGAGGAATCGACCACCGCGCCAGGCCCGGAATCGGATGTTTGGCTGTCGACTTCCGGGGCGCGCGTCATGGAAATCGATTACGCCACCACGGCGACACCTGCGCTGCCGCCGTGCCCGACCTGTGGCAGACAACTGTCGCCTACCTGGCGCATGCACACGTAGCTGCGGCGAATGCACTCGAGCAGATGCTCCACCTCGGCCGGTTCGGGTGCCGCACCCAGCAAGGTGCAGACGATGTCCAGCGCCTCCCACGGGTGCGCGTCGTCGTAGGCGGCATGCAGTTGCAGCCAGCGCAGGCTCGCCGTGCGCGACTGCAACGGGAAACTGGCCTGATAAGCCGCACTGTCATACACGTACTGGGCCCATTCGCCCGTGACCCCTTCGATGGCGTAATTGGTCGCGGCCAGCCCCGCGGCGAGACTGCCATCGCGGCTCACCTCCTCGCACCAATCGGCGAGCACGCGGCAACCGGCTGGTGCTGCGCCGTGGAACACCTCCTCACGGGCAATGCCGGCGCCTTCGGCCCAGTTGAGCCAGTACTCGGCGTGATTCTGCTCGACCCGGATGTTGCGCACCAGCCAGCGCCGCGCGGCGTCGTCACCGGCGCTGCGCCCGTAGCGGGTTTTCAGCAGACTGTGCGCCATGTAGCCCGGAAAGCGCTCGATGAACGGCCACACGCCGATCATGAAATGGCGCATGGTGGTGGCATCGATGGTGGCGTCGTGCATCATGCGCCAGACCGGGTGATCCAGCACCGCCTGTTTGGCCTCCTGACAGGCCGCCAGCATCTCCCGCGCCCAACGCGGGTAACTGGCAATGTCCTTCAAGGTCCCCTGCAACTCGTAGCGAGCGTCCATCGGCATGTCTCCGTCGGCGAGATGTCGGCTCCCCAGGGCGGCAACCGACCGGTACGGCCAGCACGGCTGGCCACCAAAGCAACGGCGCACGGACTTCTTGCGCATGTGGGTAATGCACGGGAACTGTGCACCCGACCGGCCCGCGCAGTCAACCGCCGCGGGCCGCCAGGCGTTTGCTTGCCGCCGCTCAACGCCGATAAAAATCCTGCATCGGGTAACGGCGCGCGTAGAGCGCGAACAGCAACGCGGCCAACAAGGCGAACGCGGCGAAAAAGAACATCAGGAATGCCATCTCGCTGAGACCGGTTCCCGCCACCCAGGCGGTCACCGACGGCTGGCGCACCCCGGCGTCCGCCAGCAGCACCCACAGGTTGCCGAAGGTCACCGACAGCATCCAGAAGCTCATGATCGCCCCCTTCATCGAGCGCGGCGCCTGGCTATAGGCGAACTCGAGCCCGGTGGCCGACACCAGCACTTCGCCCATCGTCAACAGCGCATACGGCAACACCTGCCAGGCAATCGACACCGCGTTGCCGCCATCCAGTGCCAGTTGCAACAGGCCGGCCACGATCCACGCCAGACCGGCAAACACCAGCCCCGTACCCATCCGCCGCAGCGCCGTCGGTTCGATGCCGACGCGCCGCAGCAAGGGGTACACCACCAGATTGTTGAACGGGATCAAGAGCAGGATCAGCAGCGGGTTCAGCGCCTGCATCTGCGCTTCATGGAACCAGCCGGGCTTGGCCATGTCGGCGCCTTGCAACACCCAGGTCGAAGCCTTCTGGTCGAACAACGACCAGAACGGCGTTACCAGTGCAAACACGATCAGCACCCGCAACACCCCGCGCACGCCGTCGACCGCCGCATCCGGATGCTGGCCACGCGCCCGTTCGAGCTGCATCGAGGTGCCGATCCCGGCGCCAAGCAGCAGCGCGCCCAGCGACAGACACGCCGCAATTACCACGCCAAACCGCGGCATCAGCAGCAACAGGCCGAGCGCCAGAACACCACTCGCCAATGCAATCGCCAGGCCCGGCCGCGACTGCCCCGGCCGGCGGCTGAGCAAAGCCGTCCGCGCCACCTTGAGCAGTGAATGCGGGTCCGCCGCCGCGGGCGGCACATGGACATAACGCTTGCGGCCGAGCCAGAACACCAGCAGGGCAACCGCCATCAGCACGCCCGGGATGCCGAAGGCAATCGCCGGCCCCAGCTCGCGCAGAAAGATCGGCATCAGCAAAGACGCGAAGAACGAGCCGAAATTGATGATCCAGTAGAACGCGTCGTACACCACTTTGGCGCGGTGCTTGTTGCTGGCGTCGAACTGGTCGCCGACGAAAGCCGATACCAGCGGCTTGATGCCGCCCGAACCGAGCGCAATCAGGAACAGGCCGAAGAAAAAGCCGTTGCGGTTGTCCTCGAACAGGGCGAGGCAGGCGTGTCCCGCCACGTACACCAGTGACAACCACAGGATGGCCGGGTACTTGCCGGTGAAGCGGTCGGCGATCCAACCGCCCAGCAATGGAAAGAAATACACGCCGATGACGAAGGTGTGGAATACATCCTTGGCCACGCCGCCGCGCAAGCTCTCGGGCAGGTACAGCAACAGGCTCGACACCAGAAACGGAATCAGGATGTTGCGCATGCCATAAAAGCTGAAGCGTTCGCAGCCTTCGGTGGCGATGATGTAGGGAATCTGGCGCGGCAGCGGCGCCTCGGGGGTCGCGGTGGCGGGGGGCGTCATCGTGGCGGGGCGTCTGCAAACGGCGGAGCTGCCCACGGTAACCGTTGCTGCGAGCCGGCGCCAGCGCGAAACCCGGCCGGCGCGGGGTGCTGGCGCGGCACGGCGCCGAAATTCGTATGATCGAAGGCACACCCCCGTGTCCAATCAAGCCCGAACGCTGCCACGCCATGCCGCCAGCACACCCACTCCCCCGCAACATGCGCTTTGCCGCGCTAACCATGCTGCTGCTGTTCGGCGGCGCCAGGGCGCAAACCACCAGTGCGCCGCCGTGGGCTGCCTGGTCCTCGCCGACGGCGCTGGCCGGCCTCGACGCGGCGGCGGTGCCAGTCGAACGCTCCAGCTTCTGTGGCGACAATTGCCGCTACGACCGCAGCGGCGGCGACGCCACCGCCACCAACCCGCAGCCGGATCGCTGGCTGTATCTCGATGCCAACGGCGATGCGGTGATCTACGACGACCCCGGCGCCGGCATCGTCACCCGACTCTGGCTGACCAGCGGCGGTCCCCAACCGACCTGCCTCGACACCGCGCTGCGAGTGAAGCTGTATTTCGGCAATGCCACCAGCGCCGCGCTGGACGTGCCTCTGCGCCAGCTTTTCGACGGCAGTCTGGCGCCCTTCCTGCCGCCACTGGTTTTCGACCCGGCGAGCGGCAGCGGTGGCTACACCAGCTACGTGCCGATCCGCTACGCGCACGGCCTGCGCATCGCCCTCGCGGGCCTGGATTTGCCCGGCCCGTGCAGCACCGATACGCCGCCCGCACCACCCCGCCTGTGGTACCAGATCGATGCCCAGCGGCTGCCGCCCGGCACGGTCACCGACGATTTTGCTTTGAGTGACCGCTTTCCCGGCTTGCTGGCATTCCTGTCGGCCGAGGGTAGCGACCCCTGGACACGCGGACTGCCGCCGCAAGCGGCCAGCCAGATGGTTGGGCCGCTGACGCAATGGACCTTTGCCAGCGACAACGGCAGCGGCTGGATTGGTGGCCTGCGCGTCAAAGTCGACCCCGCGGCGTGGGCGTCGCTCACACTCGACATCACCATCGACGGTGACACGGCGACCTCGCTGCCGCTGTCACGCCTGACCGCGGTGGACCCGGGCGATCCGCTGCCACCGCGCTCGCCGCTGATGGGACTGGACGCCGCTGGCTGGCTGTACCTGTGGTGGCCGTTGCCGTATCGCCACGGCTTCCAGCTGACACTGCGCGATGCCGGCCTTGCCGGCAGTTTTCCAGTCAGCGTCGAGACCGTACTCGACCCCGCGCCGGTGCCGCTCAACGCGGGGCACTGGTTCGCGCGCCGCCATGCAGCGTGCAGCCCCGGCACCAACCATCAACAAACCCTGCTGGCGCTGCCCGGCCGCGGCAAACTGCTGGCATTGGCTGGCCGTTACGCCCACGACGGCGGCATCGATGCACGCTACCTCGAAGGCGACACGCGGTTGCGTTTCGACGGCCAGATCGCACCCGCTTGGCAAGGCAGCGGCCTGGAAGATTTCTACAATGGTGGCTTCTATTTCGACTGGGGCCGCGCCTACCGCCAGCCGTGGTCCGGCGCCAGCGTGGTCGACACCGCCGGCAGCAGCGCGATGTGGCGATTGCTGCTGGCCGATGCGCCCGGTTTCGACAACGGCATCGAAGTCTTGCAGGAAGCCGGCGCCTCGCCCGCCGAAGCGCTGTCGGTGTGCATGGACACGGTGGCTTACGGTTACCGCACGGACGCACGCGCGCTGGTGCCGGTCGCCACGCTGGAACTCGGCGACCCCGTTGCGGTGGCGCGATACGCTTGGCAAGCCGCCGCCGGTACGCAGTGCGGTCCACTGGTCGCCCATTACGCCGATGCCGCTGCGACTGCCCGCACGGCAACGGTGTGCCGCTCAAACGCGGGCGCCAGCCAATTCCATGTGGAGCTCGCCGACCCGTCGACCGTGTTGCACTTGCGCCGCGTGGTCGATGCCGCTGCACCCGGTCAGGCGGCGGCGATCTACCTCAACAACACCCGCGCCGGCTATTTCCCGCCGCTGCGGCCGGACAGCGCGCGGCGCTGGCAGGAACAGGATGCCCCACTGACGCTGGCCACGCCGGCAAGCTCGCTCGACATCCGCATCCAGCCCCTGTGGGGCACGCATGGCGACGCCGGCCAGTTCACCGAATCGCGCTATGTGCTGCTGGCCGAACCGGGCGATCACATTTTTGCCGATGGCTTCGAGTAACGCCGTCATCACGCCCGCGAGAGCGACCAGAAACCGAGATCGCCGCGGCGGACGAAACCCATCCGCTCGTAGAGCGCTTTCGCACGCGCATTTTCGTAACTGACATGCAAAAACGGCAACCTGCCTCGCGCCAGCAGTTCGTTGCACAGAAAGGTGGTCAAACGCCGCGCATGGCCTTGGCCGACAAAATCCGGGTGCGTGCAAATCGCACTCAGCTCGGTTGCCTGATCGGTGCCGAGCCGTTCGCCGATCATCGCCGCCAGCCGCCCTTGCTGGAAGATCCCGAAATAGCGCCCCAGCTCCATCGTACGCTCACGGAAGTAGTGCGGATACACCAACGCCGTCAGCGCCCGCACGTCGGCACGGTGACGGGCGTCCAACGCCACGATGTCGGCACCAGCGAGCGGCGGCAACGGCGTCTCCCGCACCATTTGTGCCAACGGCGGGAACGCATGCACCCGCCAGCCCGAACCCAATTGCGGCCGCACCCCCAGGGCGAGCCAGGTTTCATCTGCCGCCACCAGCTCGGCCAATGCCGCATCGGTCGGCGTGCTGTCGTCGGCCACGCCCAGAAAGGGGGCCAAATTCGCTGGGTAGCGTGCAGCGACTTCGCCCGCGCGCACCGCCACACCGCGATGGCGGCTATTGAGCGCGGCCCAGAACGGATTGTCCAGACCAGCGTCGTTCACACCAGCAGCGCATACAAGAGGTACACAATCGCCGCCAGCGACACCGCCCAGATCGCCGAACGCAGGTACGGAATGCCAATCACATAACACGGCAGATACGCCACCCGCGCCCAGAAATACGCCTGTGCGGCCAGAGCCGTCTGGGCATCGGTCTTGCCAGCGGCCACCAGTGCCAGCACCGCAGCGGCGAAAAAGGCGAAGGTCTCAAGGAAATTGTGCACCGCGCGCGATGCGCGATCCGCGGATGCGCCCAAAGCCTTGGCGGCGCCATCGCGGTTGCCGGCATTCCACGCCATGCCGCGTTCACGCGTCGCCAGCATGGACGCCGTGAACACGTACACCAGCCCGAGCACCACCGACCAGCCCAACATTGAAAGTTCAATCGCCATTTTCCGCTCCCCGGTCCGCGCCCACGCGCGGCAGCCGTGCCAGTATGCCGCAGTCGTGCGCGGAAAGTCGTACACCAATCACCCACGCCGGCGTGCCAGCCTTGGCCTACACTGAGTGCCCATCCTCTGCCGTGACCATCGTGAGCAAAGGCACCCACGACTACCTTCCCGATCCGCGCAACGCGACCATCCGCATCAACCTCAACGGCGAACTGGTGCCGCGTGAGGACGCCAAGGTTTCCGTGTTCGATGCCGGCTACGTCCTCGGCGACGGCGTGTGGGAAGGCCTGCGCGTACACGCCGGCGGCCTGCCCTTCCTCGACCAGCACCTGGACCGCCTGTACGAGGGCGCCAAGGCCATCGACCTCGACATCGGCCTTGATCGCGCGCAACTGACTACCCGCCTCGTCGATACCTTGCGCGCCAACGACATGCGCGAGCACGTGCACATCCGCCTGATGGTGACGCGCGGTCTCAAGGCCACACCGCACCAGGACCCACGCTTCGTGATCGGCCCGCCGACCATCGTGATTGTGCCGGAGTACAAGGAGCCGCTGCCGGAGACGGTTGCGCGCGGCATCCGCCTGTTTACCGTCCACGTACGCCGTGGCGCGCCCGACGTGCAGGACCCGAAACTCAACAGCCACTCCAAACTCAACTGCATCCTCGCCTGCATCCAGGCGCAAAAAGCCGGCTATGACGAAGCCTTGATGCTGGACCCGCACGGCTTCGTCGCCACCTGCAACTCGACGCATTTTTTCATCGTGCGCAAGGGCGAGGTGTGGACCTCAAGCGGCAAATACTGCCTCGGCGGCATCACCCGCGCCAACGTGCTGCGCTTGTGCCGGGAACATGGCATCCCGGCATTCGCGAAGGACTTCAGCCTGACCGACGTCTACGGCGCCGACGAAGCCTTTGTCACCGGCACCTTCGCCGGCCTGACCCCGGCACACGAAATCGACGGCCGCATGATCGGTGACGGCCGGCGCGGCCCGATGGTCGAGCGGCTGCAAGGTTTGTACCGGCAACTGGTCGCGCACGAGAGCGCGCGGGGCCCGCGCGTATGAAGGCATCGCGCCGCATCGCCATGTGGTCCGGGCCGCGCAACATCTCCACGGCGATGATGCGGGCGTGGGAAAACCGCCCCGATTGTGTCGTCACCGACGAGCCGTTCTATGCGCATTATCTGGCCCGGACCGGGGTCGAACACCCCGGTCGTGACGCGGTGCTGGCGGCGCAAAGCAGCGATGCCCGAGCCGTCGCCGCCGCCCTGGTCGGGCCGGTGCCGCAGGGGCAACCACTGTGGTACCAGAAACACATGACCCAGCACTTGCTGGATGACACCCCGCTGGACTGGCTGGAGCAAGTCGACAACTGTTTCCTGATCCGCGCGCCCGAGCGCGTGGTCGCCTCGTTCACCATCCAGCGCCCGGATGCTGCCGCGTGGGAACTTGGCTTCGAACAACAAGCCCGCTTGTTCGACCGCATTGCCGATCACCTCGGCGCCCCGCCGCCAGTGCTGGACGCCAGCGACGTGCTGCGCGATCCACGCGCCAGCCTGTCAGCACTTTGCAACCGGCTCGGTCTACCCTTCAGCGAGCGCATGCTCGCATGGCCCGCCGGCCCGCGCGACAGCGATGGCGTGTGGGCGCCGTACTGGTATGAATCGGTGTGGCGCTCGACCGGTTTCAGCGCCTATCGGCCATTTGACGGCACGCTGACTGCAACACAACAACACCTGGTCGACGCCTGCCAACCGTACTATCAACGTCTGGCTCAATTCCGCTTGAAGCCGGGGCAATGACACCGCATATCGAGCTGACCATGAGCGACTACCGCAAAACCCCCGAAGCGCTAGCCCGCCTGACCCCGTTGCAGTACCGGGTCACGCAGGAATCCGCCACCGAGCGCCCATTCGACAACGTATTCAACGACCATGCCGAAGCGGGCCTCTATGTCGACATTGTCTCCGGCGAACCGCTGTTCACCTCGCTGGACAAGTTCCACAGCCATTGCGGCTGGCCGAGCTTCAGCAAGCCGGTCGATGCCGCCAACGTGATCGAGAAACACGACGCCACCCACGGCATGGATCGCACCGAGGTGCGTTCACGGCACGGCGACAGCCATTTGGGCCACGTGTTCGACGATGGCCCGCGCGAAGCCGGCGGCCTGCGCTACTGCATCAACTCGGCATCGCTGCGCTTCGTTCCCGTCGCCGATCTGGAAAAGGAGGGCTACGCGGAGTACCGTAAATTGTTTGAACAATGATTTTCATCCCCCTTCGGAACGAAGGGGAACGAGG